>DURE01000061.1 GCA_012837425.1 Clostridiales bacterium
AGAATGTAACTGCCGCTTTTGGGGGCGAAGCCCCCCAAACCCCTGTCGGGGGCGCCGCCCCCGGACCCCCGTCAAAGGAACTTTTTGAAAAAAGTTCCTTTAAAACAAAATATGATATTAAGTTAAATACTATCAAGATTTTTGAGTTTGAAAATTTTTCACCTGTTCCCCATTCGGAGGGTAAGCCCATGATTGTACATTCGATAGAATCCCTGGCGGCGCTTGACGGCGAGGGGCTGCGGTATGCCATTTTCCTTGCCGGCTGCCCTATGCGCTGCGCCTATTGCCACAACCCCGACACATGGAATCCCCGCGCCGGCACCGAGTACACCCCCGAGGAGCTGTTACAGAAAATCAAAAGATACAAACCCTACTTCAGCGCCGGCGGCGGGGTCACCTTCGGCGGGGGCGAGCCGCTCCTGCAGGCCGGCGAAATTGTCAGGCTCGGCAGATTGCTTGCCGGCGATAATATTTCATATACAATCGACACCAGCGGCTGCGTCGAGCTTGACGGGGATGTGAGGGCCGCCCTCCGCGGCGCGGGGCTGGTTATATGCGACCTGAAATTCCCGGATGCCCAAACCTTTAAAAAATATACCGGCGGCGATTTTTCGCTGGTTGTTAAGTTTTTTGACTTCCTTGCCACCGAAAAAATCCGGACCTGGGCGCGGACTGTGATTGTCCCAGGCATAAATGACCAAAAGGAGGACCTCGACCGCTACATTGAGGTCTTGCGCCCCTATGTCGACGCGGGGGCGGTCGAAAAATATCAGCTGCTCGGCTTCCATACCATGGGGTTTTTCAAATATGAGCGGCTCGGGATAAAAAACCGGCTTGAAAATACCCCGACAATGCCGGCCGAGCGACTGGCCGAGCTGCAAAAATACGTCAACAGCCGGCTGCTTCTGCCCACACCGGCGCTACTGTAGCCATTTAAAACGCCTCGTCGCATGCGACGAGGCGTTTTGTCAGTAGTTGAAATGCTGGTTTATTATGCCTTGGGCCATGTAATCGGCCATCTCCAGGGCCTGCCCCTCAATCCTGTCGTAGTTTTCAATGTCCTCCGCGTACCTTCGGTTAAGCCTGAGCACCGCCTCATCCTCGGTCATCCGCAAATGGTCAAACAGCATCCTTTTCCACCTCGACTCGCTCCAGCTGGGATTGATGTTTGACAGGAATTTTGCCATGTCCTCCGCATTTGCATACCACCTCTGGCGGGCGGTCATGGCCGCTGACGAGTTGCCGGCCTTTGCGGCCTTTACAAGGTCTGCCGCAATTAAGAGGTGCTGTGTGAAAAGCTCCCTGAAGGCGTCGGTTGTTTTCTGTCCGTAAAATTTTCGCAAAAGCCGCGCGAAATCGTCGGGATTGCGCAGCAGTCTTGCGGTGACGGCATCAAGGTCGCCCAGCCCGGATACCGTGCTTATGATAAACGAGCGCGTCCACATGACATGCTGCTCCCACAGCATGCGCAGCTCGTTTATAAGTCCTATCTGTTGCTGGCAGCTCTTGCTCCTCGGAATATTCATTATTATGTCCCCCGGTGAAAATTACTCTTTTTTATTATATGCTGAGAATGATAGATGCGCGACCGGCGGCGCGGGCTCAAGGCCGAAAAACCCGGAGTGAAAACCACGGTTTCACTCCGGGCAACAAATCCCACCGGCAATGAGGGACTTTTTTATATGTGCAAATCTTTTTTTGAGAACACAAGAACCGCTGCAGTATAGAACAGAACCGCACCGGCAAGTAGAATTAGGGCACCGACAACAGCCGACCTATCGCCGGAGGCAAGCCGGTCGGGGCTGAACAGGGTGAAGAATGTCAGGTACTTAACCTTCTCGGCCTTTTCACCCGCGTTGCTCAGCATCTGCAGAACAAACGCGAGCGCGGGTATTCCGGCCCCGAATCCTATGCTGTACCTCGCGTCGGAAAACAGGCAGGAGCAGAAAAAACATATGCCGCCGACAAAGAGGTGCAGGCATAAAAGCCCGGCGTTGAGCGCCAAAAACCCTGAAATATCAAGCTCCCCGGGGAATCCGGCCTCGGCGACCGCAATCTGAAGCAGGGCCGAGTAAAGGACTAGCGCCAGTATCCCGGTAATTAAAACAGAAAGCTGTGTTATGGCTACCGCGCGTCGTTTCACCGGGGCCGCGAGCAGGCTGACCATTGAGCCCCTGTCGACATACCGGGCAATGAGCCTGTGCCCGCAGAGTATCGAGAAAATCATCGGAAAGGCAATCAGTATAAAGCCGTACAGATAAGACGATATAAATCCGATAAGGCTAGCCGTGTCCTTGCTGAAGCCCACCGCATTCATCAGCCCCGGCATCAGATCGTAATACTGATTAAGCAAATCCTGCATGGCCGGGTTGTACATTGCGATGATTATTGATATATACATTGTGAGGACCGCCGCGAAAATCACCAGCATCTTCCACGAGGCGCGCAACTCGCGTTTGTATAGCGTCGGGCTGAACATCACTTCTCACCCCCGTAATAGTGCAAAAAGATTTCCTCAAGCGACGGCAGCGCACTCACATGGACCCGCACGCCCTCGACCACACCGCCGAAGTCGCGCGCGAACTCGGCGGCAAGCGCCTCGCTCTCAAGCGTCACGGTATAGGGCTTCAGGTGCTTTTTTCGCAGAGCTTCGGTTGTGTCCATGGCGACCAGCACACCGGCGCGGATTATCCCTATGCGGTCGCAGGTCAGCTCGACCTCACCGAACATGTGGCTTGACATCAGTATTGTTTTGCCGCGCCGCTTTTCCTCGGTTATCAGCTCGACAAACCGGTTCTGCATGAGCGGGTCAAGCCCACTGGTAGGCTCGTCGAGTATAAGTATTTCGGGGTCGTGGCCGAAGGCGGCGACAATTCCGAGCTTCTGCTTCATCCCCTTGCTCATCTTTTTGATTTTGCTCCTCGGGTCAAGCTCAAAGCGCTCGAGCAGCTCCCCGGTCCTGCTGTGCTCCCCTGTGCCGCGGTATCTGCCGATAAAGCGCAGGTACTCCCGCCCGGTCAGCTCGTCAAAAAAGCTGATTTCTCCGGGGATGTAGCCGAGCCACCGCTGTATTTTATCGCTGCAGCGCCAGCAGTCGAGCCCGCCTATCGAGCAGACCCCGCTCTGCGGCCTGATAAAGCCCATGAGGTGTCTTATTGTCGTGGTCTTGCCCGCCCCGTTGGGTCCGAGAAAGCCGAAGGCCTCGCCCTCGCCAACAGAGAAGGAGAGGTTGAAGACTCCGCGGCCACCCCCGTAGTCGCGGGTGAGGTTTATGATGCTGATTACACTCATATAATCCTCCCGTGTCTCTTATCGTATGGCCGCGCCGCGCCAGAGCGAGGAATAAAGCCCGCCGCGCTCAAGCAGCTCATCATGCGTGCCGCGCTCGACAATTCCCTCGTCGGTGACCACTAAAATTTCATCCGCCCGGCGGACTGTGGTCAGCCGGTGGGCGACGACTATAGTGGTCCGCCCCCGGGAGAGCTGCTCCAGGCTCTTTTGAATAGCTATCTCGGTCGCGGTGTCAAGCGCCGAGGTGGCCTCGTCAAGTATAAGAATCGGCGGGTTTTTCAGGAATACGCGGGCTATAGAGACGCGCTGCTTCTGCCCGCCCGAGAGCTTAATCCCGCGCTCCCCGACTATTGTATCATATCCTTCAGGCAGGGATTCTATGAATTCGTCGATGTTGGCGAGCCTTGCAGCCTCCTCTACCTCCTCGCGCGTGGCGTCCGGCCTGCCGTAGGCGATGTTGTCATATATCGTGGCGTTGAATAGAAATACGTCCTGCGCGACTATCCCGATTTTTCTCCTGAGCGACGCGCGGGTAAATTTGCGGATGTCCTGCCCGTCTACTTTCACCGCGCCGCCGCTTATCTCATAAAAGCGAGGGATCAGGTGGCAGATTGTGGTTTTGCCGCCCCCCGACGGCCCTACCAGCGCCAGCGTTTTCCCGGCCTCAACCTCAAAACTAATGTTGTGCAGCACCTGCTTGCCATCGTCATACGAAAAGCTCACGCCACAAAACTCAATGTTGCCCCGGACCTTTTCAATGTCGACCGCCCCCTGTGTGTCGGCCTCGGGAGATGTGTCCATAATCTCGCAGAAGCGCCTGAAGCCGGTCATCCCGTTCTGGTACTGCTCGACAAAGGAGATAATTCGCCGCACCGGGTTGAGGAAAATGCCGATATAAAGGATAAAGGCGGTGAAATCGGCGATGTCGATTTTATCATAGAAGAAGAACAGCCCGCCGGCCACATACATGACCACCTGCAGAAAGTCGCTGATAAAGGTGGTCCCGGCGTGAAATTCGCCCATCGCCTGATAGGCACGTCTGCGGGCCCTGACAAAGCGGGTGTTCCCCTCCTCAAACTGGCCGCTCTCAAACCTCTCGTTGGTATAGGCCCGCGAGACCCGGATCCCCGATATGCTGTTCTCAAGCCCGGCGTTTACCTCGCCAATCTGCACCCGCGCCTCGGTGAAGGCTTCGCTCATCTTCTTGCGCTTGAGTGCCGCAAAGACAATCATCGCCGGCAGCGAGGCAAAAACAATGAGGGTCAGCGGCAGGTAAATGGTGGACATAATAACAAACGAGCCGATAAGCAGGACAAAAGAAATGAATATGTCCTCGGGGCCGTGGTGCGCCAGCTCGGAAATATCCATCAGGTCGTTGATGATTCTTGACATTATGGTGCCGGTCTTGTTGTTGTCGAAATATGTAAGGGGCAGGGTTTGCAGGTGGTCGAAGACATTCCGGCGCATGTCCGCCTGCATCCCGACGCCCATGACATGCCCGTAATAGGAGACGAAATAATTCAGCCCCATCTTAACTAGATACAGCCCGAGCAGCACCGCCGCCCAGACCAGCAGCTTTGCAAGCATCCCCTCGGGTATGTAAACCTTAATCATCCGCCTTGTTATTATCGGGTAGAAGAGGTCGCAGGCCGCCAGCGCCAGCGCGGCCAGCATATCGGCGGCAAAAAGCGCTATGAAGGGCTTGTAATACCCTGCGAATCGTTTTATCATCGGGTCCTTGTCCTTTGTTTTTATAGTCCCAAACACCGTAAATGTTTCAGGTATAAGTATATCACAACCCGGAGGTTTTGTCTATCCGGATTTTTTTTGCGCCGCGGGACGTCAATATTTTCCGATAAACCTTGAAACACGGCAAAAAATAATGTAATATACTATAGTATGACACCCAAAAGGAGACAACCGTGATTTACAATAATATACTTGAGGCCCTCGGAAACACGCCGCTGGTAAGGCTCAACCGCCTGCCCGACCCCGACGGCGCCGAGATACTCGTGAAATTTGAAGGGCTCAATGTCGGCGGCTCGATTAAAACCCGGACCGCTTACAACATGATTGTCGATGCCGAGCAGCGCGGCCTGATAGGCAAAAACACCATAATAGTCGAGCCGACCTCGGGTAATCAGGGCATAGGGCTGGCCCTTGTCGGCGCGGTGCGGGGCTACCGGACTGTTATCATCATGCCCGACTCGGTCAGCGAGGAGCGGCGCAAGCTGGTGCGTCATTACGGGGCCGAGGTTATTCTGATACACGACGACGGCAATATCGGTAACTGCATCGACTGCTGCCTTAAAACCGCGCTTGGGATGGCCGAGGAAAATCCCGATGTCTTTGTGCCTCAGCAGTTCGCCAACCCCGCAAACCCCGATGTGCACCGCCGGCATACCGGGCTTGAAATACTCGAGCAGGTCGGGGGGCCTGTTCACGGCTTTTGCTCGGGTATAGGTACCGGGGGAACCATAACCGGCATAGGGGAGCTGCTCAGGGAAAAATACCCCGATATTGAAATCTGGGCGGTCGAGCCTGAAAACGCGGCGATTCTGGCCGGGGGAACCATAGGGACGCATATCCAGATGGGCATCGGTGACGGCCTTATCTCCCCGATACTCAACACCGGGATTTTCAGCGAAATATGCATTATATCGGACCAAGAGGCCATAGGCACCTCGCGCGCGCTGGCCCGCGAGGAGGGACTTATGTGCGGCATTTCGGGCGGCACCAATGTCGCCGCCGCTCTGAAGCTGGCCAAAAAGCTCGGCAGGGGCAAAACCGTCGTAACCATCCTGCCAGATACCGCCGAGCGCTATTTCTCCACCCCGCTTTTTGACGGAGAATAGGTGACGGACGGGGAATAGAGCAATCCTGATAACCCGAAAAAGAAGCGGCGCCGCTTCTTTTTTTGTGCTTGGGACGTCATAATGTTGAATTTTCATGTACAATATGCTACAATACAAAATAGTGTTATTGTGCGGAAAGGAGCGGGATTTGTGAGGTCGAATATGCGGAGAAAATGGTTCAGAATATTCCTCAGGCGCCGGCTTTTTGTCGCCCTGCTCCTTTTTCTTCAGGTATGCTTTCTGATTTTCCTAGTATCGCTGGGGAGTAAATACTACTCGATAGTCACGGTTTTGCTCACCCTCGTGAGCGCCGGGGTGTCGCTTCATATCCTCGCGCAGAACACCAAAGGGGGATATAAGCTTATATGGATTGCCATCATCATGCTCTTCCCGGTTTTCGGGGGACTTTTTTACCTGCTTGTAAAACTCCAGACCTCAACGCGCAAATACTCGCGCCGGCTCGAGCGCGTCCTGCGCGAGCGGTGCGAGTCCTGCCCGCTTGAGAGCAGTATTCTCGACCGAGCGACTACCGACTACCCCGACTATGTCAACGAGATGAGCTACCTTGAAAAATTCGCCGGCTTTCGGGTTTATGACGGCACCGAGACCGAATACCTGTCGCCCGGCGAGGAAAAATTCAGCCGGCTTATCGAAGAACTTAAGAAGGCCGAAAAATACATATTCCTTGAGTACTTTATTATTCAGGAAGGCGTGATGTGGGACAGCGTGCTGAGAATCCTCACCAAAAAGGCGGCCGCCGGCGTCGAGGTGCGGGTGATGTACGACGACGTGGGCTGCTTCCTCACCCTGCCTAAAAACTACCCCGCGTATCTTGCGGGCCTGGGCATCAAGTGCACGGTCTTCAACCCCTTCCGCCCGGTGCTCTCGGCAATACAGAACAACCGCGACCACCGGAAAATCTTTGTCATCGACGGCAAGGTGGCCTTCACCGGCGGAATCAACCTTGCTGACGAGTACATAAATTTAGTCGAGCGCTTCGGCCACTGGAAGGACGCCTCGATAATGCTGCGCGGGCGCGCGGCCTGGAGCTTCACACTCATGTTTTTGCAGATGTGGGCGATAGTCAACGACACCACCGAGGACTATGCCGCCTATTATCCCTGGAGCGGGCGGGACTGCGAAATTCAGAGCAGCGGCTACGTGCAGCCCTATGCCGACAGCCCGATGGACACCGACAACGTCGGGGAAAACGTATACCTGCGGATACTCGGGAACGCTAAGAAATATGTCTACATAAACACCCCTTATCTCATAGTCGACGACAGCATGTTCTCGGCGCTCACGCTTGCCGCAAAGAGCGGCGTGGATGTGCGGATTGTGACCCCCTGCCACCCCGACAAAAAACTGGTGCATGTGGCGACTCGCTCATATTACCGCGACCTGATTGAGGCCGGAGTCCGCATTTACGAATACTCAATGGGGTTCATGCACTCCAAAATCTTCGTGGCTGACGACACTACGGCGGCGGTCGGGACCACCAATCTTGATTTCCGCAGCCTGTATCTGCACTTTGAATGCGGCGTCATGCTCTACGGCTGCGACACGGTAAAAAAAATCAAGGAGGATTTTATCAGGACGCTCGACCTCTGCGAGGAGATAACCGCGGAGAGCTGCCGGGTGAGCATAATTACCAGACTGTTCCAGAGCCTGCTCCGGCTGCTCGCCCCGCTGCTCTGAGCGCTGCGCTGTAATATAATCAACCGGTGTTTACGCCGGCACGAATGAAAGGATCAAAAGATGGCCAAAAAACCAAACATTCTGCTGGTTCTTACCGATGACCAGGGAGCCTGGGCCATGGGGTGCGCAGGCAACAAGGAACTGAAAACGCCGACAATCGACAGCATAGCGGTAAGCGGTATTAGAATGGAGAATTTCTTCTGCACCTCGCCGGTCTGCTCGCCGGCCCGTGTGTCGCTTTTTACCGGGCGGATGCCCTCGGCGCACGGCGTTCACGACTGGCTGGCAAAGGGTCACTTAAATGAGGAAGTGCTGGCCGACGACATACGCGCTGCCTTTGAAATGAAGCACGGGGATATGCCCTTTGAGTATATCTGGCCGTCTGTGGGGCTTAAGGGCGACCGTGCGTATCGTTACCTTGACGGCCTGACCACCTTTACCGAAATACTGGCTCAAAACGGATATGAGTGTGCCCTGTCGGGCAAGTGGCACATGGGCGACAGCGCCACGCCGCAGGCCGGGTTTTCGCACTGGCACACTACCGCGCAGGGCGCCGAAAACTACATGTTCCCGGTAGTCTATGAGGGCGGCCGTATGGTGCTCAAGCACAACTGCTATGTCACCGACTATATCACCGACAACGCGATAAATTTCCTGCGCAGCCGCGATGAGAGCCGGCCTTTCTACCTCTCGCTGCACTACACCGCGCCCCACTCGCCCTGGGCAAAGGAATGCCACCCGCGCGAGTTTTACGACATATATGTCGACTGTCCCTTCGACTCAATACCCAATCCTCCTCCGCACCCCTGGGTTGAGAATGTCGACATGCCTTACTCGGAGTGGAAAAAGAAGCCCCACCCGGGCGTTAGGTACATACACGCAAACTATGCGCCTATCCGCGAGTGCTGGCAGGAATACCGCCGCGAGAGCCTCACCGGCTATTTTGCCGCGGTAACGGCGATGGACAAATCGCTCGGCAGGGTAATTTCCGAGCTTGAGCGCCGGGGGCTGCGCGAGAACACGCTGATAATCTTTACAAGCGACAACGGCAGCAACATGGGGCACCACGGCATATTCGGCAAGGGCAACGGCACCTATCCGATGAACATGTACGACACCTCGGTAAAGGTCCCGGGTATATTTTCAATGCCCGGTACCATCCCGGCCGGGCGGGTGTCGCAGGCGATGCTCAGCCATTATGATATATTCGGCACGGTGCTCGACTTTGCCGGGATTCCCTATGCCCCGGACGGGAAAATGCCGGGGGCGAGCTTTGCCGACATTCTCAGAGGCAGGGATTCGGGCAAGTCGCGCGAGGAGGTTGTAGTTTTTGACGAATACGGCCCGGTACGCATGATAAGAACCCGCCAGTGGAAATATGTCGCCCGCCGGATGCCGGGCTGCGACGAGCTGTATGACCTTGCATGCGACCCGGGCGAGGAACACAATCTTATAGACGACCCGGCCTATCGTCCCCGGGTCGCCGAGCTGAGGGCCCGACTTTTTGACTGGTTTGCAAAATACTCCGAGCCGCGCCTTGACGGCTGGGTTGAGGACGTTCGGGGCCACGGGCAGCTTGACAGTCACAGTTTTTCAAAAGGAGGACTTAAGTCATAGCCACAAGGCTCAGAACCTGTGCTCCCTTATGCTCTAACACAGGCGGGGAGCTTAGCTAAGCTCCCCGCCTGAACGGCTTTCGGGAAACGCCCCATATGACAAAACCGCGCAGGCCACCGGCGCGGTTTTGATGTGGTTTTATGAACAGAACTGAGTAATGATCCGTACCATCAGGTCGTTGAGCTTCTCAACCGTAAACTCGCCCACATTCTGCTCGGTATGCGGGTTTCCAATTCCGCTGTGGTCGGTTAGAAAGGCGTATGTCCCGCCGGTCATAGCTGCAAAGCTGCGGTAGAGCACCTCGCAGGTTGTGTCGGTCCCGCTTGAGAGCACCGGGATAATCCTGATTCCCCGGGCGGCCGCCGCCTCGATGCTGGCCTTGAGCGATTCCTTTACCTGCGGGTCGTCGTGCGGCGGCGCGTCGAGCACCAAAAAGAGAAGTTTTACCGAGTCGCCGTCGTCCCAGGCGTGCTCAAATATCGCATTGTACAGAGCGGTATGCACCGCCTCGGGATAGTCCCCGCCGCCCATGGCGCGTTGCGCCGATATGTTTGCAACCGCCTCGTTTACGTCGTCCTTAAAGCCGAAATAGCGCACGACATATTCGTCGCCCTCGTCGCGGTAGAAGTTTACGCTGGTGCGCACCACGGCTCCGCTTGCCGACGCCGCGCGGGTGACTACATCCTTGAGCTCGGCCTTAAGGTATTCAAGCTCGTCTGACATCGAGCCGGTGGTGTCGACGACGAACATCAAATCCAGCTTTTTTGCTACAGGCGCGGGTGTGGCGGTGTTCACCGCAACACTGAGCTCTTCCTCGCCGTTATAGGCCAGGCTCACGGGCTCGGCGCCGGGCGCGGTGACGGTCACCGACTTCGGCCGGCCGGCGTCCGGGTAGTTAGGGGAGCTGCTCGCGTTTTTTTCGTCCCAGAACAGATATGCGCGGCCTTCGTAATCAGTAACTGCTCTCCAGAGCACATTGCCCGCGTCGTCGCAGAGCGCCACCGAAGCACCCTTCACCGGCTCGGCGCCGCTGGTCACCGCGACAGAGACGCGGCTGCCGACTCTGAGCAGCCAGGCCTCGGTAATGCCCTGCCATTCCTTACCGGCAAGCTTGCTCAGCCAGTCGGCCCAGCTGTGATTGTCCCGCCACTCCCCGGCGGTAAGTGTTCCGGCGGCATAGTATTCGCCCTGCCCGTCGGGGTATATAATCACGCCGCCCGGGCCGCCGGGTGCGGCAATTTCGCCCCCGCTGGCGCTGCCGGTTGCCACAGGGTATTCCCCGGTTCTGTCGTAGGGCGTGCCGTATGAGGCATCATACCAACCCCCCTCTTTTTCCAAAGCGAACTTACCCTCGCTATACTCTCCCCAGCCCCCTATCTCGCCGTCTACATTCGGCACATCGGCAGGCGGCTCCTGGTGTTGGGTTTTATCTGAAGTATCGGTGGTTTTGCAGTCGCTCAAGTCCGGAATGGCTGCGCAGGAGGCCAGCGAAAGGCACAGGCAGGCAGCCATCAGGAGGGCTGCAATTTTAAGTATTTTCATTTTCGCACCTCGCACAAAGAGTATGATTATTATGACGCGCGGCGCGGCAGGAAGTTCCGTCTGCCTGTGTTTATTTCTTTGCCCGTGGAGCCAGGCTTTTACGTTGCAGGACGTGACGCTGCTTAATCTGCCTCAAGTCAGTCAGCAAACCGGTTGCAGCAAAAGCGCGGGATGTGGGGCCCGCGCTGCTTGATTGGCGATATGGTTTATAAGTTTTTGGGGATTCTAAAGGGGCTTTTTTTCAAAAATACCCCTTTAGCAGGGGCATGGGGGCAGAACCCCCGCGCCCCTTACGGCTCCTCGTGCCCGGCGCGCCGCCCGCGGATGATAGTATATGCCACAAATCCCCCAGCAGCGATAACAACGGTAATTATTGAGACCCCCGTTCCCGGCCAAAACCCGGAATTTTTTTCGTCTTCGCCCGGTTTTGAGTCGGGCGAGAAATCAAACTTCGCCGTAAAGTTCATATTGCCGGTCACCGGGGTTATGTCGGGCGTCCAGCCTTCGAAGGTATAGACCCCCGCGGAGGAGGATTTGGCCGGGTCCTCGGGCAGGGCTATTTCGTCGCCGTAATTATACACGGCGGTATGATAAACCGTTCCGTCGGCGTTAAAGAAGGTGACTGTGTAGTTCCGCAGTACACTCTCAAACATCGCGGTATACACCGTGTCGCCCTCCACAGTCCCGATCTCCCTGTCCCAGCCCGAAAAGATATATTCGTACATCAAGTCGGGGCTCTTCGCAGGGGTTTCCTCGGGCGGGGTGACCGCGTCCCCGTAATGGGCTGCATACTCGAGCACAGCATTCCCGTCGCCGTCGATAAAGGAGATTGAATAATCTATGTAAAGGCAGTCAAAGAGCGCGGTGTAGACCCTGTCGCCGGTCACCTCGGTTATGTCCTTGTCCCAGCGTGAAAAAACATATGAGAAGGTCTTGTCGGCGCTCTTTCGGGAGGCCTCCTCGGGCGGGGTTATGGTCGCGCCGTACTCGTACTCGCCGCTCTGCATTATATTGCCGTCCCCGTCGACAAAGCTTATTCTGTAGAGCGCTATGCTCTCGGTAAAGATTGCGGTATATGAGGCATTTTGGGTGACTATTTCGGAAACTTCGGGATTCCAGCCGGCAAAGGTATATGAGTATTTCCCCTCGCGAATGCTGGCCTGCACCTCGGGCAATTCAACCAGCTCGCCGTAGTGGTAGGTCCGCTCGGAGACAACCTCCCCGCCTCTGCCGAAAAAGGTCACCTTATATTCAATGTAGGTTTTATCGAAAACGGCGATAAGGTCCATATTCTCAAGTGCAACAATCTTTGACCCCGGCAGAATGTCGGGCGAGCCGTCGCCGTTTTTGTCCCAGCCGGCAAAGGTGTAGTTATACACCGCGTCGGGCAACCTTTCGGGGTCGGGGGGCGGTGTCACCTCATATCCTTTGGGGAAGGTGCCGGCCTGCAGGAGCGTGTCTCCGACAAAAAAGCGCAGGGTATGAGCGCCGGTCGCCCACACCGCATAAAGCGTGGTGTCGGCGTTTAGTGTAAACCGGCCGCCGGCCGGGTATTCGGCGACAATAGCATCCGGGTCGGTCGACCAGCCGAGAAAGTGATACCCGGCCTTTTCCGGTATTTCGGTTGTAAGCACGGCATCCGCCCCGTCGGCCTTGGGCTGCGCGGGAACTATTCCCTCTCCCCCGTTTGTGTTGTAATATATGGTGTATCTGGCGCTCGGCACATAATGGGCATAGCCGAGATATATCCAGCCGTCGCCGCCGCCAAAGCTGATTCTCCCCCAGTTCTCAGAATGGTCAAGCAGAGTTACCTTCTCGCCGAAGTACAGGCTTCCGGCAATTTCGTGCGAGGTTGAAGGGCCGCGGCGCACATTGAGGGTTGCGGTGTTGATAAAATAGGTTCCGGGAAGATACCCGTCAGACATACTGAAGTCGATGGCGCGGGAGGGGTTTGAGGCATAAGCCGGCACCCCGTATCCCACAATGTATGTATCCTTCAGACTGTAGCTCCGAAGCGAAACATTTTGTGTTGAGGTGTTGCCCTCTATTGTGTAGACCGTCCCTCCGCTGACATACCGCACAAGGCCTACATGCGTCGCCTCCTTTTGCGAATCCGAAGCCTTGAAGAAAATCAAATCGCCGGTCCGGGGTATGTATCCGCTTGTACTTGTAATGTATGTAGAATTCTCGCGCAGCCAGGCTATAAGTCTTATGCAGCTCACCTCGTTTTTCAGCACACTCGCCGGAACGCCGGCCTGACGCACGCACCAGGTGGAAAAAGAGGCGCACCATTCATATCCGTAGCTGACTCCGTTGCCCTCCGAATTGTCGACCTTTCCGAAAAGCCGGTTGTACTCCACAAAGTTGCGTCTGCCCGATTTGTTCCCGCCCCCCATATCGGCGTCGCTGTCGCCCTCGTGATAGCCAAGCTGGGTCAGCGCCACCAGCACCACGTCGGTGCGCTGGTCTCCGGTCAGCTCAAGCGAACGCAGGTTGGCGTAATACTGGCTGACTAGATATTCGTTTGAGGCTTTATGTACCGGTTCCGCCGCGCCGGCAGGCAGGAGTATTGTCAATGCAATGACCAGAGTCACCGCAACGACAATAGCTGCCGCCGCGTGTTTTATATGCGTCATGTTCTGGCTCTCCATATATTGTGACGGTTTTGCTAAAGCTATACATATATATTGTCAAAAACAGCAAGCATCCGGATTAGATTATACCATGCAGCCCAATGATTTGTAAATAGTTCAAAGTAAATTTACACTATGCAATTGAAACCAAAACTGCCATATGGTATAATTACATGTAATCTTTTTCTCCCCGGGAATATATGACCGATTTTAG
This sequence comes from Clostridiales bacterium, assembly GCA_012837425.1. GTDB lineage: Bacteria > Bacillota > Clostridia > Oscillospirales > CAG-272 > UMGS1002. Next base: position 13,851 of record DURE01000061.1, read on the forward strand.
GATGGTCTGAAATGAAAAAAACCATACGCTTCACTGCCCTGCTTCTCTGCGCGGTTACGCTGGTTATCTCCACGGCTCTCCCGTCGGGAGCCGCCGGCAGCCCACACAGCAGCGACAACGAATATTATACATATCTTCTCGGGCTGGGTTTCCCGGCGTCATACGCAGAAAAGCTCACCGAACTGCACCTCCTTCACCCCGCCTGGACCTTTGAGCCGCTTTTGGTAAGTCGGCTTAACCCGAGCTACACCTGGGATTATGTTATATATATGGAGACGCAGGATGAGCCGAAAAGGTCCCTGGTCCCCTCAGGTCCGGAATATTCGGCCTTTCGCCACCCGACCAACACAACGCTCTACGATACCGGCTGGTATCAGGCCTCAAGGGAGGCGGTCGAATACATGATGGATCCCCGTAACTTTCTCAATGAAAAGGATATATTTCAGTTTGAGGACCTCGGTTATAACGATACGGTAACTCTTGCGCAGGTCGAATCCTCGCTGGCCGGGACATTTATGGACGGGGCTTATCTTGAAAACGGCAAAACCTATGCCGAGTACTTCATGGAGGTCGGAGGGGAACTCGGCATCAGCCCGCTGCACCTCGCCGCCCGCGCCCGGCAGGAACAGGGCAACCCGGGAGCCGGCCCTCAGGTAAGCGGGAGGTGCGGCGACCGCCTCTGGTACTACTACAGCAACCGGATTGAATATGAAGGCCCGGTATATATAAACCCGCCTGTGCAGGGCCACACCGAGGAGTCGCTCAAACAGTACAACGGGCTGTATAATATTTACAATATAGGTGCCGGCGGAACCGGCAAGTTTGCGGTTTTTCTCAATTCGATGAAAGAGGCGCAGACCGGCACCCCCTCAATGGCCGGAGAGTGGGGAGGCAGCGGTGCATGGGATACTAAGTGGAAGTCGATATACGGCGGAGCTCTGAGGCTGCGCGACAGGTACATAAGCAACTACCAGAGCACCCTGTATCTTCAGAAATGGAATGTCGACAGCCGCTCAAAAACCGACACGGGAGCCTCGCGCAACTTCTGGGGCCAGTATATGCAGAACATCGGCGCCGCCCTCTCGGAGGCGCGGACAACCTATCTTTCGCTTGCCGAAAACGGCTGCCTTGACAGTGCGTATCATTTCCTCATCCCGGTTTATTCGGGTATGCCCCAGACCTGCCCCGACCCTGCCGGGGGGAGATACGCGGCATATGCGGCCTCGGACACAAAATTCAACTTCATAACGCAGCTTGTCTATCCTGTTTCCGAGAAATCCTCCCCCGGCGGCTTCATATCAACCGCGACACTGAGCGTCACCCGGGGCGAGAGCATCACGGTCGGGGGATGGTCGGTGCACACCTACGGGCTCACGGGCTACGAATACAGCGCCGACGGGCAGGGCTGGCTGCCGATGGAGGCCTCACACAGCCCGGCCGCCGCCGCCCTGAACCCGGGTTACAGCAGATGCTCCGCACCTAATTCGTTGAATTCATATTCGGCTACAATCAATACCGCGGGACTCTCGGTAGGGCGGCACAAAATCGTGCTGCGCGCCAAAACCGCCTTTGACACCTCGGCGCAGCTTGCTGACAACGCCCATTACCTGATGGCGGTGTTAAACCTTGAGATCCTCCCGCGGGATGTTACCGTCACGGTAGAATATAAGGACGGTAACTCCTCTGTCTCGACCCATCCCTACGGCAGCCGGCTCAGTCTGCCGGCCGCCCCGCTGCCCGGGGCTCCAGACACTTATTTTGCCGGCTGGGCGGTTGAAGCCGGGGCCGAGCGGCTCTTCCTGCCCGCCGGTGCCGAAATAACCCTTACCGAGGACCTGACACTCCGGCCGGTCTATATCGACCTGATACTGCTTGAGGGCGCGGCGCTGAAAATCAACCTTACCACCTCGCTGCGCTTTACCGCGGTCACCTCCTATGACAGGTACACCCGCCTGGTATCGGCGGCCGGCAAAAACAATATCGGCTATGGCTTGATTTTCTGCAAAACCTCAGACCTCGGCTCGATGCTCCTCCACCCCACAGTGCTTGAGGCGACAAATACCCCCTACTCCCGGACATATTCGGAGGGCTGGGTTCATACCGCCTTGCAGAGCGGTGAGTATTACGGCTACTGCGGGGATACCCAGCCCATCACCTCGGCTGATTACTCGACCTCCTACTCTGCCGTGGCCTATTTCTCAATAAAATACTCAAACGGAAAAACGGCGCTCATCTGCACAGCCTATGATGCGGCAAAGAACTCCCGCTCGGCAGAATACGTCGCCCGGGCCGCCCTGGCCGACACCAAGACCTCATACACCCCCGAGGCCATCGAAATATTGAAGAAAATAGCTGGGTAACGCAAACGCAATCCCAGCTTTTCTTCGGGGGCACTGCCTCCGAGCCTCCGCAAAGACTCGGCGGGGCTCCGCCCCGCACCCCGCTCAGGGGATTTTTGAAAAAGGGTCTTGAAAATCCCCAAAAACTTTTCATAACTAACTGTAATCGCTAATAAACAGCGCGGGAGTCCATATCCCGCGCTATGTTGCAAAAAGTGTGCCGGTTGACTTCAGACATGGACATGTGGCAATGCCCCCGCGCCTGGTCTTATTCCATTTCCTTAGCGTTTATTACCTCGCGTTTTTTTATGGTCTCCCCAAAACCGAGACCCCGGTCCTCATACTCGGCCTCCCCGACCTGGCTGTCAAACGGGTCGGCGCGCATAAAAAATTTCGGCGGGTCGAAGGGCTGCTGAAAATCGGTGCAGGTCACCAGCCTCATGGGGTCTATGTTGCAGAAATAAAAATCCCAGAGCTCCTTGTTACCGCAGCACAGCTCACTTGAACCAAACGAGGGGTCGCAGGAAAGCCAGCCGTAGGGCGCGACATAAAACCTCGCCCAGTCGTGGCTGCCTATGCTGCCGGGGCGCAGGCTGCAGCCCGACTCCCAGCGCGTCGGAATCCCGAGGTACCGGCAGAGAGTGATAAAGGTCAGAGCCATAACCCCGCAGTCGCCACGGCCTTCAAGGATTGCAAACTCGGGTATGTTCTCAATCAAAAGATACTCGCGCATATAGGAATATTTAACGTTTTTTGTTACCCAGTCATATACCCGCCGGGCAAGCAGCAGCGGGTTTTTCTCTTCCCCTGCAATCTCGCGCGCCAGTTCGGTGACAAGCGGGGTAAACCGGATATGCGGGTAGAACTCGCCGGTGTAAAAATCCGGCTGCTGCCTGCTCACCGCCGCCGGGTCGGGCTCGACATACCGGGTACTGTTGGTATAGCTAAAGCTCACGCTGTAGACCTCGCCCTTTTGGTGAATATTCTCGATATAAGCCGTTCTCTGCGCCGCGTCCGATATGAAAACCGGGTGGGGGGAGGAGAGCAGTCTTATATCGCCGGCCGGCTGTGACTCGCAAGCCGCAGGATAGGGCAGGTGCACCCGGATTTTCTCGCCGACCCGCTCGGCAGCCTCCGTGGGAGAGAGGCTCATCCGAACCTCGAATCGGAAGGCCCGATACCCCTTCTCCTTCATTATCCTGTAGTTTTCGGCCCTATCGTTGCTGACCGGCGGCTCGGCGTAGGGGTCGCTTAGCTGCCTCAGGTCCTTTTCGTGGCATCTTAGAATATTTGCCGCCGCGCTGTTCTGGAAGTAAATTCTGAAAAGGTCGCCCTTTAAAATATAGTCGGTATGCCCCCGGCGCACTATCTCGCAGAGGTCCTGAGCGCTGCAGGCAGGGTATTTTTCCCGGATTTTGGCGAGCAGCCTGTCAAAATCGGTTTTGTAATCTTTTTTCAGGCCTTTTGCAACCTCGCGCTCTATTGTAAGCCGCATGCGCAGCGCATAGGGTATGTCACATGCCAGGAGCTTGTCAATTGCATGTATCTCTCCCTGAAAATCGCCGACGCTCTTGCAGTATCTGACGGCGTAGGGCAACTCGACCGCAAGATACTTTATGTCCTCGTTGTTGAATCTTATCATTACTGCCACCTCGGGTTTTCTTTAGTCAAGTATAGCACATTCGTGCCGGGTACGCAACAGGGCGGAAAAATAATCGGCACCGGCCGGAAGTTAGTTGACACCCGCCCCCTACGGTGCTATACTTATACCGATACCATTTTTTATTATGCCTGCCTGCCGCGGGGAACCGCCAGGGCAGGCAGAATCACAACAAATGGAGTAAGGGATAATATATCATGAAAAATCTCGGCTACTACAACGGCAGAATAGGTCTTATTGAAGAGATGACAATCCCGATGAACGACCGGGCGTGCTGGTTCGGCGACGGGGTATACGACGCGACCTACAGCCGCAACTACAAAATCTACACGCTCTATGAACACCTTGACCGCTTTTACCGCAGTGCCGGGCTGCTCGGCATTGTCGTTCCGCAAAAAAAAGAGGAGCTCGCCGGGCTTCTGTGCGAGATGGTGAAAAAGCTTGACACCGGCGAGCAGCTTGTCTACTGGCAGGTAACCCGCGGAACCGGGATGCGCAGCCACGCCGCACCCCGGCCGGCGACGCCCGGCAACCTCTGGATTACGCTCCGCCCCAAGAGTGTCATGAACACCTATGAAAAAGTCAGGCTCATAACCTACCCCGACACCCGCTTTTTGCACTGCAACATCAAGACCCTGAACCTCATCCCGTCGGTCATGGCCTCAAATGCGGCCGCCGCGGCCGGCTGTTATGAGGCTGTCTTCCACAGGGGGGGCCGGGTCACCGAGTGCGCCCACTCAAATATACATATAATCAAGGACGGCGTGTTCCGCACCGCGCCGGCCGATAACTACATCCTCGCCGGAGTCGCCCGCGCGAATCTGATAAAATTCTGCGGGCGGCTTGGAATTGAGGTCAGAGAGCAGCCCTTTACGGTTGAACAGATGATGGAGGCCGACGAGGTGATAGTGTCGAGCGCCGGGGCCTTTTGCCTCTCTGCCGAGGAAATAGACGGCCGGCAGGCAGGCGGCCGCGCACCCGGGCTGCTGCGGCAGCTCCAGGACATGGCGGTGGCCGACTTTCTGGAGCAAACCGAATAGCCTACTTCACAAATCCGGCCAAATCGCCCTCGGTTATGCCCACGACGCGCGAGATGTCGTCTGCCCGGCGGATTTTGTCAAGTCCGGCCAGCGAATGCGCGTCGGTGCCGAAGGTGAATTTGCAGCCGGCGGCCTTGGCAAGCTTCATGACGCGTACAAGCGGCTCGCCGGCCCAGTCATTCTCGGGGAATTTGAATGCTCCGGTGTTTATCTCTATTGCAACGCCGAGAGCTCCCGCGCTCCTGAAGCATTCGGTCAGCTTGTCGTCGGGGAGCAGGTTTATCACCCGCCGGTAAATCTCGCCCGACAGTCCGCAGGGGACAAAGGGGTGCGCCACAGACGTCGGGACCACCGCGGCAAGCTTTATAAACTCAGGGTTGGCCATCAGGGCTGCAAAGCTGGCGAGCATCGCCTCGGCGCAGTATTGCGCAAAATCCACAGTCGGCGGGATGAATACTCCCGAGGTCGCAAGCGCGTCAAGCTCGGCATATCCCAGAGCGTTTGACATGCGCCTGACTTGGTCCGCACTCAGTTCGGGCAGGGCCTTTGCTATTCCTTCCTTGAAAATCTGCTTGATTGCAACAACGTCGGCGCTGTCGGGCATGACATCGCCGCGCATATGGATGTGTGAGTGCGGGACCAGCACATAGTCAAATTGTTTTGCCGTCTCGGCAAGCATTCCGAGGGTGTCGCCCGCGGCGAAGTATTCGGTCTCAACGCCAATTAAGACCTTGACACCGCAGGTGTCGGCCGGAACCGAGTTTCTTGCCTCAAGCCCGTAGCTTATCATCTGGTTCTTGTACCATCTCGAGGCGCCCGGTACCCTCTCGTCCCACAGGTGGTTTGAGATGCCGAAAACGGTATGTCCTAGCTCGGCGGCCCGGCGCACCAGGTTAGCAACCGACGCCGCGGGGTCGTAGCAGCAGTGAGACAGCGTCGAGTGGGTATGTATGTCGTGTGTAATCCGCATTGATAGCCTCCTTCAGTTAATTTTACCCATTATATCACTAAGTACCGCCTGCGTCAACAAAACAAGAAGCGCCGGACAAAAAAAGGCAGCAGGTGTACCGATTGCAAGCAAAAGCGCGGGACATAGGCTCCCGCGCCCGCATTATTTGCTGTGAGTTTTTTTGAGGGTTCTGAGGATTCTAAGGAACTTTTTTTAAAAAGTTCCTTACGCGGGGTGCGGGGCAGAGCCCCGCAAATCTTCCACGGGGGGGGTGCGAGGCAAAGTCCCCGCGCGTCACTTCCCTCCCTGAACCATGCAGGTAAGCTCTACTGAACTGAGAATGTTGTTCCCGGTTCCGATGTCGACCTTTTTCCAGTCGTCCTCGCTGCCCTCGTAAAAAACCTTTTTCAGGTTCCGGCAATCGGCAAGCGCGTTGTCGGCAATGCGGGTCACCTTTTTGAGCAGGGTCAGCGAGGCCAGCGAGGACGCCGCCGGCACGCATAAAAGCTGACTCCCGTCGGCGCTGTAGAGCACCCCCGCAAAATCCTTGTAGACCGCGTTTCCGTCGGCCACCGATATATAGGCCAGGTTCTGACAGCCGCCAAAGGCTCCCGCGCCTATTTCGGTAACCCCGGCCGGTATCTGCACCGCGGTAATTGTTGTATTCCCCGAAAAGGCGCCCGGCGCTATTTTTGTCACCCTCTCGCCAAGCCCGGATTTATCGGGAATAATCAGGCAGGTGTCGGTGCAGCTGCCTATTCCGACCAGCGTGCAGGTCCCGTCGCCTGCGCTGACGAACTCAAGTCCGCGGCTGGCGGCGGTAGTCGGGTCGGTACCCGCCGGTATATCCTCCTCGCTTTGGATTTGTGCTTCCGTGGTTTCCTCAGGCGTGGTCTCATTTGCTCCGCTATCTTTCGGTTCGCAGGCCGCCAGCATAAGACCGAGCATAAGCAAGGCCAGAAGTATTACGCTTATCCTTTTTTTCATGAGCTCCCTCCGCTATATCACCCAACTGGTATTTTATGATGTCCGCCTGTGTATTATACCAGTATTTTCCTATTTTGTCAAGGATAATCGTCCGACATAAGCCCCCGCCACGCGCCCTGACACAACAAAAAAGCGCCCTTATCGCTGCAATTGTGCAGAATAAGGGCGCTTTTGGGCTTTTACTGTATTTGCCGGTTCAGTTCCCGATGCTTTTATCCCCGAAAATTTCGCCTATGAATTTTGCAATGTCGGTGTTGTCGACCTTTTTGTCTTTGAACACCCCGGTCCCCCCGCCGATGGCATAGACCGGCACATCGGCGTTGGTGTGACTGGTTGAGGTAAAGACATAATTGCCGGTATTCTTGTTCAGCGTAAGCCCCCCGGTCTCATGGTCTGCTGTGACAATCAGCGCGGTGTCGGGGTGGCAGAGGGTGAACTGCACGACATAGGCAATCAGCTTATTATATCTGGTTACCGCTTCTATTGCCGCCTGAAGGTTATTGTCGTGCGACCGCTTGTCGACGTAAGCCTCCTCCATCATCGAGAAGAAGCGCGAGCCCTCGGCCGAGATTGTCCAGAGCTGGCGTCTGGCCTCGGTCACGAGATTGTCGCCGATGCTCCCCACCGCAAAGTCCACCCCGTTTTCTTTCAGCAGCTCGTTTATCTGCGACTGAATAATAGCATCCGAATTCCGGCTGGCCACATGCACCAAAAATCCGCCCGGGGTCGCGCCGGTGATGACGTCGGTGGTGAGAATCGCGGTTCTGGCTCCCTGAGAGGCGGCAAGCTCGCGCACATTTTTAAGCTCCTTGCCGGCCGGGTCCATCCCGAGATAGCCATTAAGGGTCTTCTTGCCGGTGGCAAGCGCGGTTGCCGAGGCCGCGCTGTCGGTATACTGTGCGGCGCCTGTTGTCACCGAGTGCGAATAGGTGGAGCTTGAGCCGGCGTTCGGGAGCTGCTCGGCTACAAATTCGGGGAGTCCGCCGGCAAGCGCGGCCTTAACATGGTTAAAGCCCATGCCGTCCCCGATAAGGAGCAGCGCGTTCTTTGCCTCCCCGAAGGCGAAGGTTTTAGGGGTATAATCCGACGGCAGGTCTTTTATGTCGATATCTACGTTTTTGCCGCGCGAGGCCGCGTAGCCGTTGATAAACTCGCTGACCCCGCCACCCACCATGTAGGAGCTGCCGGCCATCACTATTTTGCTGTTCGTGCCGGCTAAAATATACTGGTCGGCGCCCAGCGTCACAGACGAGGTCGACTTGCTCTCGGCCCGGTTGGTATCGCCGACAAGTATCTCATATTCCTGCTCGGCCTCGGTGTCCTTAACAATTTCAAGCGATATGCCGCTGTTGTAATAGAAATAATCCGAGAGGCACTCGGCCGCCGAGCTGGTGTAGAGCCCGCACCCGTCGGGGATAACTATGCGGTATTCGGTGATGTTCACCCCGTTTACCGACACCATACCGAGCAGGTATTCGTATCTTTCTATGTAGCTGAGATTGTTCGGAACTATGACTGTCTTTGCCGATGTGTCGACATAATTGGCAACGAAATAGTCTATGCCCTCGATTGTGGC
>DURE01000062.1 GCA_012837425.1 Clostridiales bacterium
GGCGGCTCGTTTTTTATACTGAAATTATGCGTCACAAATTCAGATGTTTTCAAGGATTTTCGCTGTCATTTCATCGGTTGTGAGCTGTCCGCCGATGTCGCAGGTCATATAACCTGCATCAAGCGCCTTGTTCGCGGCGTCCTCAATGGCATCGGCCTCCGCGGCCAGCCCGAAGGAATAGCGCAGCATCATGGCGGCTGACAGAATGGTCGCCGTCGGGTTGGCAATCCCCTTCCCGGCGATGTCGGGCGCCGAGCCGTGGATAGGCTCATACATCCCGCGCGTCCCCTCGCCCAGCGAGGCCGAGGGCAGCATTCCTATAGAGCCGGTGAGCTGTGAGGCCTCGTCCGAGAGGATGTCGCCGAACATATTCGAGGTCACGATTACGTCAAACTGTGCCGGGTTGCGGACAAGCTGCATTGCGGCGTTGTCGACAAGCATGTCGCTGTATTCGACATCGGGATACTCAGCCGCCAGCCTGTGCATGGTCTCGCGCCAGAGGCGGGAGCTCTCAAGCACATTGGCCTTGTCAATGCTTGTTACCTTCTTTCTGCGCTTGAGCGCCGTCTCAAAGGCCACTCTGCCTATCCTCTCAATTTCCATGACACTGTAGCACTCGGTATCATAGGCTTCCTGTCCGCCAGGACCCTCGCGCCGGCCGTGCTTGCCGAAATATATCCCGCCGGTAAGCTCCCTGACAATCACCAGATCAAAGGTATCCTCAATGCGCAGCGGGCACCTGCCGCGCAGCGCGGGATAGAGCTTTGCCGGGCGTATGTTTGCATAAAGCCCCAGCGCCTTCCGCAGCCCGAGCAGCGCCCGCTCGGGGCGCAGGTGTCCCGGTAGTGTGTCCCACTTCGGACCGCCCACAGCGCCCAGCAGCACGCTGTCGCTCTCAAGGCACCTGTCTACCGTTTTCTGCGGCAGCGGCTCGCCAAGCTCGTCAATCGCGCAGCCCCCGGCAAGAAGCGCCGTGCAGGTAATTTCGTGGCCATACTTCTCGGCCACTCTGTCAAGCACCCTGAGTGCGCTCTCGACAATCTCGGGACCTATACCGTCACCCTTTACTAAGGCAATATTGAGTTTCATAAAAAATCCTTTCCGCTTCTGTAGGGTTCACCCGCAGACACACTCGCTTGATTTATTTTTCTTTATTCCCGAGCGCTCCGGCCCTTACCGCACCGACCAGCCCGCCGGCGGCGATTATCGACTGAATGAAGGCCGGGAAGGGCTGCGCCTTGTATTCCCTGTCTTTTGTGATATTCCTGATAAGCCCGGTGTCAAAATCCATCTCAACCTCGTCGCCGGCCTCGATTTCGGCCGCCGCAGCCTCGCACTCGACAATTGGCAGCCCAATGTTTATCGCGTTGCGGTAAAAAATCCGGGCAAAACTCCTTGCGATTATCAGGGCAATCCCGCTCTCCTTAATCGCTATCGGCGCGTGCTCGCGCGAGGAGCCGCAGCCGAAGTTGCGCCCCGCGACCATTATATCACCCGGCTTTGCCCGCCTGACAAAATCGGGGTCGATGTCCTCCATGCAGTGGGATGCCAGCTCCTTTTTGTCGGCGGTATTGAGGTATCTTGCCGGGATAATCACGTCGGTGTCTACATTGTCCCCGTATTTGAGAACCCGCCCTTTGACTTTCATTAGCCTGTAACCTCCTTCGGATGCGAGATTTTACCGGTCACGGCGCTTGCCGCCGCGACATAGGGGCTTGCCAAATACACCTCGGACTCGGGATGCCCCATCCTGCCGACAAAGTTCCGGTTTGTCGTGGCCACCGCCCGCTCGCCCCTGGCGAGTATGCCCATGTGGCCTCCGAGGCAGGGCCCGCAGGTCGGCGGCGAGACCACCGCCCCCGCCTCAAGGAATATGCGGAGCAGCCCCGTCTCAAGCGCCTCAAGATAAATCTTCGGCGTTGCGGGAATGACAATAGTCCGCACACACTTGGCGACCTTCCTACCTCTCAGCACCTCTGCAGCTTGGATAAGGTCCTCAAGCCGCCCGTTTGTGCAGGAGCCGATGACCACCTGATCTATCTTTATCTCGCCGATATTGTCAAATGTACGCGTATTTCCCGGCAGATGCGGGAAAGCCACGGTCGGCTGAATTTTTGAGAGGTCAATCTCGATAACCTCGTCGTATTCGGCATCCTCGTCGGCTTCATACACCACCGGAGGCTTTGCGCCGGACTTTTTCAGGAAATCAAGCGTCTTTTTGTCCACCGGGAAAATGCCGTTCTTGGCCCCGGCCTCAATTGCCATGTTGGCCATGCAGAGCCGGTCGCTGACCGACAGCTCGCTAACCCCCGGGCCGGCGTATTCCATCGAACGGTAGAGCGCGCCATCCACCCCGATTTTTCCGATTATGTGGAGTATCACGTCCTTGCCACTCACCCATCTGCCGGGCTTGCCGGTGAGATAGAATTTTATCGCCGGGGGAACCTTGAACCACGCCTTGCCGGTTGCCATTCCGAAGGCCATGTCGGTTGAACCGACGCCGGTCGAGAAGGTGCCGAGCGCGCCGTATGTGCAGGTGTGCGAGTCGGCGCCGATCACCACGTCGCCGGCGGTAACGAGTCCCTTCTCGGGTAGCAGCGCATGCTCGACCCCCATCTCGCCGCCGTCGAAGAAGTTTTCGATTCCCTTATCAATCGCGAAGTCGCGGCAGAGCTTGCACTGCTCGGCGGCCTTGATGTCCTTATTGGGGGCGAAGTGGTCCATGACCAGCGTGACCTTCGATTTGTCGAACACCCCCGCCCTGCCGAACCGTGAGAACTCGTTTATCGCCACCGGGGAGGTGATATCGTTGCCGAGCACCATGTCGACATCTACCAGCACTATCTGGCCGGCCTGCACCGAATCCACGCCGGAGTGAGCAGCCAGGATTTTCTGGGTCATTGTCATCTTCATAAATCTATCTCCTATTTGAGCAGTTTGTATTCTATCGAGTCGACAAGCGCAATAAGGCTGGCTTCGATGATGTCGTTTGACACTCCCACCGTCGTCCAGGTACTCTTCTCGTCGGTTGTCTCGATAAGCACGCGGACCCTGGCGGCCGTGGTGCTGCTTGATTCGAGCACGCGCACCTTGTAGTCGGTAAGCCTCATCTCCCTTATCGACGGATAAAAGACTACCAGCGCCTTGCGCAGCGCGAGGTCCAGCGCGTGCACCGGGCCTTTGCCCATGACCGCGGTCATCTCCTCCTTGCCGTCCACCTCAACCTTGATGGACGCCGAGGCCGGCATCCCACCGTCGGCCACCGGGAACTCGCTCATAATCTTATACATTACAAGTTTGAATGCCGGCTTGTATAGTCCGAGCACCTTTTTTACCAGCAGCTCAAAGCTGGCGTCGGCCGCCTCGAAGTGATACCCGAAGTGCTCAAGCTCCTTGAGCTTCTCAAGGATTTCGGCGGTCTCCTTTGAGTTTTTGTCAAGCTGCGGCGCGAAATGCCCTATCTTAGCCAGCACCGTGCTGCGCCCCGAGACCTCGGACATGAGGAACCTGCGTTTGTTGCCTACCAGAGACGGGTCAATATGTTCAAAGGAGCACGGCCGCTTGAGCACTCCGTCTATGTGCATGCCGCCCTTGTGGGCAAAGGCGCTGTCTCCTACATACGGCTTTGTGTTCTCAAGTTGGGTGTTGGATATCTCGGCTATCTTCCTTGCGGTATCCGAGAGTATCGACATGTCGCGGCAGCACTTGTAGCCGCGCTTGAGCACAAGGCCCGGGATTATAGCCGAGAGGTTGGCGTTGCCGCAGCGCTCGCCTATCCCGATAAAGGTCCCCTGCACGTGCGTGGCCCCGGCCTCAACCGCCATAAGAGTGCTGGCGACGGCGCAGTCGATATCGTTGTGGCAGTGTATACCGATTTTCTTATCGGGAAATGCCTCCGCCACTTTTTTTGTGATATTATAAACATCTATCGGCAGGGTGCCTCCGTTGGTGTCGCAGAGCACCAGAGTCGTAGCCCCGCCCTCAGCGGCGGCACGAAGGACGCTCATGGCATACGACTCGGATGCTTTGTACCCGTCAAAAAAGTGCTCGGCGTCAAATATCACTTCTTTTGATTTTGACCTTAAGTATTCTATCGTATCCCTGACTATCTCAAGGTTTTCCTCAAGGCTGATTCTGAGTATCTCGGTGACATGGAGCTCCCACGCCTTGCCGAATATCACGACCACCGGAGTGTTGGCCGACAGAAGCGACTTTATGTTTGCGTCGTCCGCAGCCGCCGTGTTGTGCCTGCGGGTGCTTCCGAAGGCGCAGAGCCTTGCGTGCGCGAGCTTTAGCTCCGCGGCCTTTCCGAAAAACTCAAGGTCCTTCGGGTTCGAGCCGGGGTTTCCGGCCTCGATGAAGTCGACACCGAACTGGTCAAGTGCATCTACAATATTAAGTTTATCGTTTACCGAAAAGGAAATTCCCTCACCCTGCGCCCCGTCCCGCAGGGTTGAATCAAGTATTTCAATCTTACGCCTGTTCAATCTTCATTCTCCCTACCGTCAGAATTCAAGGAGTTTGTTGATGCCGTTAACATAAGCGAGTACGCTCGATTCGATTATATCGGTCGACACCCCGCGTCCGGTGACAACCCGCTCGCCGGCCCTCAGCTTTACGGTTACCTCGCCCAGCGCGTCGTTCCCGCCGGTCACCGAATGGATAGTGTAATCCAAAAGCTCGTCGCAAAGGCTGCCGGTGATTTTATCTATGGCGTTGTAGGCGGCGTTAATCGGCCCGTCGCCCAGCGACACCTCCTCGAAAACCTCGTTGTCCTTTTTCAGTCTGACCACGCAGGTCGCCCGTGTGCCCTTGGCGGTGTGAACGTCGAAATGCTCGAGCTCATAGATCCTCACCGAGCGGTCCCTGTTGTATACTATGGTCTCAATGTCGCTGTTGGTAATATATTTTTTCCGGTCGCAGAGCTCTTTGATTTTTTCATAATATACATTGAGCTCCTCTTTTGTAAAGGTATAGCCCAGCGATTTTAAGTGCTCCTCGATGGCGTGCCGTCCCGAGTGCTTGCCCAGCACGATTTTATTCCGCGCAAGCCCGATGTCCTCAGGGGACATTATTTCATATGTGGTGCGCTCGGCCATCACCCCGTGCTGGTGTATCCCGGCCTCATGCGCAAAGGCATTGACGCCGACTATCGGCTTGTTTATGGCCGCGGTCTGCCCGATAATTTTGTAGACCAGCTTGCTGGTGTGGCTAATCTGCTTTGTGTCAATTCCGGTGTAACAATCAAAGAGGTTTCGCCTGGTCTTAATTGCCATGACCACCTCTTCGAGCGCCGCGTTGCCGGCGCGCTCGCCCAGCCCGTTGACAGTACACTCAATCTGAGATGCCCCCGCTTTGACCGCCGCCAGCGTATTGGCGGTCGCCATGCCGAGGTCGTTGTGGCAGTGCACCGATATTTCTGCCTTATCGATATTCGGGACCTTCTCGCGCAGGTAGCGTATCATTCGGCCCATCTCCTCGGGGACGGCATAGCCTACCGTGTCGGGTATATTTACGGTCGTCGCCCCGGCGGCAATGGTGGTCTCGACTACCTTGGCGAGAAATTCCGGGTCGGAGCGCATGGCGTCCTCGGCCGAAAACTCGACATCCGAGACGTATTTCTTTGCGTAGGCTACCGCAGCCGCGGCACGCTCTAGCACCTCTTCGGGGGTCATTCTCAGCTTATACTGCATGTGCACCGGCGAGGTGGCGATGAAGGTATGAATCCGCGGGGAAACCGCGCCCTTTACCGCCTCATAGGCCGCGTCGATATCCTTCTCGGTTGCGCGGGCGAGCGAGGCTACCACGCAGTCTTTGACTGTCTTTGAAATCGCCTCAACCGACTTAAAATCCCCGGGCGACGATATAGCAAATCCCGCCTCAATCACGTCTACCTTCAGGACCTCGAGCTGCTTTGCGATTTCAATTTTTTCCCCAAGGTTCATGCTGCAGCCGGGAGCCTGCTCGCCGTCGCGCAGGGTGGTATCAAAAATTTTAATTCGTCTCTCCATGACTATCTCCATGCCGCCTGTGGCGGCGGTCTGATGTATTCCGTAACTCTCCGGTAAAGCCGGTTAATTTATAAGCATAACTGTTATTCGTAGTTAATGATTGCTCCCCTGTCAGCCGAGGACACGTTCTTTGAGTACCGCAGGATATAGCCCGAAAGACCGGTTTTTACCTTGAGCCGAGTCTCCTTTTTGCGCCGGCGCAGCTCCTCCTCGGACACTTCAAGGTTAATCGAGTAAGCGGGTATGTCGATTGATATGATGTCGCCCTCCCTGACGTACGCAATAGGGCCGCCGCGCGAGGCCTCGGGCGAGATATGGCCTATAGCCGCGCCGCGGGTGGCGCCCGAGAAGCGCCCGTCGGTAATCAGCGCGACATCCTTGTCAAGCCCCATGCCGGCAATCGCCGAGGTGGGACCTAACATCTCACGCATTCCCGGCCCTCCGGCCGGCCCCTCGTAGCGGATGACCACCACGTCGCCCTTGTTAATTCTTCCGCCGTAAATGGCCTCTATTGCCTCCTCCTCGCCGTCGAAGACGCGGGCCGGGCCGCGGTGGACCAGCATTTCGGGGGCGACGGCGCTGCGCTTAACCACCCCGCCGTCCGGCGCTAACGAGCCAAAGAGTATCGCGAGCCCGCCGGTCTTGGAGTAGGGATTCTCAATCGGTCTGATAACCGTATTGTCGATTACCGGCATCCGGTATGCCGGATTTTTTACGTTCTCGCCCATCGTCCTGCCGGTAATAGTCGGGGCATCGGGGTCAAACAGGCCGGCGTCAATAAGTTTTTCAATAACCCGATACACGCCGCCGGCGTTGAAAAGGTCCTGCATGTGGTGCTCCCCGGCCGGGGCGAGCCGGCAGAGATTCGGTGTCGACTCGCTGACCTCGTTTATAGTCTTCAGGCTAAACCTCACGCCCGCCTCGTTTGCTATCGCCAGCAGGTGCAGCACCGAGTTTGTAGAGCAGCCGAGTGCCATATCGACGGCCAGCGCGTTCATAAAGGCCTTCTCGGTCAGGATGTCGCGCGGCTTTATTCCGAGCTTCAGGGTCTGCATGACCTGCTCGCCGGCGGCTTTGGCAAGCGCTATCCGCTTTGAAAACACCGCCGGGATGGTCCCGTTGCCGGCAAGACCCATTCCGAGCGCCTCGGTAAGGCAGTTCATCGAGTTGGCGGTGAACATGCCCGAGCAGGAGCCGCAGCCCGGACAGCAGGAGTCCTCAATAGCCGCAAGCCCGGCCTCGTCAAGGGTGCCGTTCTTAAATGCCCCCACCGCTTCAAAGGCGCTGTTAAGGTCACGCGGCCGCCCGCAGGCGTCGGGGAGCGAGAGCATCGGCCCGCCCGAGACAAAGACCGAGGGGATATTGAGCCGCGCCGCCGCCATGAGCATTCCGGGGACGATTTTATCGCAGCTCGGCACAAAGACCAGCGCGTCAAAGCAATGCGCGCGGACCATGCACTCGATGCTGTCGGCAATGACCTCGCGCGAGGAAAGCGAATATTTCATGCCCTCGTGCCCCATGGCAAGCCCGTCGCAGACGCCTATGACATTAAATTCCGCAGGCATTCCGCCGGCGGCCAGAATCCCGTCATGGACCGCCGCCGCGATGCTCCTTAAATGAATATGCCCCGGCACTATCTCGTTGAAAGAATTGACAATGCCGACCAACGGCTTCTTGAGTTGGCTGTCGGTGTATCCCATCGCCTTGAGCAGCGACCGCTGGGGCGCCCGCTCCACGCCTGATTTTACTTTATCGCTTGTCATTGCCGATACCATAAATCCTTTCAATTAGTTACAGAGCCAGCCTCATTCTGATGGCCTTCAGCTCCCGGCCGCAGTTGTAAAGCTTATATGCCCCGTCGGCTGTAAAGCCGCATTTCTCATAAAAGCTTATCGCGCCTGTGTTTTCAGCAAAAACCCACAGGATAATATTGCGCTTACCTGCCGACCGTGCCCTGCTCACCGCAAATTCCATTGCTTCGGAGCCTATTCCCTGGCGCCAGAAGTCGGGGTGGATGTATAAGCTGTGCAGCTCATAAAAGCTGTCGTCAATGTCGTCGGTATCTACATGGCTCTCCTGCTTCGGCGGACCGACCCACATGATGCCTATACTTTTGCCGCCCTTCTCTATCACGCAATGTCCGGTATCCTCACCTGTGACAATCCGCCGGAAAAGGGCAAGACGGGTGGCGTTTTTCTCGCTTATATATTCGGCGGGAATTATATTCTTGTAGGCGGCTTCCCATGAGCGCGAGAGAATTTCTGCCATATCCGCCGCGTCGGCAGGCAGCGCGCGGCGAATCGTTATATTCATACGGAATACCTAATTATTTCTTCCAGTTCATCATCGCGCGCAGCTCGGCGCCGACCTTTTCGGAGAGATGCTCCTTCTCCATCCTGCGCATGGCAAGGAATGAGGGGCGGTTTGCCTTGTTTTCAAGTATCCACTTGGTGGCAAAAGTGCCGTCCTGAATTTCGGTCAGAACCTTCTTCATCTCTTTTCTGGTTTCCTCGGTGATGAGGCGCTTGCCGGTGGTGTAGTCGCCGAACTCGGCCGTGTCGGAAATCGAGTTTCTCATAAAGGACATGCCGTGCGCCACCACAAGGTCGATAATCAGCTTCATCTCATGGATACACTCAAAATAGGCGCTCTCGGGCTGGTACCCGGCCTCGACCAGCGTGTCGAATCCGGCCTTCATCAGGGCGGTGACGCCGCCGCAGAGGACGCACTGCTCGCCGAACAGGTCTGTCTCGGTCTCCTCCTTGAAGGTGGTCTCAAGCACGCCGGCGCGGGCGCCGCCGATGCCCGCCGCATAGGCCAGCGCTATATCCTTGGCGTTTCCGGTATGGTCCTGATATACCGCAATAAGGCAGGGCACCCCCTTGCCCTCCTGGTACTGGCTTCTTACCGTGTGCCCGGGGCCCTTGGGGGCAATCATGATGACGTTGACATTCTCGGGCGGGATAATCTGGTTGTAGTGAATGTTAAACCCGTGTGCAAAGGCAAGCGTTGAGTCGGGCCTCAGATTCGGCTTTATCTCGCTCTTGTAGAGCGCCGCCTGCTTTTCGTCGTTGACCAGAATCATAACAACGTCGGCCGCCTTTGCAGCCTCGCCTGAGTTGAGCACGGTAAATCCGTCTTCCCTGGCCTTCACCGCCGATTTTGAGCCCTCGTAAAGGCCGATGATGACCTTGACCCCGCTGTCGCGCAGGTTCTGCGCGTGCGCGTGCCCTTGACTTCCGTAACCGATAACGGCAACCGTCTTGCCGGATAGAACCTTAGGATTACAGTCTTTTTCGTAATACATTTTTGCCATTGCAGTAACTCCTCTTTATTTTAAAAATTAATTTCCCAAATTCTGAAGTCCGCGGTTTACCGCCAGCGCACCGGCGCGGCACATCTCGATAATCATATCGTTTTGCTTTGCAAAATCTATGAATGCGCTGAGCTTTGAGGGCTCTCCGGTAATCTCGATAATCATCGAGTCGGCGTTGAAGTCGACCACCTTGCCGCGGAAAATATTGACCGCTTCGGTAATTTCGGGCCTTGTTGCAGGCGTCACCCTGAGCTTTATCAGAAGGTGCTCCCGCAGGACTGTCCTGTCGGGGTCCATAAGCTCCACCTTTTTTACTTCATGCAGCTTCTCAAGCTGCTTTACAATCTGGTTTTTGACGTAATCGTCACCCCTGGCGATAATTGTCATCCGGGAGTACTCGGGGTTTTCGGTTTCGCTGACATTCAGGCTGTCGATATTGTACCCCCGGCGCGAGAAGAGCCCCGAGACCCTGGTCAGCACACCGAAGTGGTTCGACACTATAACGCCTAAAATGAATTGTTCCTTCTGCATTTCTCGTACCCTCACTATTTGACAATTATGTCGTCAATAGACCCGCCGGCCGGAATCATCGGCAGTACGTTTTCGTCCATGTCAATTTTGCAGTCTATCACAAACGGCCGGTCGGCGGCAAATGCAGCCTCCAGCGATCTGTCAAGCCCGGCTGCCGACTCGACTCTCGCGGCGCGGGCTCCGAAGGCCTCGGCGAGCTTTACGAAATCGGTTTTTCTTCCCAGCGTCGTGTTGGAATAGCGCCCGCCGTAGAAAAGCTTTTGCCACTGCCTGACCATCCCGAGCACGCCGTTGTTCATAATGATGATGACAATTGGCAGGTT
Source organism: Clostridiales bacterium (assembly GCA_012837425.1). GTDB lineage: Bacteria > Bacillota > Clostridia > Oscillospirales > CAG-272 > UMGS1002. Next base: position 10,182 of record DURE01000062.1, read on the forward strand.
GTTCGAAACCGCGGTCGCCAGCTCGGTGAGGTTCATGCCGAAACTCCCGTCGCCGGTAAAGAGCACGGTCCTCTCGCCGCCCCGCGCAAAGCATCCGCCGACAGCGGCGCCCAGACCGAAGCCCATGGTGCCGAGCCCTCCCGAGGTCAGCAGGGTGCGCGGCTTTCTGAACCTGTAATACTGCGCGCACCACATCTGGTGCTGGCCGACGTCGGTGACAATGACCGTATCGTCGCTCGTGTGGCGCTGAACCCTCTCAATAATGGCCTTGGGGTGCATCTCCTGGCCTTTAGGATAGAAGAATATTTCATCCTCTATCATTTTAGCGACCTCTTTTTTCCACTCGGGCCGCTGTGTCGGGCTGAGCTTTGCGGTTATTCTTTTCAGTATCTCCCTCACATCCCCGACAAGTCCGATATTTGCCGGTATGTTCTTGTCAATTTCGGCCGCGTCTATGTCTATATGGATGAATTTTGCGTTCTGAGTGTATCTGGATTTTTTCCCGGTGGCGCGGTCCGAGAAGCGGACCCCCACACCGATTATCAGGTCGGCCTCGGACTTTGCCTTGGTCGAGGCATAGCGGCCGTGCATACCGGCCATGCCGAGACAAAAGTCATACTCGCTCGACACCGCCGAAAGCCCCATCATGCTAAGGCCGATTACCGCGTCGGTAAGCACGGCCAGTTTTCTGACCTGGTCGCCGGCGTCTGCCGCAACAACCCCGCCGCCGCAGTATATATAGGGCTTTTTGGCACTGTTGATAAGTTCGACCGCCCTGTCAATATTGGCCTCGTCGGGCTTTGGCGGGCTGAACTTCTGTGTCGACCCGGACGGAGTATATTCGCATTCGGCGGCCTGAACATCCTTAGGTATGTCTATGAGCACCGGCCCCGGCCGACCTGATTGGGCAATCGCGAAGGCTTCCCTGATAATCCCGGCAAGGTCCCTGACGTCCTTTACAATGTAGTTGTGCTTGGTTATCGGCATCGTGACGCCCATGATGTCTACTTCCTGAAAGCTGTCCTTGCCGAGCAGCGGAAGTGCCACATTCCCGGTAATGGCGACAAGCGGGGAGGAATCAAGATATGCGGTCGCGATTCCGGTCACAAGGTTTGTGGCTCCCGGCCCCGAGGTGGCAATCACCACGCCCGGCCTCCCCGACGCGCGGGCATAGCCGTCGGCGGCGTGCGCCGCACCCTGCTCGTGGGCCGAGATGACATGGCGGATGCGGTCGCTCGATTTGTACAGCTCGTCATAAATGTTGAGCACGGCGCCGCCCGGGTAGCCGAACACGCAGTCGCACCCCAGCTCGATCAATGTCTCAACTATTATCTGTGCTCCGTTCATCTTCATGCCGTTTCTTTCATCTTTCCTTTGCTGTAGTTATTAAAAAAATCTTGCAATACATTGTGTATTGCAAGATTCATGGTTATCTATTAGGTTTCGGTTCACTGAACCTCTGCTCTGATAACAAGCTCTTAGAATACACAACTATTATTGCGCACGGCAAGAAGTACCCGTAGGACAAGTACGAGTACAAGTATGGCAATAATAGCTGCTGCGAAGAACATTATTATCTCCCAGATAGGATTTTTTACAGTTTAACATAATAATAGTTCAATGTCAATTGTACAACTCGACAATATTAGGCTATGCAAAAAGAATATTTTTGTTCATAAGATTACAGCGTATGGCTAAAATTCCACGAAAGCCGTCCGAACTCCCCGGGTTGTGTCCGAAAGGGTCACTTTCCTTTTCTGGTCAAAAGACGTATAGGCTTATCGAGGATTACAAGGAGGGCAGGGAGCACGAAAACCGTCATAATAACCGCGCAAATTCCGCCGCGCATTATGGCATGCCCCAGCATACGGACGGTCGGGAAGCTACTTGTCAGCCCTAAAATCAGGCCGCCGAGCGTAAAAATGCTGCCAGAGGTAAGAATTGAGTGCAGCGAAGTGCTCTGCGCTTCGGCCACCGCACCGGTCTTGTCGAGGCTTTTTCTCGCCCCAAGATAATTCGAGGTAAAGAGTATGGCATAGTCAATAGTCGCTCCGAGCAGGATATTGCTGATTATCAGATACCCGACAAAGACCATATGCTCGCCGAGCAGGTATGGTATGCTCATGTTTATCCAGACCGCGCCTTCGATAACCCCCACGAGTATAACCGGAATCAGCGCTGAGCCGAAGGAGAGCGCCACCACCGCCGCTACTGCAGCAATAGAGTAGGCGGTTATCCGGTTGAAATCGACGCTTGTGTGCTCCTCTATGTCGGCCGCGGCGGCTGTGTTGCCGAGCAGGTGATACTCCTCCGGGCCATACACCCCGTCCACCGCCTCTCGCACTTCGGAGAGCATCGTAATTGCAGACTCACCTTCCTCCTCGCAGTCAAGGTAAAGCAATATTCTGTTGTAACTGCCGCTCCCTTCAAACTGCGACTTGAGCACATCGGGCATGAGGGCGTCCATACCCGAGTCGACTATTTGCGCCCATGACGCCACACTCACCACGCTATCAATGTCGGCCAGCCGCTCTGTTAAGGTAAGCTCCTTGAGATAATTTTTTGGCACCAGCACCGCAAGCTGCTCCTGCGAGCCGAAGACCTCCTCAGCAGTCCTGCGGTTTTCTGTCACTGCGCTGTCCTTGGGCATTGTAGCAGACCTGCCATAGGTAAAGGTGTTCTGCCCCGCAAAGTAAGCCGCGGGTATTATCAGCGCAAGCGCAAGGACAGCTACTACCCAGCGGTATCTGACCAAAAAGCGCGAAAGCCCGCCGGTTCCGAGCTTCAATGCTTTGTGTCCGCTCCTGGTTATCAACTTGTCGGTATACACGACAAGCCCGGGCAAAAAGAGAAATACTGTAAGGAAACTGAGGATTATACCTTTTGCCATCACGGCGCCCATGTCAAGCCCCAGCTTGTATTTCATGAACATGACCGTGACAAAGCAGACCACGGTGGTCAGCGAACTTGCCAGAACCGGGGTGAAGGAGCGGCCAAGCGCCCGAATCATAGCCTCCTCGACCCCCGCGCCGCCCCCGCGCTCCCGCTTGTAACGGTTAATCAGAAAGACAGCATAGTCGATAGAGAGTGCAAGCTGCAGGATTGAAGCCGCGTTCTGGGTGAGATATGAAACGTCGCCGAGCAGCAGGTTGCTCCCCATGTTGAGGATAATAGCAGCGGCAATTGCAGCAATATAAAGCAGGGGCTCAAACCACGACGAGCTGAACAAAAGCAGAATAACCAGCGCGACAATCACCGCAAGTATGGTTGCGCGCATTATTTCGTCGCGCTGCTCCTGCCGCTCATAATATGTGTGCGTCGCGTTGCCGAAAAGATAAAGCTGCCCGGATATCGAGACAATCTCTTCCACCGCCCGGCTGGTCCTGTCCGCATAGTCGCCGTCGGTGAAGGTTATAGTAAATAGCGCGTGCCCGTCCTTATAAAATCGCTCGACCTCGGTTTTCAGACCGCTGACGATACCGGCATACCCGGCTCCCAGCGGGTACGAAGCAAGCGCGATGTCGCTTATGTCGTTGACATTTACATCCAACGCCACCTCCCCGCCGGAAAGCTCTCCGAGCAGCGGCAATATGTAGGCAAGCTCTTCTCCCGGGAATTCACGGCTAAGCGCCAAAAGCAAGTCATATACCGTCGCGCCCTCACCCGCCGGCAACACACGCGAGAGTCGCGCAAGGTAATTCAGCGCGTCATTTCCGCTCACCGGCACGCCCGAGAGATTGAGCCCGACAACATAATCAACAAGCGAGAACAACGCGCCGCCGTCCGAAAATACGGGCCCTATCGACGCTAAGTTTTCCTTTGCGGCCGAAATTGCAGTCAGCACATCACCCGGAACCGGCGTCTGTAAAAGCTGCGGGTTAGAGAAGTCAAACCCCGAAAAATCCATGCCGGCCAAGGAGAGCAGCCTTGTCACAACCGGCAGTTCCTCCGCTGAAAAAGCCGCCGAGAGCGCCGAGTAAATATCATAGAACGTAGACCCCTCTACGGTCGGGAGCAGGGGCACCGCCTGCATTATGTATGCAGCTGCCTGCTCGGCCGACAGCCTTTTTGATATATTGACCTCAATGATGGCGTCGATAAACCCCGGCAGAAACTGGCCGATATTCGATGGCCCCCCTACCTGCTCTGCCAGTGCGCGCACAGCATTGTGGTATTCGGCCGGCAGCGGCTCGGCAAGCGCCATCAGAGCGGTAATGTCAAATTCCGCCCCGTTGCCCGGGTTCATATTCCGGAGCATTGAGGCCACAAACTCCAAATCCTCGCCGGAAAATTCGTTTTTCAGAGCCAGCGCAAGCTCATATGCTGTTGTGTCTTTGGTGTCGGGCATGGCCTTCAGAGCCTGCAGAAAAAGCCCGATTTTCTGTGAAGCAGAAAACCCCGCGCCCTCTGCCAGCGGCAAAAAGATGCTGTCAAGCCAAATGACGCCCCCCACACCCTCGACCGCTTCAATCTCGGTTTTTATCCTAAGAATCTCTGACATGTCGGCCGTGTCCAGTATTGCCTGCGCTGTTCCGCTGCCGCCGAATTCGGATTCCATGACCGAGTAGCCAGCTTTGGTGCTTGAGGAGTCGGGTAGGTATTTTGTATCGTCGTAATTAATTTTTACAAACCGAATGCACACCGCCGAGATTATGATCGCCGCGGCGAAAAAAACACAAAAGAACAGCCTTCTCCTAACAATAAAACCAAAGATTTTATTCATACCGGTTTTCACCTCCAATAACTGATTTATCAGACATTGTGTTGACTGACTTTCATATTTAGATTATAATAACATTATGTATGAAATTCAACCATCAGTTTATTAAGTTGCGTAAGATAACAAACACAGCCGAGAGAGTGTGTCGGTTAAGCAACAAAATCAAATGTAAATTTTTTGTTAAGAGGGGACTGAGTATGGCAACCGACAGAAGGATACGCTACACGAAAATGGTGCTCCGGGACAGTCTTATCAAACTCATGAATGAGAAACCGATATCCAGAATATCGGTAAAGGCTATATGCGAGGAGGCCGACATCAACCGCGCGACCTACTACTACCACTACAGAGACCCGCACGACCAATTAAACCAAATCGAAGCCGAGTTTATTGAGGGCATCGAAGCATTTCTGCGGGACATACCCGAGACCGTTCCGGTCGATATTGTGACAAAAATCTTTGAGTATATCCGGGAGAACCGCGACCTTTGTTGCACTCTGCTCAAGGGGGACATAGCATTTGAAGACAAGGTGCTGCAGCTCATCCGCGGGGCGGTTTTCAGGTCATGGAATGCCACCGACCACAAGGCCGGCTCGCTGTACGATTACATCTACACATATACCCTGTCGGGCAGCGTGGGGGTTGTCAAGAAGTGGCTCGGCGACAGAACCGAAAAATTCACCGCCCGCGACATGGCCGAGCTGGTGCTTAACCTGACCGAGAAGGGTATCGGCGGCAGCCTTAAATAAAGAGGAAACAACAATAACATAAAAATGGAACGCTCACCGCCTTATTTTTTGCATTCGGGTCAAAATTAGTGAAAAAAACTTGATTTTAATGCGCCCATAGGATATAATTGAATAACACAGGCGGCCAAATCCAAAGACGAGCAGGACCTTCTGCCGGCCCGGCGGACAAAAGGATTATTCAAAATGGACAGAGTATCAAAAGACAACTATTACCTTGATATAGCCGAGACTGTAGCCGAGCGCAGCACCTGCCTGCGCAGAAAATACGGTGCCATAATCGTGAAAAACGACGTCATAGTTTCGACCGGATACAACGGCGCGCCGCGCGGGCGGGCCAACTGCTGCGACCTCGGATACTGCATGCGCGACAAGCTCAACATCCCGCGCGGCGAGCGGTATGAGCTCTGCCGCTCGGTCCATTCTGAGGCCAATGCCATCATAGCCGCCCCCCGCGAGCAGATGCTCGGCGCCACCCTTTACATGGCCTGTGTGTCACCCGAGGACAGACAGCCGGTACCCGGCACAAACTCCTGCATGATGTGCAAGCGCCTGATAATCAACGCCGGTATCTCAAATGTTATTGTACGGGACACCAAAAAGGATTACCGCGTCATAAACGTTGCCCACTGGATTGAGGACGACGATTCACTCAGCGGCAGATTCGGCTATTGACTTTTCCCTTGAGGATGAAAATAAAATGAAAATTCTGAGAGTTATGCCGGTTTTGGCCCTGACACTTGCGCTCGCTCTGTTGTCTGCATCCTGCGGCTTCGGGCTGGGCATTATGGACTATGACAAAGCCACCAATCTCTTCACCGACCGCCATACCGGAGTGTCATATACCGATGCTCCCTCGACTTATGAGCCAACAGCCCTGGGCCGCGAATATGCCAGATGGAAAAGCCCGGGCGGCAGGGTAGTCTTTTATGAGATTGAGGGCATGGATCCCTCTCTCTGGCTTGCAGAGGAGGGCAAGACGGTTTTTTACTCCACTGAGGCGACCCTCCCCGCACTGCCGCAGATGGAGCCGAACAGAATCCTGATTTGCGTCGAGCAGACCCTGACAATTGCCATCGCCGAGATAATCGACCCCGGAGAAATCCGGATACTGGTCGACATATGGGAGACCGGCGAGGCAATCCCCTACCCCAGCACAGTCCCCAAGGCGACCTATCGCATTAAGTTTGTATCACAGCTGTATCCCGGCCTGCTCTACAGCCTCATTTATATCGAGTATGACAACGGCGACCGCCTGCTCTACAGCCGCGACAACGGCAGGTGTGTCTATGCCGGAGATATTCTGCACAGCTATATCGGGGGCGACTGAAGCGCGGCTGTGTTTCGTTTAATTGTATTATGGTAGAAATAATTCGCTTCGGCCACGAACATATACGCGAGGCGGCGCAAATCGAGGCCCTCTGCTTCTCCGACCCCTGGAGCGAGGCCGGACTTGAGCTTCTCACCCGCGAAGAAGCGGTCGCCTTTGCCTGTATGGCAGACGGCAGGCTTGCCGCATATGCCGGGATGATCTCTGTGCTCGACGAGGGACAGATAATAAACGTGGCGAGCCACCCCGACTTTCAGCGGAGGGGTTTTGCGCGTGCGGTGCTCGGCGCGCTTGTTGATTATGCCGACCAAAACGGCATTGTCACCCTCTCGCTTGAGGTGCGCGAGTCAAATGCCCCGGCAATCTCGCTCTACCGATCGGCGGGATTTGTGGTCGCCGGACAGAGGCCGCGGTATTACCGATTCCCGACCGAGACGGCAACAGTTATGGTCAGAACAAAAAAACAGATAACCGCACAAAACCAACAAAAGACAGGAAATAATTGATGTTTGTTTTCGGAATGGAGAGCTCCTGCGACGAGACCTCGGCGGCAGTCGTCGAGATGGGCGAGAGTGTGCGCAGGATATGCTCGAATATTATAGCCTCACAGACCGAGACCCACCGGCTGTACGGCGGCGTAGTCCCCGAAATTGCCAGCCGCGCACATATCGAGGCAGTAAGTGGGATTACCCGCCGCGCGCTTGACGAGGCCGGGGTGAGCCCCGGGGACATCGGAGCTGTGGCCGTAACCGCCCGTCCAGGGCTTATCGGAGCCCTTTTGGTGGGGGTATGCTTTGCCAAGGCGCTGGCCTATGCAAATGGTATCCCGCTGGTCCCGGTGGACCATATAAAGGCGCACGCCGCGGCAGCCTATCTCTCGCATCCCCACCTCGTGACCCCCTACCTCTGCATTGTCGTGTCGGGCGGGCATACTTCAATATATAAGGTAATCTCATACACCGATTTTGAGGAGATAGGCTGCACACGCGACGACGCAGCCGGTGAGGCTTTTGACAAAATCGGCCGGGTGATAGGCCTGCCCTACCCCGGAGGCGCGGCAATGGACGCACTTGCCAACGAGGGAAACCCCGATGCCGTTGAGCTGCCCTCCCCGGCACTTGCGGGTGATACGCTTGATTTTTCTTTCAGCGGCCTAAAAACCGCGACCCTAAACTATATAAACCGCGAGCGTCAGCGCGGAGTTGAACCGCCGCGGGCCGACATTGCCGCTTCATTCACCCATGCGATAGTCTCTGCAATCGTGCAGCGTGCCGATAGCGCACTGAGGATGATCGGGATGAAAACTCTGGTACTTTGCGGCGGGGTTGCGGCAAACTCACACCTGCGCCGGGCGCTGACCGTGCTCTGTGAGCGGCTGGGTGTGGCCTTCGTGGTGCCCCCGACAGAGCTGTGCGGGGACAACGCCGCGATGGTAGCAGCCGCGGGTTATTATGTTTATCAAAGCGGAGTGAGGGCCGACACCTCACTCAACGCCTCGGCAATCTGACCCGCCCCGGCACTTTTTTACACTACAATATCGAGAGGAGGCTTGATATGGACAATCTGGATTTCAACAAGATTATGTCCGAGGGAAACGAATATGCCGACGGTGAGCGCAACTGGCCCGGCAGAAGCGATGTGTCGCCCGCCGTTATAAAGCGGCTGCCGCGTTATTTCCGCTATCTGCGCGAGCTTATTCGCAACGGCAAAACCCGCATCAGCTCGGGCGAGCTCTCTGAAATTATGCATGTCACAGCCTCGCAGATACGCCAGGACCTGAACTGCTTCGGCGGATTCGGCCAACAGGGCTACGGCTACAATGTCAACTATCTCTACGCCAAGATTTGCGATATTCTCGGGGTGGGAATGGGCTTTTGTGGGATAATCATCGGTGCCGGCAACCTCGGCACCGCGCTAATAAAGAATCCGATGTTCGAAAAACGCGGGGTGGACATCATCGCCATGTTCGACGTCGACCCGACTATTGTCGGAAAGGTTATCGCCGGCATAGAAGTCTTTCATATGAATGACCTTGAGCGCTTCTGCAAAAACAACCGGGTCGACATCGCGGTGCTTACCCTGCCTAAAGAATTGGCCCAGGAAGCCGCCGAGCAGGCCGTGAGGCTTGGTATTCGCGGGCTCTGGAATTTTACCGGCAAGGAGTTTTATTTTGACAAGGATATCGCGGTCGAAAACGTGCATCTAGGCGACTCTTTGATGACCCTCTGCTACGAGCTCTGCCATATCAACCAAAGAACCGGGGAGCAGTCGGATGAGGATTGAATTCGACTTTCAGTCAGGGCAGGCGACCATACCGGCGGCGGCCGCCAAATGTGTCGCCCGGGCATCGGATATTGCGCTGCGCCTTTTAATTCTGCTTGCGGCCGAGCCTGACTATCGCCGGGATTTTGAGGCGCACTCAAAAGAGATAGCCACGCAACTCAAATGCTCACGTAAAGAGCTCGACATAGCGCTGGGGTTCTGGTGCGGCGCCGGAATAGCCGATATAGGGGCGGCCGACGTGCCCGACAGGCTGCCGGATACAGCTGATTACACAGAGACTATCCCTGCGACAAGCGAGAAAAAAGCTCAGAAGAAAACCGCAAAGCTGATGCGCGCGGCCGGACTGCCCGAATACACCAGTGAGGAGCTGGCCGACATGCTCGAGCGCGACGCGGGGGCGCTGAGCTTTGTCGACGAGGCGCAGCGCCGCATAGGTAGGATGCTGAACCCGCGCGAGGTGTCGCTTCTGGTCGGCCTGCGGAATTACCTTGAACTTGAGGACGAGTATGTTTATGTCCTGCTCGATTACTGTTCGCGGATAGGCAAGACAAGCCTCAGATATATCGAGACCATGGCCTTCGGCATGTATGACGACGGGGTGACCGATGCCGACGCGCTGGCCCAGGCACTGGCCGAGCGCGAGGCATACCGCGAGCTTGAAGGGAAATTCAAAGCAATGATAGGTGCCCGCGGGCGCAAGCTGACTTCCAAGGAGACTCGCTTTTTGAGCCGCTGGAGCCTTGAGATGAAATACGACTTTAAGATGATCGAGCTGGCCTATGAAATAACCGTCGATGCGCAGCATGAGTACAATCCCGCCTACATGAACGCGATACTTGAGCGCTGGTACGCCGCCGGAGTAACCACCCCCGAGCAGGTCGAGGCAGAGCGTGCCAAGCGCAGGCAGGGCGCAAACGCCAAAAGCTATGATTTGGATGACTTTTTTGAGGCGGCGCTCCGCCGCAGCATGGGGGACTCTGATACATAATTCCGCTTGCCTTAAACATATCAAAGGAGTAACCGATGGGATACAACAAGGAAAATTTCCGGCGCATTCGCGAGGCCTTTGCGACAAAATACAGAACCGCGCGCGAGCGAGCCGACCGGCGGCTTGAGGAGGCCTGGGCTGCGGTGCCCGGGCTCCGCGAGGCAGACATCGAACTCAGCCGCGTCGGGCTTGAAATAATGAAGGCAATTTCGGCCGGTGGCGACACCGCGGCGATGATTGCCAAAATCCGCGTAAGAAACGAGGAGCTTCAGGCCAAAAGGAGTAAACTGCTCCGGGCGGCCGGATACCCGGCAGACTACACCGACCTGCAGTATGACTGCCCGGCCTGCTGCGACAGCGGCTATGCCGACGGGGTGATGTGCGAGTGCATGCGACGTGAGCTGATAATTGCTGGCTGTGAATCCTCGGGTATCGCGCAGCTCATGCGTGAGCAGAATTTTGACAATTTCACGCTCGACTACTACAGCAGCAATATAAAGCATTATGAAATAATGGAGAATGTCCTGACGACAGCCTTTCGCTTTGCAAACGGCTTTTCCGAGGTCGGCTCGGGAAACCTGCTCTTTATCGGGGGCACCGGGCTGGGCAAAACCCACCTTTCAAGTGCCGTTGCAAAGCGGGTTATCGAGCGGGGGTTTGACGTCTTATATGTGAGCGCTCAGGGACTTATATCCGATTTCGAGCGCGAGCGCTTCGGTGGTGGCAGTTACAGCGGCGACGGCCGGGATGTCGGACGGTATTTTTATTGCGACCTGCTGATTGTAGACGACCTTGGCGCCGAGGTGACAAACCAGTTCACGGTCTCCTGCCTGTATAATGTCATAAACACAAGGCTTAATCTGAGAAAATCAATTATAATAAGCACGAATTTAAGCAAAAAGGAGCTTGAGAGCCGCTACGCCGAACGGATAACCAGCCGCATTTTCGGCGAGTATAAAATTTTAGCGTTTGCGGGAACCGACGTGCGCAGACAGAAGCTGAGTCAGAAATAAGGTAAATAAAATCACGGGTATGCGCAAATACTAATTGCACATACCCAAATTTTATTTTTCGGAGTTTGAAACAATGGAAAAAACAGATGTAACAACCCGCACCGCCGAGCTTGCGGGAGTAATTTACAAAAACATGAAGACAAGCGCCGACTCGGTGCTCAACCTTCTCTCCAAGGCCGAGGACGATCGGCTCAAGTCGCATATGACCGGCCTGCTTGACGGATATGAGAAATTTGCCTCAGAGGCCAAGAAAATTCTTGACAGCGAGGGCGTGGCTCCCAGGGAAGAAAACATCATAGAGAAAATGGGCGCCAAGGTCGGCCGAGGCATGAGAACCCTGACCGACTCCTCCACAAGCCGCCTGGGCGAGGTGCTGATGGATGATTCCACTGCCGGCTTCTGCGAGGCCCTCCGGCTGCTCCACCAGTATGAAAACAAGGATTGCCGCCCCGAGATGCTCCAGCTGGTCCGCGACATCATTTCCTTTGAGGAAAACAACTATAACACCGCAAAATCGTTTATTTAATACGGGGGCGCTGCCCCCGCACCCCCGCCAAAGGGCCAGCCCTTTGGAAACCCATTGTGCCGCACCGCTGCGCGCTGCGGCGGTATGGAATATATAATGCTTGTTGGTGATATATGTGTGGAGAAGCTGGACCTACTAGTTGTAGA
>DURE01000063.1 GCA_012837425.1 Clostridiales bacterium
ATGTAGCTGACCGATACTAATAGACCGAGGGCTTGAACCTCCATTAAGGTTCTTGTTTCAATTACTTGAGTTTCTTTTCTGCTCATTACCTCTATACCCCTTTGTTCGGTTCTCAATGGGCGTATGAAAAGCAGCACGCGAATTTGCGTGCTGCTTTTATGTATTTATTTTACTTGCGGTTTTTCTCAATCTGCCCTATCAAGTATCTCCCCGTTTTGGCGGCGAATTTCAAGGCGTTTGGCAGCATCTCGGGCGGGTAGCGGTCGAGGAAATGCAGAATCTCCATCGTAAAGTCGCCGCGGTATCCTATCTCGCCGAGCGCCTTTGTTATCTCAGCCCAGTTAAGCTTGCCGAAGTAAGGCACCCAGTGGCGGTCACCTTTGTAATCGTTGTCCTGGACATGCAGCGCGAGGAGCAGGTCGGGGCTCATGCCCCTTATATAATCCTCGGGCGCAAGCCCGGTCAGGGCGGTGTGGCCGATGTCAAGGCAGGTGATGAAGCAGTCGCTGCCGAGCGATTTTACAAATTCGGTCATGACGGCCGGGGTGTGGAGCAGCCCGTGGTAACAGTCCTGTGCCTTGTCGCGCAGAAAGAGGTTTTCAACCGCAATTTTGATTCCGTATTCCTCGCAATAGGGTATGAAGGAACGGTAATAATTCCTGTTGTACTCGATGATGTCAACCTCCTTCGGCACCGGCTTAACCGCGTGGACCACGATATGCGGTATCCCGAGCGCCGCCGCGACCCTGAGCGACCTGAGGATGTCGAGGTATTCGTCGGAGTTAAAGCTCTTGCCATAGGTATACGCAAACGGTGCGTGTGCCTGACACAGACTTACCGCGTGTTCTGCCGCGGCTTCTTTTATTTTGCCGGCAAAGGCCTTGAGGTCGGGCTTGCTCAGCAGGTCGTCGTCCGGGGGCAGCTTGTAGAAGGAATAGTCAATCCCGTCAAAGCCGGCCTCGGCTATGATTTTTATCGCATCGAGGTCTCCGTACAGCTTTCTTACTATGTAATTCTCAACGGCAAGTTGCATGTCGAGCGTCCTTTCAATGTTTTTCTATAATATGCTATAATAATATACCTTCATCCTATGTTTGTCAACCTTAAATCAAAATCAACATATAAAATCGGTCCCCCGGACATATATTTTTATTAAAATTTCACCATTGTAATATCAGAAGACATATGGTATAATTGCTTAATTAAAAAAATAAAAAGGAGGGTTTGGCGATGCTCGATTACAGTATCGAAACCAAATGCATTCAGTCGGGATATCGGCCCGAAAACGGCGAGCCGCGGGTGCTTCCGATATTCCAAAGCACGACATTCAAATACGACAGCGCCGAGCATATGGGGCGGCTGTTTGACCTGGAAGAGTCGGGGCACATGTATTCGAGAATCTCAAACCCCACAGTCGAGCAGGTCGAAAAGAAAATCGCAGACCTTGAGGGAGGCGCCGGAGCGGTACTGCTTTCCTCGGGGCAGAGCGCCAATCTTTTGGCCGTGCTGAATATCACGTCGACAGGTCAGAACATACTCGCGCTCTCCACGATTTACGGCGGAACCTTCAACATGTTTGACGTGACGCTGCGACGTTTCGGGATTGAGGTCCGTTTTATTGCCCCCGGGATGTCCGACGCCGAAATTGAGGCTTTGATTGACGAGAACACCCGCCTAGTCTTCGGCGAGACAATATCAAACCCCTGGCTTGAGGTGCTGGACATTGAGCGTTATGCCGCGCTTGCGCACCGGCACAACATTCCGCTTGTCATCGACAACACCTTTGCCACGCCTGTGCTCTGCCGGCCTATCGAGCACGGCGCCGATATTGTCACCCATTCGACAACCAAATATATGGACGGACACGCCACGGTGGTCGGGGGCTGCGTGGTTGATAGCGGGCGGTTTGACTGGGAGTGCGGCAGGTATCCCGAGTTGACCGAGCCCGACAGGTCGTATCATGGGATTTCGTATACCGAAAAATTCGGATGTGCCAATGCCTACAGCACAAAGCTGCGGGTTCAGCTTGTGCGCGACATAGGAAACGCGATGACGCCGC
>DURE01000064.1 GCA_012837425.1 Clostridiales bacterium
ATAATCAAATATACAAGGAGACACAAAATGGCAAAAGCGGTTGTGATGCCCAAGGTGGGGATAACCGTCGAGTCCTGTATCATAGGCGAATGGAAAAAGCGGCCGGGAGATTTGGTCGCGGTCGGTGACATATTGTTTGACTTTGAAACCGACAAGGCCTCCTTTGAGTGCGAGTCTACTGAGGCAGGCGTGCTGCTTGAAAATTTCTTCGGTCCGGGTGAGGAGGTACCGGTGCTGACCAATGTCTGCGCTATCGGTCAACCGGGCGAGGATGCCTCAGCCCTGCGCCCCGCGCAGGCGGCACAAAAAGCGACAGCCTCCGAGCCGGGCCGGACCGAAGCTGCCGGTACCAAGGCCGAAGCGCCGGTGGCCGGGGCGCAGGAAACAGCCGGTGAGGGCGACATATTCCGCATCTCTCCGCGTGCCCGGGGGTTGGCTGAGCGCGCCGGGGAAGACCCCAGACAGGCGAGCGGGACCGGCCCCATGGGGCGCGTGGTCGAGGTCGATATACGCAGGCTGATGAGCGAGGGGCGGGCAAAAGAGACCCGGCCGGCGCCGCAATCTGCCGGCGGCGAATACGAGGATATAAAACTCACTGGCATACGCCGGGCGATTGCAAGGTCGATGAAGGAGTCGCTTGCAGTGAGCGCCCAGCTCACCAACCACCACAGCTTTGACGCGACCAGCATCCTCCGCTGCCGAGTCGAGTTCAAGGCGGCCGGAGGCGAGCTTGTGGGCGTGACGCTCGGCGACATGGTGCTGTTTGCGGTCTCAAGGACACTTAAAAACCACCCGGATCTCAACGCCACGATGCCCGAGAAAACGACACTCCGGCGCTATCGCACGGTAAACCTTGCGGTCGCGGTAGACACGCCGCGCGGGCTTGTGGTGCCGGTTATATTCGGAGCCGACAAGAAATCGCTCATTGAAATATCAAAAGAACTAAAAGAGCTTGCCGCGGCGGCAAGGTCGGGCGGCATCAGCCCCGACCTGCTTCAGGGCGGGAGCTTTACGGTCTCAAACCTTGGGGTGCTGGGGGTCGAGTCCTTTACCCCGGTGCTAAACCCGCCGCAGACCGGAATACTCGGCGTGTGCAGCATCACTCAGCGCGCGCGCCAGAAAGAGGATGGCGGATATGAGTTCTACCCCGCAATGGGGCTGTCGCTGACCTACGACCACAGGGTTGTCGACGGCGCGCCGGCGGCGCGGTTTATGCAGGAGCTTTGCAAAAATCTTGAGAACTTTACGGCTCTGCTTTTAAGAGGTTAAGAAAAATGGATAAATATGATTTAATAGTAATCGGCGGGGGGCCGGGAGGCTATCTTGCCGCCGAGCGCGCCGCGGCCGGCGGGCTCAAGGTGGCGCTCTTTGAGAGGCGAGCGCTGGGCGGGGTATGCCTTAACGAGGGCTGCATTCCCACAAAATCACTGCTCCACTGCGCCAAGCTCTACCGCCATGCCACCGAGAGCGAGGCCTTCGGGGTCAGCGTCTCGGGCGCTGTGTATGACCACACAAAGGCGGTTACCCGCAAGGATAAGGTGGTTAAAACACTCACCGGAGGCGTCGAGGCGGCGGTGAAGGCCGCCGGGGTGACCGTGATAAAGTCGAGCGCCAAAATTGCCGGACGCGCCGAGGGCGGCTTTGCCGTTCTTGATGCCGACGGTACAAAATATGTCGCCGCGCGGCTTTGCGTTGCCACAGGCTCCGAGACGGCTCTGCCGCCGATTCCGGGGCTTAAAGAAGGGTTGGCCTCGGGCTTTGTAAAGACCAGCCGCGAGATTCTGGACATGAAAACCCTGCCGAACTCGCTTGTCGTCATCGGCGGGGGCGTGGTCGGGCTTGAGATGGCCTGCTATTTCGGCTCGGTTGGGGTAAAGGTTACAGTAATTGAGCTAGCCCCCAAAATCACGGGGGATACAGACCCCGAAATCTGCCGTGTGCTGATAAGCGAGTATAGCCGGCGCGGCCTGGAGTTCAGGCTCTCCTGCCGGGTGAAGCAGATTGACGCGGGGGCGGTAACATACGAGGATAAAGACGGCGGGGAGGTCAGGCTTGAATGTGACACCGTGTTGCTGGCGGCCGGGCGGCGGCCGGTAACCGAGGGTGTCGGGCTTGAGACGCTGGGAATCGAGCTTTCCCGCGGAGCGATAGTCACCGACAGCCGGCTGTGCACGAATGTCCCGGGCGTGTACGCCATCGGCGACTGCAACGGCCGCATGATGCTGGCGCACACCGCGTACCGCGAGGCCGAGGTAGCGGTGGCGCATATGCTCGGCAAAAAGGACGAGATGAGATACGACCACATCCCGTCGGTCATTTACACAGACCCCGAGGTCGCCTCGGCCGGCGAATCGAAGGAGAGCGCTCTGGCCAAGGGACTTAAGGTCAAGGAAGTAAAAATACCTATGACCTACGCCGGCCGGTACGTCGCCGAATCCGAGGGCGGCGCGGCCTTCTGCAAGCTGGTGTATGACATAAGCCGCGAGCGGCTGGTGGGGGTTCACATGATGGGCCCCTACGCCTCGGAGATGATATACGGCGCCGTCCTGATGCTCGACACCGAGCTGCCGCTTTCAAGGCTTCAAAAGCTGGTTTTTCCGCACCCGACGGTAAGCGAGGTCATCCGCGAGGGGCTGTTCAGGCTGTAATATCAGCGAAAAAAGGATAATAGCGGCAGAGTGCAGCGCTGCCCGAAAAATACAACGATAAAAGAGGAACAAAAAATGCCGAAATCACTGTTTGTCGACCCTAAAGCCACCCGCGCGCCGGGGAAAATCACATTTGCCGACATACCGGTCAACCAATACAATAAGACGATAAACGACGAAAGGGCGCGCTACTCAAACGAGGATTTTATCCGCATATTCCGCGACATTTCCATCTGCCGCGAGTTTGAGACTATGCTCAGCCTGATAAAGACCCAGGGCAACTATAACGGCGTCGAGACCACCTATCCCGGCCCGGCACATCTGTCGTTGGGGCAGGAGGCCGCTGCCGTCGGTCAGGCTTATCTGTTGGGAGTTGAGGACTTTACCTTCGGTTCCCACCGCAGCCACAGCGAGATTATCGCAAAATCGCTCTCGGCGATACATAAGCTGCCCGACAATGAGCTGCTCGAAATTATGGAAAGTTTCATGGGTGGAAAGACGCTTCGCGCGGTTGAGTCGCTCGGTAAGGCCGACTCTGTCAAGGAACTGGCAATCAGGTTTATTTTATACGGGACGCTTGCAGAGATTTTCGCGCGGGAGACAGGCTTTCACATGGGGCTCGGCGGCTCTATGCATGCCTTTTTCCTGCCCTTCGGCGTCTATCCGAACAACGCCATTGTCGGCGGGGGCGCGCCTATTGCCACCGGCTCGGCGCTTTTCAAAAAAATAAACCACAAACCCGGCGTTGTGGTCTGCAACATAGGCGACGGGGCGCTGGGCTGCGGCCCGGTGTATGAGGCCATGAACTTTGCGGCCATGGACCAGTTCCGTAACCTCTGGGAGGGCGACATGAAGGGCGGCCTGCCGATTCTCTTTAATGTTTTCAACAACAGCTACGGCATGGGCGGCCAGACCCGCGGCGAGACCATGGCATACGACATGGCCGCCCGGCTTGGCGCCGGGATTTCCCCCAGCCAGCTGCATGCCGAAAGAATAGACGGATACAATCCCCTGGCGGTAATTGACGCGATGGAGAGAAAGCTTCCGCTTTTGCGCTCGGGCGACGGGCCGGTGCTACTCGATACTATAACCTACAGGTATTCGGGTCACTCGACCTCCGACCAGAATGCCTATCGCACCAAGGAGGAGATTGACGCCTGGCGCGAGCACGACCCGATGATTACCTACCGCCGCGCGCTTGTCGGGGCGGGGGTTGCTTCCGACGCGGCATTTGACGATATAATCGCCGGGACGGTCGAGCGGATGACAATAATCTGTCGTCACGCCGCCGACAAATCCATATCACCGTATGCCGATTTTGTCGTCGACCCGGGAGTCGTCGAGCGGATTATGTTCTCAAACCTGCGTATACCGAAGCTTGACGACCGGGCGCCCGAATACACCCTGCCGAAAGATGAGTGCCCGGCCTACAAGAAGATTAAGTCCAAGCTGCGCACCCTTGTCGACGAGGAGGGCAGGCCGGTCAGTAAAATGAGGGCCTACAACCTGCGCGACGGTATAACCGAGTCGCTTATAGACAAGTATTACGAAGACCCGACCATGATCTCCTACGGTGAGGACGTGCGCGACTGGGGCGGCGCTTTTGCGGTCTACCGCGACCTTTTGGACGCCCTGCCGCACTACCGGCTCTTCAACGCCCCGATTTCCGAGGCGGCGATTGTCGGCACGGCGGTGGGCTACGGGATGTGCGGCGGCCGGGTGGTGGTCGAGCTGATGTATGCCGACTTTATCGGGCGCTGCGGCGACGAAATATTCAACCAGCTCTCAAAGTGGCAGGCCATGAGCGCCGGCATACTTAAAATGCCGGTGGTCGTGCGGGTGTCGGTCGGCTCGAAGTACGGCGCCCAGCACTCGCAGGACTGGACCTCGCTCTGCGCCCACATACCCGGCCTTAAGGTCTGCTTCCCGGCGACCCCGTATGAGGCGCGCGGGCTGATGACCGCGGCGCTCAGCGGGACCGACCCGGTAGTATTCTTTGAGAGCCAGAGGATTTACGACATGCCCGAGCAGTTCCATGAGGGCGGGGTGCCACAGCAGCCCTATGAGATAAAAATCGGGGATACCAACCTGATAAGGAAGGGCGACGACATAACCATACTGACTGTCGGCGCGGCGCTCTACCGCGCTGTCGAGGCGGCTAATATCCTGAAGGAAAAGTACGGCAAGAGCGCCGAGATAATCAACCTGCACAGCCTTGTCCCGCTTGACTATTCAAAGATTATCGAGTCGGTGAAGAAAACCGGGCGGGTGGTGCTGGTATCCGACGCCTGTGCACGCGGGTCGTTTTTGAATGATGTTGCGCAGAACATCACGTCGCTTTGCTTTGACTGGCTCGACGGGCCGCCCGCCGTGGTCGGTGCGCGGAACTGGATAACTCCGCCCTTTGAATTTGACGAATTCTTCTTCCCGCAGCCCGGCTGGATAATAGACACGATTCACGAGAAGATCCTGACGCTGCCCGGGCATGCTCCGGTGAGCTCGGTAACCGAGGCCGAGCAAAAGAGGCGCCTGAGACTCGGCGTGTAAAAACCGAAAGCAGAACCGCACCGGTTCTGCTTTCGGTTTTTAGGGAAACGCGGGGGCGCTGCACCCGCCCCCCCGCTTAAGGGGAGCGTGGGGCTCCGCCCCACACCCCGCTTAAAGAACTTTTTTGAAAAAAAGTTCCTTTTATACGACCTCGGTGCGCCGCGCACCTTTGCTCCCCGCATCTACTAGTTTCTAATGTCTAATTACTAGCAACTATTTTGGGGCCCGCGCTGCCTTATCAGCAAAGTAAATAT
>DURE01000065.1 GCA_012837425.1 Clostridiales bacterium
TGCTCATACCATACCTCCCGCTGTCCTTGGCTTTATTATACATCATAGCAGGAGTTTCGTAAATACGACATCAGAAGGGGCTTTTGGTCGTTTTGCTCGTTTTTCAGCTTTGTGCTGAATAGTTACTATTTACCAAAAAAATTCTCACGCCATTTGCCACCTTAATAAAAATTTATGTTCATTTCTTTGTAGTGCACAAAGAAACGAACCAAAGAAATGCGCTCAGGTGGAAACCTAAGGTTCCGCTGCGGCGTGCCTCCGTATCCCCCGCGCCCCCGCAGTCTAATGTAAATGGGCAAGAACTGCCCGTTTTTTTGCAGGGATACATAATGTGACATTTTTTGCATAAAGTATATGATAAAATCAAGCCTGTGAAAATGCAGATTTCCGGAGGAAAATTCAAAATGCGGGAGCGGGTTTCCTGCCAGCACGGGTGGCCGGAGTCCGGTCTTGAGATGACAAATATTCCGGGCAGGGGCATTTTTTGCATTATCCGGCCTGCCCGGGTGACTTACTAAATTCCGGGGCAGAAGAAAGGCAGGGGTGAAAATATGCTAAGGAGTAACAGCGGATTTGAACACGAATACAGCGAGGGCGTGCTTTATGTGCGGCTCTGGGGCGAGATTGACCACCACGGCGCCGCCACACTGCGCGGCGACATAGACTCGCTGATATATGAGAAGCGGCCACAGCGGCTGCTGCTCGATTTGTCGGGAGTGGGCTTTATGGACAGCTCGGGGCTCGGGCTGATAATGGGCAGGTACTCGCTTGTAGGTGAGCTTGGGGGCAGCATGGCAATACTCGACCCCACCGAGCCGATAGTAAAAATTCTGAATCTTGCTGGAATAAAGCGGATTATTGCCATCGAAAAAACAAAGGAGGCAAAGAAAAAATGAGGAACAAGGGTTTTTCGTCGGTTGTGACAAACGAGATGAAGCTGAAACTGCCGTCCTGCTCGGTCAATGAGGGGGTGGCGCGTGCGGTTGTCGCGGCCTTCTGCGCGCAGCTTGACCCGGCGGCCTCCGAGCTTGCCGACATCAAATGCGCGGTATCCGAGGCGGTCACCAACTGCATAGTCCACGCATACCGGGATAGTGTCGGCTGGATCTACATAACCGTGAAAATTCTGGAGGGGGGCGGAGTGCGCGTTGAGGTGCGCGACCGCGGCTGCGGCATAGCCGACGTCAGGGCAGCCCGGCGACCGCTTTTTACCACAGACCCGTCGGGCGAGCGGAGCGGCATGGGATTTACCGTCATGGAGAATTTCATGGATATTCTGCGTGTGAGGTCGAAGCCGGGCAAGGGGACAAACGTGGTTATGTTCAAGCGCCTTTCTCGCAGGGGTGAAAACACATAAAGAAGGTCATAAAGGGCAGGCATGATAAAAGATGCGCATTTTCCGGCTGGGGAGGACTACATAACCGACAACTTACCGGTGCCGGAGGCTGAAATGAAAAGTGCTGAAGAACAGGACGTATATGCGCAGAACCGTGAGCTGATTGAGAAGGCGCAGAAGGGCGACGAGCAGGCCGCCTCAAGGCTTGTGGAGCTTAATGGGGGCTTGGTGCGGAGTATTGCAATAAGGTTCCGCGACCGGGGGACCGAGACCGAGGACCTGATACAAATCGGGATGATTGGCATGATAAAGGCCGTGCATTCCTTCGACACCTCAAGGGGAACGGCCTTTTCAACCTATGCGGTGCCGCTAATAATCGGAGAAATCCGCCGTCACCTGCGGGACGCCGGGATAATCAAGGTAAGCCGGAGCTATAAAAAGCTGGGGATGATGCTCATGCGCGAGCGCAGCCGGATTATTTCCGACGAAGGCCGGGAGCCGCATATCGGCGAACTTGCGGCGGCTTGCGGAGTCAGCCCCGAGGAGGCAGCAGTGGCGCTTGACGCGATGGCTCCGGTATCCTCGCTCTCGGATACCGTGTTCGGCGACGAGGGGATCATACTTGAAAACACCATCGCCGACGATGAAAACGACATCGAGCGACTCTCGGACAATATAGCGCTCTCGCAGTCCATATCAAAAATGCAGCCGCTCTGGCGCAGGATAGTCCTGCTCCGCTACTACCGCAACCTGACCCAGCAGCAGACCGCAGATTGTCTCGGGCTCAGTCAGGTAAAGGTGTCGCGCGAGGAAAAAAAGATACTTGACTTCCTTCGTTCCCAGATGATAAATTGACCTATATGCATAATCCGGATTTTATCGCACTGAATTACATGGTATAAAACAGGTATTGCTGCGGGCCTCACATCTATGCAGATAACTTTGCCAACCGGCGGGTTCGCCATGGTCAGTATTATTCGGGACAAAGTGCCCGGCGAGCTCATAAAAAACATAAAGAACAGCAGGTCAGCCCTCAGTTTCGCGGGCTGACTTTTCATATGTTTTCCCGGGGACGGGGTTTGTGCCTATATTTCAAAGAATTTGATTGCCTTGATGGCCGGACCGCCGGGGTAGCTCAGGACCTCGCCAAGTGCAAAGAAGCCGCCGCGCTCGTCTGAGAGGCGGACGCGCTGCCCGACAGGCAGGGAAAGTGCAATTTTACTCAAATATATCTCACAGCCCGACCTGCAGAGCCGCTCATAAAAGGCCGGCAGCCCGATCTTTGGGAGCGAGGAAAAAAGCCGTTCGACCGGCAGCAGCAGTCTGACGCGCTCGTTTGGCGGGGTGGCAAGAAGCGCTTTTGTGGATATTGCCATGTCAAGCCCGAAGTCGCCCGACATGGTGCGGCGCAGAGTGGCCATCACCCCGCCGCAGCCCAGCCGCTTGCCGATGTCGGCGCAGAGCGTGCGGATGTAGGTCCCCGACGAGCAGACCACCTCAAGCAGGTAGTCGCCCGGGCGTTCGGCTCGAGTGCAGTCAAGGCTGAAGATTTCAACCTCAACGGGCCGGCGCTCAATAGTCTTGCCCTCGCGGGCAAGCTCGTACAGCTTTTTGCCGCCGGCCTTTTTTGCGCTGTACATCGGCGGGGTCTGCAGTATTTTGCCGACAAAGCTCACGCAGGCGTCAATCACGGTCTCAGCAGGCGGGATATTATCGCTTAGTGATGTAATATTTCCGGTTATATCCTCGGTGTCGGTGGTGATTCCTAGCCTGAGTGTGGCGGTGTAGTGCTTACGGTCGAAGGCAAGGTATTCGGCGGCCTTGGCCGCCCGCCCGACAAGCACCACCAAAACGCCGGTTGCCAACGGATCGAGCGTGCCGGTGTGTCCCACCCGGCGAATGCCGTACGCCCGGCGGACAATATTCACAATATCATGGGATGTTGCTCCGGCGTGCTTGTCTATAACCAGCACGCCGGAGGGCTCGAGTGTGTTTTGCCGGACTATATCCATCATCAGATGATTATATCCTCAAGCGTTCTTTTCGGCACGTAATGAATACCGTTCTTGCGATAGTAGGTGACATTCCCGTCCACGGCTTCGATTAGCTCAACTTTTTCATCGGGCTTGCCGAGCGCCAGCACCAGCATGGGCCTGTATTTCTCGGGGATATTTAGCGCCGTGCTGACCCGGTCGGGGCTGAAGCTGCCGATCATGCAGCCGCCAAGCCCGACCTCGGTGGCCGCGAGCATTATGGTCTGGGCAGAGATGCCTATGTCGCGCAGGACGCGTGTGGTATTGGGCTCAACAGTCGTGTCGCAGCAGATGACAATATAGGCGGTCGGTGCGTGACCCTCTGGCGGGAGCTTGACATTGACCAGCGCCGCCCAGCCGGTAAGCGGCAGGAGAGTGTCGCACTCTTCCTTTGTGTGCACCAACCGGTAGCAGAGCGGCTGACGGTTGCGGGCCGAGGGGGTGCGCCGCGCCAGGTCCACAAAGCCGAACAACTCCTCCTGTGTGATTGTACGGCTCTCGTCAAATGAACGGTAACTGCGGTTTTTCATCACAAGGTCACAAAGCATGGCGAAATCTCCCTTCTGTAAAAAATGTGAGCACATAAAAAGCGTAAATTAGACACCGCTGGGGTGGTGCGAATTATATGCGGGGCTATGCGTTCTTACTCAGTACCGCCTCGGCCATGCATACAGGCACTCCCCGCTCGGTGAAGCTTCTTTCATATTCGGTCATAATATTGCCGGCGGCATAGGGCGAGCGGCCAAGGTCCCGGGTCTGCCGAATCACCTCAAAGCCCTCTGCGGCAAATTGCTCAAGGCTGAATTCAAAAAAAGCCACATTGTCGGTCTTCATTATCAGCCGCCCGCCGGGGACGAGAAGGCGTTTGTAGATTTTGATGAATTCGGGGTGGGTCAGCCGGCGCTTTACATGGCGTTTTTTAGGCCAGGGGTCGCTGAAATTGAGATAGATATACTCAACGCTCCCCTCGGGCAGCCATTCGCCTATCTTTTGCGCATCTCCGATGATGAAGCGAAGGTTGTCGGCCTGCCTCTTATCGCTCTCTGCCACGGCGCGTTCAAGCGCAAGGCAGACAACGTCGGGGACGCGCTCAAGTGCGATGAGGTTGACATCCGGTCTTGCCACGGCAAGGCCGCAGGCAAAGGCGCCCTTGCCGCAGCCTATCTCAATGTGAATCGGTCTCGTGACACCGAAGGGGGCCGACGGGTCGGCCTTAAGGCTCTCGGGGCTTGTTATCAAGAGGTGCGCACAGGCGGCAATGCGCACGGCACAGTTTTTTTTGCGTCTGACTCTCATAAAAACACCTCATACATTAAACCTGAACAAAACTACGTCGCCGTCCTTTATTTCATAGTCTTTCCCTTCGCTGCGGACCAGCCCGGCCTCCCTTGCGGCGGCTATGCTGCCGGCCCGGGCAAGGTCCTCAAAGGCCACCACCTCGGCGCGGATAAAGCCGCGCTCAAAGTCGCTGTGGATTTTTCCTGCGGCCCCGGGCGCCTTGGTGCCTTTTTTTATGGTCCAGGCCCGGACCTCTTTGGGGCCGGCGGTGAGAAAGCTGATAAGCCCGAGCAGCGAATACCCGGCACCAATAAGGCTGTCAAGCCCGCTCTCGGTAATTCCGAGCTCAGAGAGAAATGCTGCCTTTTCGTCGGTGGCAAGCTCGGCGACCTCTGCCTCGACCTGGGCGCAGACCGCGACAATCCCGGCGCCCTCGGCCACAGCCCGCTCCTGAAGGCTTCGATAATAGGGGTTATCTGACGGCTCGCCGATATCGTCCTCCCCGATATTGGCGACATAAATTACCGGCTTGAGGGTCAGCAGCGGGAGGTCGCCGAGCAACTCCATCCCAGCCTCATCTAGCCCGGCCGCTCGGGCAGGGATGCCGGCGTCGAATTTTTTCATCAAATTCTCAAGAAACTCAAGCTCGGGCCCGAGTGTCCGGTCGCCTTTCAGCGCCTTCCTGACGCGGTCAATCCTCCGCTCAAGCAGTTCCATGTCTGCGAAAATGAGTTCGGCATCAATAGTATCAACATCGCGCAGCGGGTCGACGCCGCCCTCGACGTGGATTATGTTGTCATCCTCAAAGCAGCGCACCACATGGGCCATTGCGTCAACCTCGCGGATGTGCGAGAGAAAGCGGTTGCCCAGCCCCTCGCCACGCGACGCGCCGCGCACCAGGCCGGCAATGTCGACAAACTCGATTGTGGCGGGGGTGTACTTCTCGGGATGATACATCCCGGCCAGAAAATCAAGCCGCCGGTCCGGGACCGGGACAATGCCGATGTTGGGGTCAATGGTGCGGAAGGGGTAATTCGCCGATTCTGCCCGGGCGCTTGTCAGCGCATTGAAAAGAGTGCTCTTGCCTACATTCGGAAGGCCGACTATGCCGATTTTCATGTATTTCAGTAATCCTTTCTATGGTGCGGGGGGACCCGGGGGACCGCGCGGGGCTCCGCCCCACACCCCGCTTAAGACCCTTTTTGAAAAGGGTCTTAAGAATTCCCAAAAACTTTCAAAACTAAATTGCTATTCAAGCAGCGCGGGCCCCACATCCTGCGCTTTGCTGCCATCAGCCCAGCGGTTGACTTGGGGTGGGAGCACGGGGCATGCATGTGGCTTATTTCATGAACCTCATACATGTCTTTCAGAAGATTAATTATTTTATGCTTGAAAGTGATAATAACAGTATCAGGGAAGCCTTCCACCGGGGCCGATATGCAACTTGGCTTTAATATTTCATCAGATTTATTATCAAACGTGTCTATTATACTCATTTTCCACCTCTCTTTTGCAGATTATATTACATTTGCTTTGAGTTATATTTGATGTTGGTTACTAGTAGGGCGGGAAACTCCATTCGACACCACTCGCTTGGGTAATCTGCGTCTTTATGGCGAGCCTTTCATGATCAAAACCGCCGCGAGTGCGCTAAACTTCGACAATTGTATTCGATGAAATACCCGCTAAACTGCTGCATCATTCTGATTACTACGCGTGGCGGCAGAGGAAGGGGGTTCTCTGGGTGGAAACCATAGGTTTCTCCCTGAGCGTGTTTCTTTGGTTCGTTTCTTAGTGCACACAAAGAAATGAACATGAAATTGAAAGTTTTAGCAAGGCTCAAAGCGCAGCGCCGCGGCGCGCCGCGTCGGAACGCCGGCAAAATTAACAAAAATTAAAAAGTTTTAGTAAAGCTAAAATCCGCAGCGGGCTTCTGTCAGCCGCAAAAGCGATATTTTATTTAATTATATCTCCAAAACTCGTTTTTGGCAATACCGCAAACCCAAACCGGGGGAAAAATACGTCAAAACGAAAAAAAGGCTTTGCAAAAAACAAATTAAGTGGTATAATGAACGTAAGTGCAGATGATAAACCCCGGAATCCGGATTGTCGGTTCTGGCCTTTATTTTATGAATATAATCGAGGAGGGAACATAATGGTAGACACCAAAATTCTGGTCGTCGATGATGACCCCAACATCTGCGAGCTATTGCGCCTTTATTTTGAAAATGAACAATATCAGGTGAAAACCGCAAGCGACGGCGCTGAGGGCGTGCAGAGCTTTAAGACCTTTGAACCCGACTTGGTGCTGCTTGACGTTATGCTTCCGAAAAAAGACGGCTGGCAGGTCCTACGCGAGATACGCGAAATGTCCTCCAGACCGGTTATAATGATTACGGCAAAGGGCGAGGTCTTTGATAAGGTACTCGGGCTTGAACTCGGCGCCGATGACTTTGTCGTCAAGCCCTTTGATATGAAGGAGCTGTCGGCCCGCGTCAAGGCGGTGCTCCGCCGCTACTCGTCGCAGGGGAGAACCGACGACGACGATGACGTCATCAAGTTTGACAACATTGAAATAAGCAAAAAGAAATATGAGATGAAGATACGCGGCAAACCGGTGGATATCCCTCCGAAGGAGCTTGAGCTTCTGTATTTTCTGGCCTCAAACTACAACCGGGTTTTCACTCGCGACCAGCTGCTCGACAAGGTGTGGGGATTTGATTACTTGGGCGATTCGAGAACCGTTGACGTACATATAAAGCGCCTGCGCGAGAAGCTTGAGGGCGTCTCGGATAAATGGACTCTCAAGACGGTCTGGTGCGTAGGATATAAATTCGAGGTGTTAAGCTGAACCGGCTCAAAACCGCTGTCTTTTCAAACCCAGCGACAAGGCGCGGGGCGGCGTCCGGCTCGTTATGCTAATCTAAGTTTACGCCAATGCCGCCGGCATTGGCGTATTCCGTAATGGAGACGACGGCATAGATGTTCAAGAGCATATTTTCAAAATACATAACCGTCTTTATGCTGATAATCGTTATCAGCTTTGTCGCGCTGGTCGGAATTATTACCTCGACGGTGAACAGGTATTCGGAAACGGCCAAATCCGGGCTGGTCGAGGGGACCGCGCGCTCGGTATCACTCTATCTTGAGGACAGGCTGTCGCACACCGGGCTGTCCGACTTTTCGTCCTATATCATACTGAACGAACCCGATATCAGCGCGGTTATGAGGGTAATCACCGCCAACTCAAGTGATATCACAATACTTATAACCGATACGGCCGGGAATATAATCTACTATGCCGACAGCGTAACGGCGAGGGTAAACACCGGTGTCGGCATCCCGAAGACCTTGATGGACGAGCTGATGACCGGAGTTGAAATCTCTCAGCTTGACTATCTTGAAGGGGTTTTCGAACGTCGGCACATGATTTATGCGGTGCCGGTATATAATCCAAACAACTACATATGCGGCGCCGTGTTCGTCTGCTCGGCGTCGGTAACCCTGAGCGACCTGCTTGAGGCGATGATAAAGACCATACTTGTGGCAAGCCTTTGGATTATGATTGCCGCGCTTATCGCCGTTTACTTTATCAGCGAGATGGTTATAGGGCCGCTGAAAAACATGAGCCGCGCGGCCAAAAGCTTTGCGGCCGGGCGGTTTGACGTGCGGGTTCCGGTCAGGGGAAGCGACGAGGTCGCCGAGCTTGCCGTGGCATTTAACAACATGGCCGAGTCGCTCGCCAACCTTGAGAACATGAGAAACACCTTCATGGCCAACGTCTCCCACGACCTGCGCACCCCGATGACCACCATAGCCGGTTTCATAGACGGTATAGTCGCCGGCGCGATACCTCCTGACAAACATGAATACTATCTCGGCATTATTGCCTCCGAGGTGCGCCGGCTCTCAAGGCTGGTGGCCTCGCTGCTCGATATTTCTAGAATGCAGGCCGGCGACCGTAAGTTCTCGATGTCGCGCTTTGACATCTGCGAGATGACCCGGCAGATTCTTATCTCCTTTGAGCAGAAAATCGACGCTAAGCGCCTTGAGGTCGAATTTGAGTGCGAACACGAGTATATGGCGGTGAAGGCCGACCGCGACGCAATCTATCAAATTCTGTATAATATTTGCGATAATGCGGTAAAATTCTCACGAGAGGGTGGCGTGTTGCGTGTCACTATAATGCGCTACAAGGAGAAAAAGCTCCTCATCTCGGTTTTCAATGAAGGTCAGGGCATCCCGCCCGAGGACGTTCCCTTTGTTTTTGAGCGCTTCTATAAGAGCGACAAAAGCCGCGGGCTTGACAAGGCCGGCGTCGGGTTGGGGCTTTTTATTTCCAAAACAATAATTTTAGCGCATAATCAGGACATCTGGGTCAGAAGCAATTACGGAAAGAACTGCGAGTTCTGCTTTACCCTCGAGGAGGATACCGTCCAGAGCGGACATTCCCGCGATAACTGACGGCTAACTTACAATAACTGTATACCACCGAAAGGAACGATATGGAAGAAAAAAGAACGCCCGAGAGTCAGAGCGACGAAACCAGGTCGCTCCAACAGCCGCCAAAACGGCCAGAGCTGCCCGATGCGCCGCCCGAGAGCACTCCCGAGAATATTCCCGAGGCTCCTCCCGACGACGCGCCCGACAAAGCCCCGGAGGGCCCGACCGAAACCCCCGCTACTACCGGGGACATTGTCGGCCCCGAGATAAATCTGCCCGGCGAGAACCCGCACCCCGACATCGAGCTTCCGCCCCGCCCGCAGGGGCCGCGGGTTATCAGTGAGGAACAGAACGCTACAGGGCAGGCTTATCGCTGGACATACGGCGGGGAACCCCGCCAAACCGACAACAAACGCCGGGAAACCGGCGTACTTACCTATGCTATTGTTATGACAATAGCCTTTGCGCTTTGTTTTACCCTGCTGCTTGGCGTCCTGTTTTCTGAAAGGGGCTTAGGCAATACAAGGACTATATTTGTCAGGGAGCTGGATGATGACAGCGGGGTGCTGACAATCCCCGAAATATCCGAGAAGGTCAGGCCTTCGGTTGTGTGTATTACCGTAAAATACGAGGGTAATGTAGGTACAGGCATCGGCACCGGGATAATAATGACCGAGGATGGATATATAGCTACAAATTATCACGTTATTGAAAACGGAAAGACGGTTATAGTCATCTGTGGCGGGACCGAATATCCTGCCGAAGTGATAGGCTACGACGAGCTGTCAGACCTGGCAGTCCTCAAGATAGAAGAAACAGGTCTCACCCCGGCCGAATTCGGAGATTCGGACAGCCTTGTCGTAGGAGAGCCGGCAATTGCCATAGGTACGCCGGCCGGGCTTGATTATGCCGAGACCGTGACAAACGGCATTATTTCGGCGATAAACAGGAATGTAAAGATATTCGATGCAAGCGGGGTAATGGTCAAAAAAATGACCCTGATTCAGACCAACGCCACCGTAAACCCCGGTAACTCGGGCGGACCGCTGATTAACGAGTATGGTCAGGTTATAGGCATTGTCACCATGAAGTTGGCCAACAAATTCGAAGGAATCGGATTTGCCATTCCGATTAACGGCGCGCTGACAATACTGAGCGAGATAAAGGAAACCGGCACGGCGGGCAGTTCGTCGCAGATAGCGCAGCGCCGCGCGATTTTAGGTATTCTTGCAACCGGGGTTCTGGAGGGCGAGGTCTACGAGCTTGAGGACGGGAGTATAGTCACGGCCGGCGCCACCGGAGTTATTGTGATCTCTGTCAGCCCCGGCTACGGCGCCGAGGGCAAGCTGCTCCCCGGCGACATTATAACCCAGATTGACCGAAAAGACGCCTTCAAGGTCGAGGATGTTATGGCTATAGTAAACGACAAGTCGGCCGGCGACAGCGTTTTGGTAAGGTTCTATCGGGATGGAAATTTTTTTGAGGTGTCGGTTGAGCTTATGACCGAGGAACCGGCAGGAAACTGAGACCCTGCGTTGCAGCCTTATTACTACCAGATAGCAGAGGTAATTTATGCTTGGCAAAAACGGCAGTCAGACAAAAAAACCATTTGCACAAAAAGAAATTCACCTCCGGGGAACGATTACCAGACTGATTATTTTCGGTGTTGTCGCCATTGTGTGCTTCATTCTCAACAAAAACGGGGTGCATCTGTACAAATTTGTAAAACCTCAGGAGGGTGAGGCCGTAAAAGAAAGCACAACCCTGATGTTTTACATCTCGTTTATCTCCTTTTGCGTTACCGGGTACTCGCTTGCGGCCTTGCTGACAATAATAAAAATAAGGTCAAGGAAAGGCACCGGCGGCGAGGTCTCGATGATAACCCAGCTTTTCAAGGTAGTGGCGGTTATCACCGGATTGGTAGGCATCACCGTCATATTCGGGAAGTTCAGCCAGCTTGCCACCGCCCTGTCGGCCTTTGCGGGCATGATGCTCGGCTGGTCGCTTCAGGCACCGGTCAGCGGCATTGCCGCGTGGGTGCTGGTGACCATAACCCGGCCGTACAAAATAGGAGACAGAATCCAGCTCCCAAGCTATGGCCTCACCGGTGACATTGTCAAGTTTTCTCCCCTGTACCTGTCGCTCAATCAGGTCGGGGGAAGTGTGGCCGGAGAGGAGCCGTCGGGGAGAATCCTGCATGTCCCGAATGCGGTGCTCTTCAGCGCGATAGTCGTCAATTCCACTTATCAGCAAAAAGAAGCCTCGCAGGCCTACATATTGGACGAGGTTATTTTCAGAGTCACGCTCGACTCGGACTGGGATACGGTTGAAAGTATTATACTGAACGCGGCCCGAAAGGCGACTGCCGAAATAATCAAGGCGACCGGGAAAGAGCCCTATGTCCGTGCCGAGACCTGGGACTACGGCACTATTTTCAGGGTGAGATATATGACCGACGCCACCGACCGGCCGAAATATATGCACCAGATTGTCAAGACCGCCACAAAAGAATTCCAGCGCAACAAGAATGTCGACCTGACCATACCCTATCTTTACTCCTTCAAACGCGGCTCAGCCACAAAGAGAGTAAACGAGCTTGACAGAATAGAAAATATACCCGTATCTCAAATATCCGGCGGGGATATTCCCCTTGAGCGAATACAATTAGAGCACCAGGCTGAAATTGAGAGCATAACCAAAAGTATTATGACAAAAGGGCTGATACAGCCGATTGTCGTCAGAAGAAGCACCGAGGCGCCGGATAAGTATATTATCATGTTTGGCGAGAAGCGCTTCCTCGCCTGCCGCAGACTTGGCTGGGAGCGGATCCCCTGCATTGTAAACAATCCGCTCGGGACCGAGCTGAGTCCACCGCCCGACCTGAGCGATATAGTTGAGCATCATCCGCCCGAAAGAAGCGAGCCTTACGATACCGGTGACTTCGGGCAGGAACCGGAGAATCATACATAAAGAAAAGACCCGCCTCGGCGGGCTCTTTTATGCTTTCTTTCGGGAGCGCTGCTCCGCACCCCGCTCAAGGGGGCGCTGCGGGGCGTTGCGTGCTTTAGCCCTCAAACGGGTTTTCCTCAGCGATTTCAAGCATTTTTGATATGACCGCCGTGGGCTTTGGGGAGCCGAAGATGGTCGAGCCCGACACAATGACATTGGCGCCGGCCCGGGTGGCAAGCCCGACATTGTCAAGCGTTATCCCGCCGTCGACCTCAATATCAAGCTTAAGATTGCGGGAGTTTGCATACCGGCGGAGCTGCTTTACCTTCTCAAGCGTCGAGGGAATCAGCTTCTGCCCGCCGAAGCCCGGCTCGACGGTCATAACAAGCACCATGTCAAGCCTGTCAAGCAGGGGCAGGACAGTCTCATAGGGCGTACCCGGCGAGATTGAAACCGAAGCGCGGACATCGGCCGCCTTGATTTTTGAGATTGCCTTGGCCGGGTCCTCGCAGCTCTCGTAATGAAGAGTGATAATATCGGCGCCGGCGCGCACGAAGTCCTTTATGTATCTTATCGGGTCGACAATCATCAGGTGAACGTCGAAAAACAAATCGGTGCAGCGGCGCAGCGCGGCTATAACCGGGGGGCCGAAGCTGATATTCGGCACAAATACCCCGTCCATGACATCAAGATGCAGCATGGATGCCCCGGCCCGCTCGACGCGGTGAACCTCTGACTGAAGGTTAGCAAAATCGGCAGCCAGAATCGAGGGCGATATATATATCATGACCGTCTCCTTTCTTCGGGATTTCAAGGCAGAACAGCGGCCGGTAAACCGGAGATATAAGACAAACAGAAACAATTTTCGTTATAATAGGATATTTTCTGCCGGCAGGTGTCATAATCGGCCATTATTCCATATCATTATAACAGATAGTGTGAAAATTCGTGCCCGGGCGTCGGACGGGAAGTGAACAAGCCGGGATGTGTGGTGGGATAAGCCGCCGCTCTGGCACTGCGGCCGCTCTCTTATGAGGGCGGCTTTTGGAATTGATAACGATACGCGTGGGGCGTTGCCCCACACCCCACTTAAGGGACTTTTTTAAGGAAAAAGTCCCTTAAGAATCCTCAAAAACCTTATAAAATGGTGGTTATAATGGGCTATTGGCCAACCGAATACTATTTTACATCCTTTGCTTACAAGCTGTACTAATGCCTAATTTCGAGTGTCTATCAAACTAATTGCGTGCGCCGCAATCCCCGAGCCGTCGCCGGTAAAACCGAGCCTTTCCTCGGTGGTGGCCTTGACGCTGATGTTCTCAATGTCGGTGTTCAGCGCGCGGGCAATGTTTTGGCGCATTGTGCCGATATAGGGGGCGAGCTTGGGCGCCTGGGCAATTATCGTGGCGTCAAGGTTTATAAGGCTATATCCCTTTTGGTCAAGTAAAAGGGCGGTTGTTTCGAGAAGCTCCAAGCTGTCCGCCCCCTCGTACTGAGGGTCGGAGGGAGGGAAGTGCACACCTATGTCGCCGAGCGCCGCTGCGCCGAGCAGCGAATCCATAATTGCGTGCAGCAGCACGTCTGCATCCGAGTGCCCAGAGAGCCCCTTCTCAAAGGGGATTGTGACCCCGCCGAGAATAAGCTTTCTGCCCGGGACAAGCCGGTGCACGTCATATCCGTGGCCTACTCTCATAGCGTTACCTCTCCCGCCGGGGCTTGTGCCTTTTCTCTTGCCAAGAGGATTGCCTCGGCGAGCAATATGTCCTTTGGGGTGGTGATTTTTATATTCTCCCAGCCGCAGTCGACAAGCCTTATCGGGTTTTGTATGCGCTCGACAAGCTGGCTGTCATCGGTGGCCGAAAAGCCGTCCTCGCGGGCCGAGTATGCCGCCGCCCGGTAGAGGGTGGCATAAAAGACCTGCGGGGTCTGGGCGAGCCATACTAAATTGCGGTCGGTGGTGGAGTCTATAAAGCTGTGCTTTGTGGCAATTTTCACGGTGTCGGGCACGGCAGCGGCCGCAATTGCGGCGCGGTAGCGGTAGGCGGCTATGCAAACCTGCTCTATCATCTCGACCGTCACAAGGCAGCGCGCGCCGTCGTGTATGGCGACATACTTTGCCCCCGGGTCTGTCGCCTCAAACCCCCGCAGCACCGATTCCTGCCGCGTCGTGCCGCCCGGCACTATTTTTTTCAGCTTTGTAATGCCGTATTCGTCGCGGTAGCTTTCAATGAGCGGGACTTCACCCTCACGCGCGGCAACCACTATCTCGCCGATAAAGTCGCAGCCCTCAAAGGCAAGCAGCGAGCGGACAAGCACAGGTATCCCGGCTATCAGCTGGTGCTGTTTTGAGAGGCCGCCCCCATTCCCAAACCGGTCCGAGCTGCCGGCGGCGGCGATTATTGCCGAGGTGGGCTGCTTTCTCTTATCCGAGCCGGCAATCGTCCGAAGCGCGTTCGCAATCAGGTAAGAAGTGTCTGCCATCTTAATATGTCCTCATTCGCCGTCCTTGAAGCTGCAGTTCTCAATTTCCCCAAGCATTTTGACCCTTGTGTCGTGGTCCCCGCTGATATATCCGGTACTCAGGAAAATATCGGTCAGCCGCTCGGCCGTATCATAGTCAACCACCCGCGCGCCGAGGCAGAGGACATTGGCGTCATTGTGCTCGCGGGTCATTTTTGTACTGTACTCGTCCGAGCAGACCGCCGCGCGTATGCCGCGGTGCTTGTTGGCGGCCATTGACATGCCGATGCCGGTGCCACAGACCAGAATTCCATATCGGCAGGTGCCGTTCTGCACCAGCCGGCAGAGCCGGTGGGCGAAAAGCGGATAGTGGCAGCGCTCCTCGCTGTCACAGCCGACGTCGGTCACCTCATACCCGGCCTTTCGCAGATGCTCAAGGAGCCGGGCTTTATACGTAAATCCGGCGTGGTCTGAACCTATGGCGACTTTTTTGAATCCCTTCATTATCAGCATTCCTTTTTTGAGTATTATTCGTGCGGGGGCGGACGGTATGCCTCATTGCCGACTGAGTTTTTCAAGGCGCTCGCGCTCGGCCTGGGGCATTCTCAGATAGGTTGGGACAAGCTCGGTGTCGGTAGTGCGCAGGCCACCCTGATAGAGCTCGAGCGCGCACATTGCGACCGAATAGGCATTCTGCCAGAGAAGATGCCCGGGGGCTATGCGAAGCCCGGGTATCTCGGGCGATGGCTCAATCAAATCATACCCGTCACCGCAGATGTATATTTTATCGTCGTATTTTGACAGCTCAGCCAAAAGCTCGGGGATTGTTATGGCGCGGTCGGGGCAGAGCCGCGTAAGCTGCCCGGCCCGGCACTCAAATATGGCATTGTAAACCTGACCTCGCCGCGCGTTCATCACCGGGGAGATTATGCCGTCGCAGCATATAAGATTATATGCCAGAGCGTGAAGGGTTGAAACACCGATAGAGACCCGCCCTCTGCCATAAGCCAGCCCCTTTATTGTCGCCGCCCCGATCCTCACCCCGGTAAAGGAGCCGGGGCCGGCCGAGCAGGCGAACAGGTCTACACCCCCGATGTCGGTGCCGGTGGATTTGAGCACCATGTCAACCGTCGGCAAAAGGGTCTCGGCATGCGTCAGTCCGTTGTTCAGTGTCACAAGAGCGACAAGATTGCTGTCGTCACAGAGGGCTACCGACGCGGTCGTGGCCGTGCTGTCAAGTGCGAGTATTTTCATAACCGTCCTCTTTTTGCAGGCTGATTGATATTTGCCGGCTGTCGGGAGATGATACATCGTCGTTTTTGATGGCTACTTCAATGCGCTCACCGGGCAGCGCCCAGGGTATGCGCTCGCTCCACTCAACAAGAATGAAGCCGTCTTTTATGAGGTAATCGTAATATCCGACCGAGTAAAGGTCGTCCTCGCCCTCTATCCGGTACATATCGAAATGAAATACCGGGGCGGGGGAGGCCGGGTATTCCTGTACCAGCACAAAGGTCGGGGATTTGACCCGCGCTGTCGAGAGTTCCGAGACAAAGCCCCGGACAAACGAGGTTTTTCCAGCCCCGAGTCCCCCGAAAAGCGCGACATAGCGGGGCAGGCTTGGATTATCTCTGAGCAGCGCGGCAAGCCGCCGCCCGAGGGATTCGGTCTCGACCACGCCGCGGGTGACAACCGAGTACCGATTGTCGGGGGAGAGCCTTATTTTTTCAGAGTGTGTCATTTCTTTTTCCGGTCCCTGACAAACTCGCGCGTCCCGTCGGGGTAGAGGATTACCGAGTTGTCAAGTATCCCGGCCATCTCGGCCCTAAACTTGCGGATATATTCGGCGCGCAAATAGCGCTGCTCGGCAGCCTCGGCCTCTGTCAGCGCGCGCCTGCGTGAGATGCGCGAGAGCTCGTTGATTCTCTCAAGCTTCCTTTTGTCCATGTAAATCCCTCGGTAAAAAATCAGATATACAGCCAGAAAAACACTGCCCCGGCAAGTTGCAAAAGAATTATTGCCGGTATTCCTATCATGAATTTTGCGTGCTGCGTCTTGTGTCTTATTGTCCGCATGGTGACATACATCGCCACCGAGCCGCCGATAAGGGCCATGAAGAGCAGCGTCGCCTCGGGCACCCGCCTGCCCGGCAGCTTTTTTGAGGCCGCCTTGTCATAGCAGGTGAAGGCGACAGTTAATAGCGATATCACAAAAAGGTAAATATACGGCAGATACCGGACAGCATCTTCAAATGTGAGAGACATATCAGTTTTTTGGAAAGCTGTCCTTGAGGCCGACAATGCGGTTGAATGCCCCCGGGTTTTTGGTGTCGAGGCAGAAATAACCGTTTCTGACAAACTGAAACCGATCGCCCGGGCGTGCGTCGGCCAGCGTTGGCTCAGCCAGCGCACCCTCAACTTTAATCAGCGAGTCGGGGTTTACATATTCTATAAATCCGTCGCCCAGCTCGCCGACATTCTCGACCGTGAAAAGTCTGTCGTAGTACATCAGCGTCATCGGGACGGCATGTGATGCCGACAGCCAGTGTATGGTGCCTCTGATTTTTCGACCGTCATAAGGGCTTGAGCTGCCCGACTCAAGGTCGGCGGTGCAGCGTACGGCCTCAACGCTCCCGTCGGGCGCCTTGTCGACACCGACGCATTTTATGATGTACGAGCCCATCAGGCGCACCTCGCCGCCCGGTTTCAGACGGTGGAACCTCGGGGGCGGGAGCTCGGCAAAATCCCCGGCCTCGATATATATCTCGCGGGTGAAGGAAAGCTTCCTGGTGCCGGAAGCCGGGTCCTGCGGGTTGTTCGGCAGGCTGAAATACTCGCCCCTGCCCTCGGGGTAATTTTCAATTATCACCTTGAGCGGCTTTGCAACCACGACGCGCCGGGGCGCTGAGGCGTTCAGTTCCTCGCGCAGGCAGTGTTCAAGCATTTCAAGCTGTATAAGATTGTTGGACTTTCCCACGCCGGAGCGCTCTATAAAGGTCAGAATTGAGGTCGGGGTGTAACCCCGACGTCGCAGGCCGCAGAGTGTGGGCATGCGCGGGTCGTCCCAGCCATCGACTATCCCTTCCTCGACCAGCCGGCGCAGGTAGCGTTTGCTCATGATTGTATAGGTCATGTTGAGCCGCGCGAACTCGCGCTGCTTGGGCTTGTGCTCAAAGCCGCAGTTGTCTACAACCCACTCGTAGAGCGGGCGGTGGTTTTCAAAGCCGATGTCGCAGAGCGAGTGGGTAATGCCCTCGAGTGCGTCCTGGATAGGGTGGGCAAAGTCGTACATCGGATAGACGCACCAGGTGTCGCCCTGCCGCTGGTGCGGCATGTGCTTGATACGGTATATTACCGGGTCGCGCAGGTAGAAGTTGTCGGAAGACGGGTCGATTTTGGCTCTGAGTGTCCTTGAGCCCTCGGGGAACTCGCCGTTTTTCATGCGCTCAAAAAGGTCAAGGTTTTCTTCCGGGGTGCGACTGCGATAGGGGGAGGGCCTGCTGGCCTCCGAACGGTCACTGCCCTTGTATTCGGCAATATCTTCCTTTGAGAGGTCGCAGACGTAAGCCTTGCCCTCTTTTATCAGCTTAACGGCATACTCATAGCACTTGCCGAAATAATCCGAGCCATAATAGACGCCGCCGTCCGGGTAGGTGCCCAGCCAGATAAGGTCTTCGTATATCGCCTCGACGTATTCGTTGTCCTCTTTTTCGGGGTTGGTGTCGTCGTAGCGCAGGTTGAAGAGGCCGCCGTATTTTTTTGCGGTCGACCAGTTTATCCAGATTGCCTTGGCCGAGCCGATATGCAGATACCCGTTGGGCTCGGGCGGGAAGCGGGTGTGAATCTTCATTCCGGGTTTTTTGGCAAGGTCTGCGTCAATTATATCGTGAATAAAGTTGCTTGTCTTATCGTCCATATCAAATAACCTCGTTTCCTTCTCTTCGGGGGTTTTGCTTGTTATCAACCTAATCTTGAGAGCATGGCCTCGAGACGCTGTCTGACACGCGTCTTGCCGAGTATCTGCATGACCGCGTACATGTCGGGGGAGCTGAGCTTTCCGGTGAGGGCCACCCGCAGGAACATGCTGATGTCGGCGACGCTGCCGCGCCAGGCGCCGGGGTTTGCTTTGTACTCCTTCATCTCGGCGGCATAACCCAGAGAGGAGGCTATTGATTTTATCTTGGCAAACCATACGCCCTGCTCGTCGGCCGGGTCGTAGGTTTCAAGGAATCTTTTGAGCGTGGCCTTGATGTCGTCTTTGTCGGCCCCCTCGGGATATTTGTCGACTATAGTAAAAGTATCGTAGTAGAAGAGCCGCATATACTCGCGCAACTCAGCCCAGGTGCCGTAGTCCTTCCGCGGCTTTTTGCCGCCGCGGCCTATTGAGATTATAGCCTTTGCATATTCCGGGTCGGCTGAAAGTGCTGTTGCGAAAGGCGGCTCAAATTCTTTTGCCCACTCGAGGAGGTCGGCATAGATTTTGTCGGCCGTCATTTTTGAGACTACGTTCTTTGAGATGTCCGAGAGCTTTGCAGCGTCAAAGAGCGAGCCGGCGGGGTTCATTTTCCTGAGCGAGAAGGGAAATTTTTCAGCCGGGGCGTCGGGATTTGCGCGCCGCCAATCCTCGAAATTGGAGTTGAGTATCGTGAGTACGTATTCGTAGACCGCCTCAACCGGATAGCCGCTCTTTTTGTAGTAAATCAGCCCGAACTGGGGATCCTTGCGCTTTGAAATTTTGCGCTTTGAGCTGCCGTCCATTATCATAATCGGCCCTATGTGGGCATATTCAGGGAGCTTGAAGCCGAGCGCCCTGAAAAGCTGAATATGGACCGGCAGCGAGGCAATCCACTCGTCGGCACGGATGACATGGGTTGTCCGCATGAGGTGGTCGTCGACCACATGGGCGAAATGATAGGTCGGAATGCCGTCGGATTTAAGAAGCACAATGTCAATCTCGTTCTCGGTGATGTCGATTTCACCCTTTATCAGGTCGTAAAACTTATACTTGTTTTTGATGCTGCCACTCGAGCGGAAGCGCAGCACCCAGGGCCTGTCGGCTTTCAGCGCATTTTCGATATCTTCAAAAGGCCGGTCGCGCCAGACTGCCCAGGGGCCCCAGTAGCCGAGGTTTGCCTTCTCTGCCCGCTGGTGCTCGCGGATAGCCTCCAGTTCCCCGGCGGTGCAGAAACAGGGATATGCCTTGCCCTGCAGCACCAGATGTTTGGCATAAACATGATAAATGTCCCGGCGTTGTCGCTGTCGGTAGGGCCCGTATGCCCCTATTTCCCCGTCTGCAGTGGCGCCCTCGTCAAATTTTATCTTGTAGTGCGCCAGCGAGTCTATCAGAGCTCCCACGGCGCCCTTGACCTCGCGTTTTGTGTCGGTGTCCTCGATGCGCAGGTACATGACACCGCCCGACTGGTGGCAGACACGCTCGGAGGTAAGGCTCTGAACTATGTTGCCGAGGTGGACATAGCCGGTAGGGCTCGGCGCGTGGCGCGAGACCACCGCGCCCTCGGGGAGGTTTCGGGGCGGGTATCTTTTTTCCATATCTTCAGGGCCAAGGGTCACGTGGGGGAAGAGCAGTTCTGCTAGGTATTTATAGTCCATTTATTTATGCCTTCCTGATTTTTGTATTCACCGATTGAGAAAACGTATTCTGCCCAGCACAGCGCCAAGGGAGGAGTTCTCGCCGTGTCCTGGGTAAATTGTTATATCCGGGTCGAGCTTGCTAAGGCTGAGCAATGATTGCTTCATTTCGGAGAGCGAGCCGCCGTAAAAGTCGATTCGCCCGAAGCCGTCGGCAAACAGTGTGTCGCCGGTGAGCAGCATACCTCCGGCAAGAAGACAGATACTCCCCTTTGTGTGCCCGGGCGTGTGGATTATCTTGATTTCCTCGTCGCCCAGCCTAATGACGCCGCCGTCGGCAAGCAGCTTGTCGGCGCACTGGTGTGTGCAGCTCATATAAAACATCTTTGAGCAGTTTTTCCCGGAATCGGACAAGAGCTCGTCGTCCTCGGCGTGAATCATCACAGGTGCGCCGCAAGCCTCGCGCAACTCGTCAAGCGAGAGGGTGTGGTCGAAGTGGCCGTGGGTCAGGACAATCCCGACAAGCCGCGCGCCTTCCCCCGCAAGGTGTTTCTTTACGGTTTCGACCGGCAGGGAGGGGTCGACGACCAGCGCCTTGCCCCCGGACACTAAAATATAGCAGTTTGCGCCCCATGTGCCGGAGCTGAGAGTGATTATTTTCATGATTGCCTTAATATAAAAAAGTATTAGTCTTGCAGACCGATAAAACAATGACACGTGGGTTTTTGAGTGTCGGCCCCGCGCGTTTTACAGACTTTAAATAATATCGGCAAAGCCGCTTTTCATTATGATATTTTACCACAATTTTTTTATATTGTCTACACCTAAATAAAAAGCATAGCATCAAGGGCAACAACACCGGAAACAGCCGCAATGGATACGGGAAGAAGACCATCAAAACAGAGCTCGGAGAAGCCGAAATAGCGGTGCCTCGGGACCGGAATAGGGAGTTTGAGCCCCAGGTGATAGAGAAACGCCAGACACGTTCGGACGATCTTGCGAATCGAATACTGGCGATGTATGCCAAAGGAATGTCGAACCGTGACATAGAGGATCACCTGCGCACATCTACGGAGTGGAGGCTTCGGCCAGCCTCTCATCTACACCACCAACGCGGTGGAGGGTTTTCACCGTATGCTGCGCAAATACACCAAGACGAAAACGATTATTCGTATACCGGGCGGCCGCACACATATTCGCTTGAATCCATGCTGGCCATACTGACGCTTCAGCGCATAATCGGCGTGGAAATTGATAAGGCGTTTCTGAAGGTACTTGCGTGCAGCGCGGAATTGCGGAAGTTCTGCGGGATCCATTCCGTTCCTGACGCCGCTCAGATTACACGTTTCAAGCAAACCTACCGCGAATTCCTCAAACAA
>DURE01000066.1 GCA_012837425.1 Clostridiales bacterium
CTCCGCCCCACGCCCCGCTCAAGACCCTTGAGAATCCCCAAAGACTTCCTAACCTATACCTTAAATTCAGTCAAGCCGTTAAAAAACGGGAAGCCTCCGGCTCCCCGCTCTGTTTATTCATCAAGATACCTGCAGGCCGCAAGGGCGGCCACCGTCCCGTCGGCAATCGCGGTGGTAATCTGCCTTACGCGCTTTTTGCGGCAATCCCCGGCCACGAATACACCCGCGGTTTTGGTCTCGCAGCCCTCGTCCGAGTCAAAATATCCCTCCTCGTCGAGCTCGGCGACATTTTTGTAGGCTTCGTTCTCGGGCACAAGGCCGATTGACACAAACACCCCGTCAACCCGCAGCTCAACCTGACCGCCGCGCTCGTCCCGCAGGACAACTCCCTCAAAAGTGTCGCCGCTGATAATTCCGCCAACGACATATCCGTACATAATCTCGATGTTGGGCCTATCCCCCATCTGGCTTATCAGCTTTTCCTCGCCGGTAAGCGTCTTGAGTTTCTGAACAACAGTCACCCGCTCGCAGCTCTCCGAGAGCATCAGCGCGGTCTGGAGCGCCGAGTTGCCCCCACCTATCACCGCGACCCGTCGGCCGGCATAAAAAGCGCCGTCGCAGACCGCGCAGTATGAAATCCCTCGCCCGACAAAGTCCTCCTCGCGGTCTACCTCCATGCGCCGGTGGCGGCAGCCGGCCGCGATTATCACGGCGCGCGCGCGGTATTCGCCGCTCTCGCCGACAACCGTCTTTGTCCCGTCGGGATTAAAGTCAACACCGGTTACCGTATCTACCTCTATCTCGGCGCCAAGCGCTGTCGCCTGCTCAAGCATCTGGTCTGCAATTTCATTTCCGCTCGCGCTCTTTATCCCGGGATAGTTTTCGACCTTCGGGGAATAAGTCATCTGCCCGCCAAAGGCTGCTTTTTCAATTATCAGAACCCGCTTTGCCGCCCGGCGCGCGTAAATTGCCGCAGTCAGCCCGGCCGGCCCGCCGCCGACGATTAAAATATCGTGCATACGGCACACCCTCCTTTATGGTTATGTACCGCTTATCCCTTGTTCCGGTCGATATACTTTTTTATCTCGCCCAGACCGACAAGCACCTCGGCCTCCCCGCCGCAGTTCACAACCAAGGTCGGCACCTGCTTTATCCCGTATGTCCCGGTCAACGAGGCGTTTTTCTTGTCGTCGGCAAGGATTTCCTCATATGCCACCCCCGCGCGCTCAAGCAAAAGCTTCGCGGTCCGGCAGTTGGGGCAGGTGCGGGTCGAGAAAAGCAGCGGCCTGCCCTCGGGCGCTGCCGGCCACTCGGCTTTTGCAATGGCCGTATCCCGCAGGGCCGAGCGGTAATGCTCCTCGCAGCCGACACCCGAGTCGCTGTTCCCGTACACCGCCGTGTGTATGTTATACACCTTGCGGTCCTTATATTCCTGCGACTTGCCGTTGTTCCAGTTCTTAACCGGGCGGTAGTACCCGGTAATGCGGCTGTAAACCTCGGTTTCCTCATGGCACTCGGGGCAAACTTTCACCTCTCCCGCCAGATACCCGTGATTTCTGCAGATTGAATATGTCGGGGTAAGGGTATAATAGGGCAGCCGGTAGTTTTCGGAGATCTTTTTGACCAGGCTTGCCGCCGCCCTCCAGTCGGGCAGCCGCTCGCCTAGGAAGGCGTGGAAAACCGTGCCCGAGGTGTAGAGGGTCTGAAGTTCGTCCTGTATGTCGAGAGCCTGGAATATGTCTTCGGTATATCCGACCGGCAGGTGCGAGCTGTTGGTGTAATAAGGGGTTCCGTTCTGATTTGCGGTGATTATGTCCGGGAAGCGCTCCTTGTCGTGCTTGGCGAGTCGGTAGGAGGTGGACTCGGCCGGCGTGGCCTCAAGGTTGTAGAGGTCGTCGTATTTCTCCTGATAATCGGCGATCTTCTCGCGCATATGGTTGAGTACTTCCTTGGTGAATTCCTGAGTTTCGGGGTGGGTCAGGTCGGCGCGGAGCCATTTGGCGTTGAGCCCGGCCTCGT
This sequence comes from Clostridiales bacterium, assembly GCA_012837425.1. Classification (GTDB taxonomy): domain Bacteria; phylum Bacillota; class Clostridia; order Oscillospirales; family CAG-272; genus UMGS1002. The sequence goes on from DURE01000066.1 coordinate 2,020, forward strand.
TCATCCCGACAAGGCCTATAGTCGAGAAATGGTTTTCAAAGGTGCCGAGATAGCGCTTGGTATAGGGATAGAGCCCCTGCTCGAGCAGCCGGGTAATGACCGTCCGCTTTACCTTGAGCGAGCGCGCCGCAATATCGAGCATACGGTCAAGCCGCCGGAAAAAATCGGCCTTGTTTTCGGAGAGATAGGCGATTCTCGGCATGTTTATTGTCACGACGCCGACCGACCCGGTGCTCTCGCCCGAACCGAAGTAGCCGCCGGATTTTTTGCGCAGCTCGCGCAAATCAAGCCGCAGCCGGCAGCACATCGAGCGCACGTCGCTCGGCTCCATGTCCGAGTTGATGTAGTTTGAGAAATAGGGGGTGCCGTATTTTGCGGTCATCTCAAAGAGCAGTTTGTTGTTCTCGGTCTCGGACCAGTCAAAGTCGCGGGTTATGGAATATGTCGGGATAGGGTACTGGAAACCCCGCCCGTTGGCGTCGCCCTCAAGCATGATTTCAATGAAGGCGCGGTTGACCATATCCATCTCGCGCTTGCAGTCGCGGTATTTGAAATCGCGCTCGCGCCCGCCGACAATGCAGATCTGGTCGGCAAGGTCGGCCGGCACCGTCCAGTCAAGCGTTATGTTGGTAAAGGGCGCCTGCGTGCCCCAGCGCGAGGGCGTGTTGACCCCGTAGACAAAGGACTGTATGCACTGCTTGACCTCTTTGTATGTCAGGTTGTCTGCCCTCACAAAGGGGGCAAGGTAGGTATCAAAGGACGAAAAGGCCTGCGCGCCCGCCCATTCGTTCTGCATAATACCCAGGAAGTTGACCATCTGGTTGCAGAGCGTCGAGAGGTGGGCCGCCGGCGAGGAGGAAATCTTGCCGGGGACACCGCCGAGTCCTTCAGTAATGAGCTGGCGCAGCGACCAGCCGGCGCAGTAGCCGGTAAGGTAAGACAGGTCATGTATGTGGAGGTCGGCATTTCTGTGGGCGTTGCTGATTTCATCGTCATAAATTTCTGAGAGCCAGTAGTTGGCGGTTATGGCGCCCGAGTTGGACAGAATAAGCCCGCCCACCGAATAGGTGACGGTTGAGTTTTCCTTGACCCGCCAGTCATTTTCCTTGAGATAGTCATCCACCACGTTCTTGTAGTCAAGGTAGGTCGACTTCATCTGGCGCAGCTTCTCGCGCTGACGGCGGTAAAGGATGTATGCTTTGGCCACATCGGCATATCCGGCCCGGCTGAGCACCTCCTCAACGCTGTCCTGAATGTCCTCGACGGCAATTTTTCCGTCCTTTATCTTAGGCTCAAAGTCGGCGGTGACCTTGAGCGCCAGAAAATCTATAGTGTCCGGGTGATATTGCTTTTCTTTGGCCTCAAATGCCTTGGTTATCGCGGCGCTTATCTTTTTGATGTCAAACCCGACGATTTTTCCGTCTCTCTTAATTACCTGATACATTTTCTCCTCCGTAAGGATTCAGAGCATTAAATCCCCCTGATTTCGGCCTCGGGGATATAATGCCTTGCTATTTCTAAAAATTTTTTCATTTTCTCCCGGCCAAAGCCTCCGGGCCCCGGGACTATCAGGCTGCCCGAATCGACAAAGGCCTGCAAAAAGTAGCGTTTTGCGCCTTTGAGCCAGGAGCCGATTTCGTGAAAATCCTGCGCTTCATGAAGGCCTCTGACCACTGTTGTCCTGAACTCATAATCAAACCTTCCGCCCTCCCCGCGCTCTATCAGCAGCGCGGCGCTCTCCTCGACCGGCCGGATGTCAAAGTCCTGCACTCCAACCGTCATGGCGTACTTTTCGGACGAGTTTTTGATGTCCATTGCTATATAATCGACGCACCCGCCGTCAATCAGCCCGCGCAGCACCTCCGGCCTCGTCCCGTTGGTGTCGACCTTGACCAGATAGCCGAGCTGCTTTATCTCCCTGGCAAGCCAAAGCAACCCGGGGTCAAGCGTGGGCTCGCCGCCGGTGATACATACCCCGTCAAGCAGACCCCGGCGCTTTTTGAGGAAGGCAAAGACCGAGTCGGTATCAATCTTCTCTACTCCCTCGGGACAGAGTACCAGCGGGGCATTGTGGCAAAACGGGCACCTGAGGTTACAGCCGGCAAGAAAGAGTGTGGCGGCCGTTTTCCCTGGATAATCAAGAAGCGTCAGCTTCCGGATTCCGCCGACCACCATATCATCCCTCCCGCCGCCTGCGGCGGCAAAACAAAATTCCTGCCGCGCCTCTGTCATGGAGCGCCGCGCTCAGAAATTCCGAGCCTAAACGACACCCCGGCAGAGCCGATCGAGTTCATTGTATCACTCTTGTCTTTCGCTTTTCTGTAACTTAATCACAATATATATGGTTTTTAAAATTCTTGGATACTATATATAGATACAGCTCGGCGTTTTTGTTATTTCTGCCTAAGGCTTAAGTAATGCCCGCGCATAACCCGCGCCGACATAATAGCGCATATTTCGCCACAGTCTGCCCCGGCAGATACGCTCTTGACTTTTATATATAAAAGTGATATTATATTGAAGTAAAATGCTCTTTGGTACTATTATTATCGCATGTTCCGCAATTATCCGGGGCAAAAGGTTTTTCGGAGCAAAAAAGCGCGTCAGCCGTCTGCAATCTATACAGCCGCCCCCGGCGGCCTGGGGACTTAATTATGAAAGATATTATCCGCATAGCGGCCGCCGTGCCGCGGGTTGTGCCCGGCAATGTTGATTTCAACCTTACCGAAACAATAAAATATATCCGGGCGGCAAAGGAAAAGCAGGTAAGGCTCCTGGTTTTCCCCGAACTCGGGATAACAGGATACACCTGCGGGGATTTGTTTTTTTGCGAAAACCTGCTCGCAGCCGCGCAGGCCGCCCTGCTCTCGCTTGAAAAAGAGGCCGAGGACATAGCCTTTGCGGTGGGGGCTCCGCTGCCGGTCGCCGGCCGGCTCTGCAACTGTGCCTTTTTCTATGCAAACCGGCGTCTGGTCGGCGTGGTCCCCAAGCTCTATCTGCCCAATTACCGCGAATTCAGCGAAAAACGCTGGTTCCGCTCGGGCTATGAGGTGGCCGTCGACAGCGTGACTGTCGGGGGGTGCCGCTTCCCCTTCGGGCAGGGGCTTGTATTTGAGGGCGAGGACGGGGTGTCGGTCGGGATAGAGATCTGCGAGGACTTAATGGCCCCCGTGCCCCCGAGCTCCTTTTTAGCGCTGGGCGGCGCGAATATAATCCTCAACCTCTCGGCCAGCAGCGAGGCGGCAAAAAAGCACGAATACCGCCGCTCGCTTGTCACCGGCCAATCGGCCCGGCTGCTCGCGCTCTATGCCTATACCTCGGCGGGCTACGGGGAGTCGGTCGCCGATTATGTCGCCTCGGGGCACTCTATAATCGCCTCGGGCGGCGTCTGCCTTGCCGAAAACAAAAACTATGTCGACAGCGGCAACATGATATATGCCGACTCCGACCTCGGCTGCAACATGGCCGACCGGCGCAGGTGCTCAAGCTTCTCTGACGCCGCGCTGTACAGCGAAATAGCCGGGAAAATCAGATATATCCGCGAGGACGGGCTGAGGTTCACCTGTGACAACCCGCCGACAGACCGACTGCTGGTCAGCCGCTATCCCTTCGTGCCTGAAGACGAACCGACCCTGCGCGAGCGCGTGTCCCAGCTCTTTGAGATGCAGGTCACGGCCCTCTCGCGCCGGCTTGAGACCACCGGTCTTAGACCTGTCATCGGGGTCTCGGGCGGGCTGGATTCAACCCTTGCGCTGCTGGTCTCGATTGCCGCGGTTGAAAAACTCGGCCGGCCGGCCTCAAATGTGCTGGGGATAACCCTGCCCTGCTTTGGGACAAGCACTGCCACTCTCGGCAACGCCATAAGGCTTATGGAGGTCCTTGGCGTCGAGTCGCGGACAATCAACATCACCGAGAGCGTCAAGCGGCATTTTGAGGACATCGGGCATCCCGGGAACATATACGACACGGCGTACGAGAACGCCCAGGCGCGCGAGCGCACACAGGTGCTCATGGATATCTGCAATATGACCGGCGGTCTCATGATAGGCCCCGGAGATATGTCGGAGCTCGCGCTCGGCTTCTGCACCTACGGCGGCGACCACATGAGCATGTACGCCCCGAATGCCTCACTGCCTAAAACCTTAATCCGCCAGATGGTGAGCTGCCTTGCCGATACCGACCGGTTCTTATCGGCGCGCGAGGTGCTCTTGCAAGTCGTCGGGCAGCCAATAAGCCCCGAGCTGATCCCGCCGGATGCCGACGGCGACATCTCACAGAAAACCGAAGACATCATCGGCCCGTACGAGTTGCATGATTTCTTCCTGTACTATCTCATACGCTACGGCTTCGGTCCGGCTAAAATATATGAGCTGGCCCGTCTGGCTTTCGGCAGCGATTTTCAAAACCACGAGATAAAACACTGGCTCAAGGTCTTCTTCACCCGCTTCTTTAGCTCCCAGTTCAAGCGGAGCTGTACGCCCGACAGCGTGATGATGGGGAGCGTATCCCTCTCCTCGCGCGGCGGGTGGAATATGCCCTCCGACGCCGACGGCACCCTCTGGCGCCGGGAAATCGAGCGACTATGATTTTCGCAGGGGCGCTGCCCCTGCAATCCGCTGGGAACTTCACGCAGGGGCTCCGCCCCTGTAACCCCGCCGGGGGAACTTTTTTCAAAAAGTTCCCCCGGACCCCCTTAAAAACCTTCCTAAAAAAATTGGCAAACTCCGATGTGCACAGGCTGAACAGAAGTTCTCCAGGCGCTGAAGTTCCTCTATTGCTGATAAAAGGCCGAAAAGTTTTTGGGAATTCTTAAAACCCTTTTTTCAAAAAGGGTTTTAAGCGGGGGCTCGGGGGC
>DURE01000067.1 GCA_012837425.1 Clostridiales bacterium
CAGCTCCTGCTGTCTGCGTTTCAGCTTGTCACGCTCGGTAGCTAATTGCTTATCAGACGTATTGAGCCCTGATTTTTCTTCCACCAGACGATAAAAGGCTTCATCATCCTGCAATAGCTTTGCTGTTGCCCTGATACGCTCTAATACCGCCTTGTACAGGTCATCGTAAAAGATGGCATGAGTGTGCAGACATTCGCCAGGATGGCGGTAATGGTGCATACAACGGTAATAGGTTCGCTTATCCCGACGGTGTGCCATAGACAGACTGTGACCGCATTCAGAACAAACCAGAACCCCACGGAACAAGTTCTCTGTTTCATAAATCGATGGAGACGGACGGGACTTGATCAACGTTTGCACCCGCTCATTACAATGCTCGGGGTGGAATACCCCTCCGAGACAAAAAGCATTGACAATTATCAAAACGGCATGTCTTTTATCTGCAGACTGTCGGACGGCAGCTTTATAATAGTCGACGGAGGGTTTGTCGATAACCGGAGCGCTTCGCGGCTATATGAAGTTCTGAGGGAGCAAGCGCCCGACCCCGACAATATCGTGATTGCCGCATGGATTTTAACCCACGCGCACATGGACCACATAGGCGCATTCATGAATTTTTCTGAGCTTTACACTGATAAAGTAACGGTTGAAACCCTCATACACGACTTCCCCTCCGACGAGCAGGCGGCGGTCACAAATGAGGGCGGAAACAAAAACGCCTGCATTGACAATATGAAAAAATACAAGGGGAGCAAGATTATTCTCGCGCGGCCGGGGCAGGAATACTACATACGCGACATGAAAATTGAAATGCTCTACACCACAGAGCTGTTCGCACCCAAGGGCTTAAATTACTTCAACACATCGTCGCTCATTTTCCGTCTCTACGCCAAAAACGGCCAGAGCGTAATCTTCCTCGGAGACTGTTCTGAGGATACCAACGATATTATAAGCCGAATGTATGAGGATTACCTTGCAAGCGACATTATTCAGGTCGCACACCACGGATCGCAGGGAGGGAGCTACAGGCTGGCCCAGTACATTGCTCCTACATATGTTTTGTGGCCCCGGGGGCAGAAAACCTTCAACGATTCACTCTCGCACAACCGCAACACATATTACAGAACCGTCAAAACAATTCTCGGCATCTGGTGCGCCGGTAGCGCGGTGACGGTACATGAATTTAGCCCCGAGCCCGGTAAATTTGACGTGTATGCGAATATTGAAACATATGTGAGAGCCAGTATTAATTAGCCAACTCAGTATTAAGCAGAGCACTCTGCCAACTTCGCGGGGTGCTCTGCCAATTAACCACTCTGTTATTGACACAATATCCAATATTATCGGCAGAAAACGCCGGTGGAGGATTTCTCCCGGGAAGTCCTCCACCGGCATATCTCTATTGTAAAAATACTTTCTGCTCAATCAGGCGCCGGCGCAGTCCCTGGATGTCACACCCGGCGGGCTCTGTGCGGCTTTCGGCGCAGAGTGCCGCCGCGACCCCTGCAGCCTGTCCGAGGCCCATGCAGGGTGGCATTACCCTTATTGCCCCAGCGGCGTCGCTGTCGGCCGAGATGCTCCTTCCGGCGACAAGAAGGTTCCTGATGCCGACTGGAACCAGGCAACCATAGGGTACGCCGTAATATTTCCCCGGCGGGATGGTGATGTATTCGTTGCTCATCGGCCCGAATTTCCCGTGAACATCGACCGAGTTGGCAGCGAGCAGGATTGAGTCATCCGGAACCCTGCAATTTTGGATGTCCTCAACGCTCAGCTTGCGTATTCCCTCGATATGCCGTGTTTCCCTTATTCCGACCGTGCTGCCGCTGGCGACAAGCCTTGCGTTTTCGCAGCCCGGAACATATTTTTTCAAAAAGCGGAATATTTCGTCAACCTGCCTGCGCCCTATTATTTCTGCCCGGGTCAGGCCCTCGGAATCGGTTCCGTCAATGTCCATGATGCGTGAGGTGTTTATGCTCCATTCGTCCTCGTCCACGCCCCGGAACAGCCCTATTGAAACCCTGTCGAGCGTCCAGTCGCCGGCCTCCCTGGCCTTTGAAACCCACCAGTGCAGCGAGCGGTAATTTACCCCGTTCACCCTGCGGAATTTTTCGCGGTTTTTTTCAATATCCTCGTCGATTTTTGAGCTGTCGACATTAGCAACACGGAAAAACATTGTGGCCGGCTGCATTTTTCCCCGGTTGCCCAGTTCATATGGGACCCCGGCCGCCGCGGCTATGTCGGCGTCTCCGGTGCAGTCCACATAAATTTTCGCCTCCACGGCCGAGAAGCCGCTTTTTTTATGTATGATGGCCCGGGTGATAATACCGCCCTCGATATCGACATCCACAAAGCCGGTATGGTATAGCACCCTGACCCCTGCCTCGGCCAGAAGCTCGTCGGCCACCAGCTTGAGAGTTTCGGCCTTGAAGGGGGTTACATGTATATGCCCGGCCGTAATGTATGAGGTGAAGGCCGACGAGGTTTCCACGAGCGAGGGGTGGATGGCGCCGCTGCGCCCGACCAGCCGGTCTACAATCTCCTCGAATAGCCCCCGTATCAGCATCAGTTCGCCGCCGCTGTCATAGCAGGTCATGAAGGGCGCGACAAGCCCGGCGGTGGCCATGCCCCCGCAGAACCCGTTTTTTTCAATCAGCATGGTTCTAGCGCCGCAGCGCGCCGCGGCTACTGCCGCGCAGAGTCCGGCCGGGCCGCCGCCGGCAACCAGGACGTCGGTTTCGTACTCGACCGCGACACGACGTGAATAATCAAAGCTCTTCAATTGCTCATCCCTCTTTAAAATACTTGGTTTAATTTTTTGTCAACCGCCTGTTAATCAATTGCGTTGTGATTATTATATCATATTTTTACGTAATTTGTGTGAACGCAGAGAAAAAGCCCTCGCTCCATTGCGGAACGAGGGCATAAGTTTTGTTATTCGGGAACAGCCATGCCGTCGTCTGTGACCTTACCTTTATACATAGAGATTGCTCCGCTTACTGTGTTATCCTCTCCCAAAACGATTTCCGTTTGGAATTTAACAGCTACGGTATCACCAACCTTTATGTTGGTACATTCAAGATAACGTCTGATAATCAATTCATCGGTCAAAACCTTGAATACCATTCCATCCTTCTTATCTTTACAAAGAACGGTATCGTCAATCAGAACATATCCGTCACCGATCTCGGTAATAGTTCCTGCAATCGTGTATTCGTATTGCTCACGCTTTGCTTCGGTTGCGTTATTCTTTGCGTGAGTAATGATCTTATTTGCCGCATCCTCACCAATGTAATAGACATAACTGTAATTGAATACGTTGGTGGAAACATATCCATCCTCGGTGATATAGAATACCTTCTTGTAAACGCCAAGCGCTTCCGAAGTTGCGGTAAAGCTCAAATAATTTCTATCTCCACGACTCCATTTATCATTTTCAGCGTAAAACTCAGCATCCCTACATTCGGAAAGGACTTGCCAAATGTACTCGTCATCGGCAATTTGATAATATCCTTTTTCCTTATACCCCTCATTGACAGAGAATTTTACAAGCGGTAAGGTTTCGGAAAGACTATAAGCATCAAGAAGTTCCCCGAAGGTTGCCGGACATTTTACATCGTCATTGAAATAGACATAATACTCGTTGTCTATTCCAACAGCAATCATTCTTTCTTCCGATACACCCTTTATCTGTCTGACGTTAAAGGTCTCGGTATAGGTCTTGTCGGTATAGCTATCCACACCTTTTCCTATACAAGTTCCCAAAACATCTCCAAGCAATGCTTCGTCTATCGCCCTTGCCCTTGAACTGTACTCGTTCCCGTCGTACTTTACAGAAGTGTATTTTTCATAACCCAACTTATATTCCCACGGGAACTCAATATAACTTTCACTTCCGCTGATTACTCCTTTGTAATCGCGGTCTATTCCTCCAATAGAGATTGGATCACCACTATTGAACATCGGAATAATCAATGCTGCTGCCATAACCATTACCATAAAGCAAGCAGCGATAGAACCCCACTTGATAAAGGATTTCTTCTTACTTGTCCTCTTATATGTGACAGCGCCGCTTACAAGATCTTCGGGGAGATTTCCGATTGCTTCTGAAATTCTCGGTGTTTTCATATTTCAACGCCCTCCTTGATTAAGTAATCTTTTAGTTTCTTTCGGATGTGATACAACATACTCTTGACCTTATCTTCGGTAAAACTATATCTCTTGGATATGTCACCGACAGAATCAAAGAAATAGTATTTGCGAATAAACACATTTCGAACATCCGCTTTTTCTTTTCGCAGAAAGTCGCTTATCAACTCGGTTAGGTTGTCGTTGCTGATATTCTCTCCGATGCTCTCATCTGGTAAGATTTCGGCAAGTTCATCAAGAGATACAATCGTAGCTTGAGATCTCTTTTGTCGAGCCATAGCTTCAATCCGTTTCAAAGATATGTTTCGCGTGATCTTACACAGAAATGCCATAAAGTTATTCGGTCTCGTCGGTGGAATGGCGTTCCAAACACCGATATATGTGTCGTTCACGCACTCCTCCGAGTCCTCGTTGTTATTCAAGATATTGTAAGCAATACTGTGACAGAGCTTTCCGTATTTGTTATCCGTCTCTTTGATTGCTTGTTCGTCTCTTGCAAAATACAGTTCAATGATACTCAGATCATCCATGTTGTTCACCTCCTCGTATTATATAAAAGTAGTAGTTTTTAGAGTTCCTCTCCAAGAACTTTAAAAAAGTTGCTATACTGTAATGGATGCTGTGGATTGGTTTCACCTCCTACCGCATGACGGTTTCAGAAA
>DURE01000006.1 GCA_012837425.1 Clostridiales bacterium
AACGCAGGCCGCAGGCCTGCGTTTGGGTTCCATAATTGAAAACAACCGTATGAGTTTATGCAATACTTACTGTAACGTGACGCTTCTGCCGGCAGTTTATCCGTGTAGCAGGCTATCAGGGATTGTACACGAATTTTGCCAGTTTTTCGGGCTCCTGGCCTTTGGGGATGGAGGATGTCATAATAATGTTGACGCCGGTTTTCTCGGAGAGCTTCTCAAGCTCAAGTACGGCCGCCTCAAACCCTTCCAAATTGTTGCCGCAGATTTTGAGAGCCGAGTCGATGAAAATATCGGTAATATCGTGGTTGCTTGCGATAAGACCGGCGACAAAGCCGTACCAGGCCTGGGCGTTGTATATAAGATACTCGTCGATGTTGATAAGCCTTACATTATAGTCGATGTCAAAGCGGAGCTTGATGCCCTTATCCACGCAGACGACATTTCCCTTGGAGTTTTTGACGGCCTCGTTTACCATTTTGATAAGGGTTTTGGTTTTGCCCGTACCCGGGATTCCGGTAATCAGTTTTAACATTTTTCTCCTCCCAAAATAATATTTATCTGATTCTGTCTTCCAGCTCTTTTTTCCTGAGTTCAAATCCCGGCTTGCCGAGGAGCGCGAACATATTGTTTTTATATTTCTCAACCCCCGGCTGGTCGAAGGGATTCACCCCTGAAAGATAGCCCGAAATAGCGCAGGCCAGCTCAAAGAAGTAAATCAGGCTCCCGAGGTTTCTCTCGTCGCGCCTTTCAATTTCAATGACCAGATTAGGCACCCCGCCGTCGACATGTGCGAGAAGCGTGCCCTCCATCGCCCTCTGGTTGACGAAACTCAGCGACATGCCCGACAAAAACCCCAGCCCGTCGATATTCTCGGGGTCGTCGGGTATTACAAGGTCGACATCCGGCTCCATCACCCGGAGCACCGTCTCAAACTGATTTCTCAGGCCGTCCTGTACATACTGGCCGAGCGAATGAAGGTCTGTGGTAAAGATGAGCGACGACGGATAAATCCCCTTTTTGTCCTTGCCCTCGCTCTCGCCGAAAAGCTGCTTGTACCACTCGCAGAACATCTGCATGTACTGCTCATATCCGACCAAAATCTCGGTTACCCTTCCCTTCCGGTATAGGATGTTGCGCAGCGCCGCGTAGCAAAGGCTGTCGTTTTTGTCCAGGTCGGGCTCGGCGAAGGCAAGCCTCGCTTCGCCGGCCCCGGCCATGAGCTCGTCGATGTCAAGCCCTGCGACGGCAATCGGTAGCAGGCCGACTGCGGTGAGCACCGAAAACCTGCCGCCGACGTCATCGGGTATGGTAAAGGTGGTGTATCCCTTCTGCCCGGCGAATTTCCTAAGGTACCCCTTTGTGCGGTCTGTGGTGACGAATATGCGCTCGCGGGCGCCTTCGATCCCGCAGGTCTCCTCAATCAGCCCTCTGAAAATTCTGAAGGCAATTGCCGGCTCGGTGGTCGAGCCCGACTTTGAGATAACATTTATGCAAACCCGCCGCCCGCGGCACAACTCAAGGATGTTTGCCATTGACGCCGCGCTTATGTTGTTGCCGGCAAAATAAATCTCGGGGCCGCCGCCAAAGCGGTTGCAGAACTCGGACTTTATAAATTCAATGGCGGCGCGGGCGCCGAGATATGAGCCGCCGATACCGATTACTACAAATACGTCGCAAATCTCGCGGATTTTTTTCGCGGTTGCCTTTATATCTTCAAACTCGGCTATATCGTAGGTTGCCGGGAGGTCGAGCCAGCCGAGACGGTCGGCCGCGGCGCCTGTGCCCTCGCGGAGCAGTTTGTGTGCTGCAGACACCATCGGTCCGATATTTTTCAGTTCCTCCTTGCTGACAAAGGGCAGGACATATTTTTTGTTCAGTCTTACCATTGTAAATTTCCTATATTGTTATATATTCCGTCTTTATTTTACTACATCCCGGCATTTATTTCAACTGTTTTTCAGAATTATGCTATTAAAAAATAGCTGAAAATCCTTGTAAAAACTTGCCAGAACCCGATTTTGTCGACTCTTGTGGCGGTGACAATATCGGTGGTCCCGATAGTCTCATTGCCGATATTAAATTTAATACTTCCGACAACTTCGCCCTCCTTGACCGGAGCCGAGGTGGTTTCCCTGACCTCGACAAACCGCTCAACTTTGCTCTCGCTTCCCTTGGGCACAACGCAGCAGAATCTTCTGGCCTTAAGGCTCACCGAATCCTCGACCCCGCCGGTCACCTTAAGCTCGCCCGTGTCGGCTTCCTCGAAGACATACAGCGCATAGTTTGCAAACCCCCAGTCGAGCAGCGTGGTGGCCGCCGCATTTCTGATATCCCGAGTGTCGGCGGCCATGATAACACATATAAGGTGCATGCCGTCGCGCATGGCGGTGGCGCTGACGCAGAATTTGGCCTTAGAAGTAGAACCGGTCTTAAGCCCGGTGGCACCCTTGTAGAAGCGGACCAGCCGGTTGGTGTTGGTCAGACCGAAGGTCCCGTTGCGGGTGGTATCCATCCATATCTTGCTGTACTCGAGGATTTTGTCGTATTTTATCAGCTCGCGCGACATTATAGCGACATCCCGTGCCGAGGTTACGTGGTTGGTAACCGTGTCATCAAGCCCGTTTGTGTTCTCAAAGTTCGTGTTCTTCATCCCGAGCTCTCGCGCGCACCGGTTCATCATGTCGACAAAGACCTCTTCGCTCCCGGCTACCGCCTCGGCCAGCATAAGTGCGGCGTCGTTGGCCGAACTTATTACCACGCATTTGATAAGCTCCTCGACGGTCATCTGCTCGCCTTCCTCAAGGTAAATCTGCGAGCCGCCCATAGACGCCGCCCTGTCGCTGCAGGTCAGCATATCGTCAAGGCGCAGCTTTCCGTCCTCTATCGCCTTCATCACCAAAAGCAGCGTCATGATTTTGGTAATTGATGCCGGGAGCAGCGGCTGGTCGGCATTTTGCTCGTAGAGCACCCTGCCGGTTTCGGACTCCATCAGAATTGCGCTGACGCAATTGAGCGACAGCTCTGCAGCAACCGTGCTATCGACGGCTGGGCTGCCCAACGCCGGGGTCAGGAAAGATGCTGTTAAAATTGCAAAAAGAATAAAAAAACTAATTAGCCTCTTCATATCAGTATACTCCGTATTTGTTATTCGTTATAAGATATGATTTGGCCTTTGAGAATATAACAGAAAAACCGCCCCGGGTGTCGGCGGCTTAGTGCATATATAATTTTCACATGTTGCTAAGGTTCACGGTTCTCCCTGTTTGTTTGCCAGGTATTTCGTGACTATACCGTAGGGGCGGCCTGCGGTCGTACGCGTCCCATGAATCTTTCCGCAAAGCGCGACGGCCCGGCGCGCTTTTTTCATGTCAGTCAGTAGGCTACAGGCAGCAGAGCGCGGGATATGGGCTCCCGCGCTACAGAATTAGCGCTTTAGTTCAGGAAGTTATTGGGGATTCTCAAGGGGCTTTTTTTCAAAAAAGCCCCTTGAGCGGGGTGCGGGGCAGCGCCCCGCGCGCGTACTTTAGCGTCAACTTTCTTAGGTGTGCGGGGCAGCGCCCCGCGCGCGTTAGTTTAGCGGGCGCACGGGGGCAGAGCCCCCGATTACTTAATAGAAAACTTATAAATAGTCGTGCTGGAAAAAAGCTTGCCGGGGGAAAGCGTGCAGTCGGTAAAGCCCGGCTGGTTTATGCTGTTCGGCATGAGTTGGGTCTCGAGGCAGAGAGCGCAGTGTTTTTGTTGCGGCATGTTTCCGTTGAAGGGGAATATCTGCGGTCTTATGGAATTCGCCGTGTAGAGCTGCACACAGGGCCGGTCGGTAAAGAGCTCCATAAGAATTCCAGATTCGGGGCAGAAAAGCTCGCCGCAAAGCTGCGGTGCGGCGGTGGCGCCTTTGGTAAAATTCAGGCAGTGGTCGTACCCGCCGGCTGCTGTAATGTCGGGGTGGGGTGCGGAAATATCCCTGCCGACCGGCTTCGGCTCCCTGAAGTCAAAGGGGGTGCCCTCGACGCTCTTTATCTCCCCAGTCGGGATAAGCCGGTTGTTTGTCGGCAAATAGGTGTCGGCATCAAGCCGCAAGACATGGCTGTATATCGTCGACACCTGCCCGCCCAAATTGAAATAAGCGTGATTTGTCAGGTTGACAATGGTTTTTTTGTCGGTCCCGGCACTGTAGCCTATCACAAGCGAGTTGTCTTGTGTCAGCCTGTAGGCAGCACTGACCGAAAGTGTTCCGGGGTATCCCTCCTCGCCGTCAGGTGAGGTGTAGCCGAACCTGATTTCTGGCTCGTCGTCATCGGAGAGCACCTCTGCCGACCACAGCCTATGGCTAAATCCACACAGACCGCCATGCAGGTGGTTTTCGCCGTCGTTTCGGGCGAGTATGTACTCGCGGCGGTCGAGCGTGAACCTGCCCCCTACTATCCGGTTTGCAAAGCGCCCGACCACGGCGCCATAGTACCCGTCGGCCTTCATGTAGGCGGCAAGGCTGTCAAATCCGCAGACGACATCGCACAGCCGCCCCGCCCGGTCGGGAACCTGAAGCCGGGTCAGGGTGGCGCCAAAGTCAGAAATTTCAGCAACCACGCCGTTTTTGTTGGTTAGGGTGTAGAGATAAGCCCCGCGTTTGTCGGGCAGTCTGCCGAAGGGGCGTCTGGTAATGCTCATATACTTTCATGCCGACCCGGAGGGCGGCTTATTATTCCTTGCGTTAGTTTTCGGAGGTTTTGCTTTGACTAATCCTCAAAGCCTTGCGGGTACATGCTCTGCCAGCGGTCGGCGTCGCGGCACATGTCCTCAATGTCGTATTTCGCCCGCCAGCCGAGCAGGCGGTTGGCCTTGCCGGGGTCGGCGTAGCACTCGTCAACATCTCCGGGGCGCCGGGGAGCTATCTGATAGGGAATACGCTTCCCGGTGGTTTTCTCGTAAGCCCGGATTATGTCAAAGACCGAATACCCCCGGCCGGTCCCTATGTTAAAGTACTCTACCCCCCTGACCCGCTCGGTGTAATCGAGGGCCGAAAGATGAGCTCCGGCGAGATCCAGGATATGAATATAGTCGCGCACCCCGGTGCCGTCATGGGTATTATAATCGTTGCCGTATACCGGCAGATAGGGCAGCTTTCCGCCGGCTACCTGTGTGATGTAGGGCATTAAGTTGCTGGGAATACCGCGCGGGTCCTCGCCGAGCCGCCCGCTTTTGTGGGCGCCCACCGGATTGAAATAGCGCAGGATGACAACCGACATGCCGCTGTCCGAGGCCGACAGGTCGGCGAGAATCTGCTCAATCATCAGCTTGGTCTGCCCGTAGGGGTTGACAGGTGAGAGCGGGAAATCCTCGCGGATAGGCACACTCGGGGGCTTACCGTAAACCGTGGCCGACGAGCTGAAAACAAAGCGCTTCACCCCGTATTCGGCTATAAGCTCAAGGAGATTTATTGTGCCTGTGACATTGTTCTTATAATATAGAAGCGGACGCGCCACCGACTCGCCCACTGCTTTCAGCGCGGCAAAATGAATGCAGGAGTCAATATTGTTCTCCCTGAACACCGCCTCCATGCCGGGCTTGTCGAGCATGTCGACACGATAGAATCTTATCTTTTTCCCGGTAATTTCGCGTATCCTGTCGAGCACCGCCGGCTTGCTGTTTGAGAAATTGTCCATGGCGACAATGTCCTGCCCGGCTCCGAGCAACTCGACAATGGTATGTGAGCCGATATACCCCGTGCCCCCGGTGATAAGTACTGCCATACTGCCTCCGTTATCACATAAACTCTTCGGTTATCGAGCGAAATTCGTCAAACCGTGTCTCAAAATCATAAACTAGCTTTAGCTGATTACGTGCTCTTGTCAGATTGTGACCTTCATATTCAGTTCTGAAGTACACGTCGCCCTCAAGATAGTCGGTAAGAAACCTCATGCCGGTTTCAAGGGTTATTATATATGCTCCCATCGGCAGAAGGCTGATTTCGCGCTCTGTCAGCGCCCCGCCGGCACCCTTGATAAACCCTTCGGCGAAGGCCTCGTACATATCGGCTCTGAAATACACCTTGTCAAGATCGGCCTCGTCCTCAAGTGCGCTTGAGGCGCCAAAGCGTATGGAGTCGCCGAAGTCGTAGAGCGCCGAGCCGGGCATGACTGTATCAAGGTCTATAATGCATACCGCCCTGCCAGTTGTCTTGTCTATCAGTATGTTATTCAGTTTCGTGTCGTTGTGCGTGACCCGCACCGGTAGCCTGCCTGCGGCAATTTCATCGACAATATATGAACATTTGTCCCGGCGCTCGCGGATAAAGTCAATCTCGGCCGCGGCAATTATTCTGCGTTCGCTCGTGCACTCCGTCACAACGCGCTCAAAGGTGGAATATCTCTTTTTGGTGTTGTGAAAGTCGGGTATGGTTTCATGGAGGGTGGAGGTGTCATACCCCGCGAGCTTTCGTTGAAAATCCCCGAATGCAAAGCCGACCTCCCTGAAAAGTTCGGTGCTCTCGGCCAGCTGATATGTGAGAACGTCATCGATAAGTTTGTACATTCTCCAACAGCCGCCGTTGCTGTCCCGGCAAAAGTGCTGCCCGTCATCGCAGGGAATAAAGCGCAGCGTCCCGCGCTCGGGGTCCCCGCCCTCCTTCTCTATAACCCGGCGCAGGTATTCGGTTACCCCGACAATATTGCTCATAAGCCGCTCGGGGTCCTTGAAGACATAAGTATTTATCTTCTGCAGGACATATTTTGTCTCGGCTCCGGCAGTCCTGAAGGTCACAAAGAATGTACTGTTGATATGTCCGGTCTTACACTCGCTAAATCCTACAAGTTCTCCGGGAACCCGAAAATGCCTGACAATATTTTTAATATCGGCCCTCATCTCCACAGTCCTCTCGGGTATATTGTTCCGTCGGTTAGCTCGTCGATGCTCCGCATAACGCCCTCGCGGTCCTCCTGATAGGTCACCCCGAACCAGACCGAGTCGGTTGAGTAGACTCTGACGCCGCATAGTCCACTGGCGAGCAGCTTTCCCACGTCGTTGGGGAGCAGCGCCTCGGCCTTTTGTGGGTTGTCGTTGTTTTTCAGATTCCGGAGAAACTCATTAAAGCAGGCTTCAAACTGCGAAAAGGCCACCGGGGTAAATCCCCAGAAGTTCATCGAAACCACGGTGTCGGCGGCAAGTCCCACTTCCCTGCCGTCCTCAAGATATACCGGGCCACCCGGCGTCCTGTATACCTTGGTCCTCTCCACGATGTTTCTGAGCATCCCGTTATCGGTAATGCAGATGCCGCGCGAGACCGAGCCGATGTCGCTTAAGGTGTTGTCAAGCACAAAACCGACCATGCAGTACTCCGGGATTGGCTTGTCAAGGTCATCTCTGCTCAGATGTGCGGCGACCTTGGCAAAGGTGTCGGCCCCGTAGAAATCGTCGGCGTTGCAGACCGCAAAATTGTCCTCGACGATACTGCGGGCGGCTAGCAGCGCATGAGTTGTCCCCCAGGGCTTGGTTCTGCCCTCGGGGATCTCTGCCCATTCAGGGATGTCCTCAAGTCTCTGAAAGGCATATTCTACATTGATATGCCCCTCTATTCGCCGGCCTATCGTCTCACGGAAAGCAGTGTAGTTTTCTTCTTTTATGACGAACACGACCCGGTTAAAGCCGGCACGCCTGGCGTCGAACACCGAATAGTCGATTATGAACTCGCCGTATTTGTTGATGGGTTCAAGCTGCTTGAGCCCGCCGTATCTTGAGCCGAGCCCGGCCGCAAGAATAACAAGTGTCATATTCGCGCTCCTTTATCCAACATATCGAAAAAAGCGGGGTATAGTTGCATTGAGCATTATGTAAGCTGCCTTTCGGCAGCTTTTATATATTAATATTAATCTTTTTTTGTTGTTTTGTCAACCGTGGCGGCCGCAAAAACCGGAATATTTTACTATTGTTCATACAGGCTGCACGATATTCCATGCCAATGGTATTTTATTACTTTTTGTGGCTCAAATCTGTTTGCGCATTTTTTCTATCGCGCCCTTTTCAAGCCTTGAAACCTGTGCCTGCGATATGCCTATTTCCTCGGCTATCTCCATTTGTGTTTTGTTTTTGTAGAAGCGCATGTTGATTATCGAACGCTCACGGTCGGTGAGCTTTTTCATGGCGTCGCGCAGCGCGATGCTCTCAAGCCAGCTCTCGTCGCTGTAGTTTGAGTCGCTGAGCTGGTCTATAACATAAATCGAATCCCCGTTTTCGCTGTAGACAGGCTCGTAAAGCGAGATGGGCTCGATTATCGCCTCCATCGAGTGCAGCACCGCGTCGCGGTCCTCCCCGAGCTTGCCGGCGATATCGTCGACCGAGGGCTCGCTCTCGCGCTCGCGGGTGAGCTGTTCGCGCATCTGCAGCGACCTGTAGGCTAGGTCCCTCACCGAGCGACTGATTCTGATCGAATTGTTGTCGCGCAGGTATCTGCGTATCTCACCGATTATCATCGGCACGGCATAGGTTGAAAACTTGACATTGAGCTCGGTATTGAAATTGTCAACCGCCTTTATAAGCCCGATGCAGCCGACCTGAAAGAGGTCGTCCATGTTGTCCCGGCGGCCGGTAAAGCGCTGGATCATGCTGAGCACCAGCCGAAGGTTGCCGTATATCAACTCCTGCCGCGCCTCCATGTCGCCCTTTTTGGCCCTTTGCAGCAGCTCTGTTTTTTCCTCGTCGGTCAGCGTTTTTAGCTTGGAGGTGTTTACTCCGCATATTTCGACTTTATTGTAATACATAAAAAATCTCCTGTCGGTCTTGCTCGCTGTGTTACGAGTATTGACTGACAGGAGATTTGATTATTCATATTTTGTTTTGCCTAATTCTTCCGAATGAATAATGTCAGATGTGGTCGATATTATCCGAATAAGGCTCAATATTTGCGGGAATCCACGAATCGTCAAAGTGCAGAAGGACATTTTGCGCGGCAAGCTTTTCCTGTAGAATTATCGTGTCAACTTCGGGCAGATTTTTATTTGTGTCAAGTGATATTGACGCGGCAAGCCCGGCCACCTGCCCGGTTAGTATTGCCGGCGGTATGACTCGGACAACATCCCAGGCATAGCCCGCGGCGCTGACACAGCGACCGGCGGCAATAAGGTTCGGATACCCCGACCTAACAAGGCAGCGGTAGGGGATTTCGTAGAGATAATCCCGATGGTCCATATCGCAAATAGCGCCGACAGAATCGGGAAAGTGCCGAAAGACGTCAGACGTTGTGAGGGTATAGTCGCCATCAATTCGGCGCGTGGTCCTCAGCTGCGCCATGCCGGGCAGGGCGACAATTGCGCGGCTCTTTCTGTCCTCGCTGCAAAGCCTCTCAAAGGCGACCAGCTGGTTCTCCCTGACATATTCGGAGACCGAGGCTGCGTCGGTGCCGTCGTAGAGTGGCCGGTCCTGTGGCTGGTTTTTGCCGGAGAGCGTGGCGTTGCCGCCCCAGGTCCATTTTATAGCCCTGCCGATGTCGCCTTCGGCCACCGCCGCCTCGCAGCTATTGAGCGTTATCTTGTGCAGGACCATGGTAAAGAAATTCTTGCCCGCAACACATGGCAGGCCGGCACGCCAGAGCACATCGGCGTCGCCGGTGGCGTCAATTACCGCCCCGGCCCCATAATAGGACTTGCCCGACTTGTTCTCGACAACAAGTCCTCGGCAGAGATTGCCCTCCATAACCACGTCAGTGACTATCGTATCGTATAGAATGTCAACCCCGGCGTCGCAGAGCAACCTGTTCAGCGAGAGCGCAAACATGCCAGTGTCATACCGGGTTTTCAGGCGCTGCCCGGTGGGCGCTTTCGGCTCGCCCTGCTTCCAGTCCTCGGGAATGGTGTCAAAGCCGTACTTTATGGCAAGGCGCATAAACTCGTCGGCCAGCCCCCGGATTATCTGCCTGCCCCGCCCATTGCACATAGGGACAAACAGGGTTATAAGCCCCAGTGTGGCCAGCCCGCCGAGCATCACCGACTTCTCAATAAGCAGCACGCGCTTGCCCTCGCGCGCCGCGGTATAGGCGGCCGCAACACCGGCCACCCCGCCCCCGGCGACAATTATCTCGTAGCTGCCGCGCTCGGGAATCTCATAAATTCTGGTAACAGACAATATCTCTCACCTCATGGTAAGTATAGCATATTGTCAGATGGCATGCAAGTACCACGGCAAAAAAAGAAAAACCGCACCAGAGCGCGGTCTTCTTGTTCTTAGATTTTTTCCTTGACCTTGGAAGCTTTTCCGACCCGGTCACGGAGATAGTAGAGCTTGGCACGCCTTATTTTGCCACGGCGGATTACCTCCACCTTTTCTACGTTGGGAGAGTGGAGCGGGAAGGTTTTCTCAACGCCGCAGCCGTAGGATATACGCCTTACCGTAAAGGTCTCGGATATACCGCTGCCGCGCTTTGCAATCACCGTGCCCTCGAACAGCTGAATCCGCTGTCTGTTGCCTTCTCTTATCCGGTTGTGAACGCGGACCGTGTCGCCGATATTAAAGACGGGCAACTCCTTTTTCAATTGCTCATTTGTTAAAGCCTCTATCTTGTCCATTTCGGCCCTCCTTAAAAACTGCTGCTGACTGATAAACGGCGGGCATTCTTGCAGAGCTGGCAGCGGACTGCCCGCGGTGTTTACAATACTTTTTTTGCGCAACACGGGTATTATATCATAACCCCAGAAATTATGCAATAGTTTTTTGCATATTTTGCGGATATTTTAATTCACGGCGGTGCGCTGAGTGTGAGGGCAAGGCGCGGGGTTCCGCCCAGCACCCCGGTTACTTGGAAAAGCGATGCTTTTATCATATTTGGCTGATATGTTCTGGACAGAAGCCCCGATCTGCTTTAACATTTGCATTAGTAGATGTCTGACTTGTACTATTTTTGAAATTATGATATACTTAATTTCACCAAGGTGCCCGGATATTATAATTGCAGTATTTATGTATATGTTTTCAGGAGACTGAACCATGGTGGAACTGAGGAAGATAGATAAGGATAATTGTTAAAGAGATATTTCTATCATTTGAACAAAAGAATATAGTTGCCGAAAAGCTATATGAGAAGTTAGGGTTCAGGAGAACAGGTGAAGTGGTAAACGGCGAAATCGAAATGCGGCTTGAAATAAAAGATCATGATTCCGATCAATATAATACTATTATAAACATAAAAGGAGCTACAGAAATGTCGCTCCTTTTATATTCAGTTGAGATTATTAAAAGGACACCAACCATGATACTCATTGTATCAATATTGGTGTCCTCTTTTGGTGCCGGTGGCGGGGGTCGAACCCGCACGGTATCGCTACCACTGGATTTTGAGTCCAGCACGTCTGCCAATTCCATCACACCGGCGTGTTTTCTACAACTGTGAAAAATGTCAAGGCCGCAGGCGGTTTTGAGTCACGCCGATTCAAAACCGCCGCGCATATTATAACACAACACTAACAATAAAGTCAATAAAAAAATGGAGTTTATACAAACTCAAACAGCAACTCGCACTTCTGCAGCCCGTCGCCTTATCCGAGTCTCACCAATTATTTTTTTTTGAATACAATTTATATATAGAATACATACCGGAGGTTTCACATGAGCACAAAAAGCGGGAAGGGTCGATATTTCGAATACTCTGGTATCGGGTATTTAATTGTACGCACAACTACCGCGCGTTCAGCCGTGCCGATCTCGGGCGCGACGGTAACCATAAGGGGCGCCGAGCCTGAGCTGTCGCTTATATTCTTCTCCCTGCAAACCGACAAGAGCGGAATGACCGAAAAGGTCGCCCTTCCCTCCCCCCCGAAAGGCGCCTGTGAGGTCCTCGGCAAGCGGCCTTACAGCCTGTATAATATCGACGTGCATGCCGACGGCTACCATCCGCAAAGCTATCGTGGCATTCTGATTTTTGACGGCATAACCTCATATCATACAACAGATCTAATCCCCCTGCACGCCTCGGGTTTTGAGGACAACCCGCATGAAAATCCGCAGTCTGCCGGACAGGAACCGCACCGCTTATATTGAGGCGAATAATTCAGGTTTGGTCTTGATATATGTCGGGTTAAAATGTTCTTTGCACCGCTTCCCGATACATAACCCACCGCATCGAAAAAGCGCTCCCGGACAGTTCGGCCTGATGCTAACGCCCTGTGACCGGTAATGAATATCCGCGACAGGTTAAGTTTATAATAGCTATATTACACCGTCACCAGAGGGAGGATATAGCTGTGTCGAACAGATTTACGCAGAAAGCACAGAATTCTCTAAACCGGGCGATGCAGAGCGCCAAGGAACTGGGGCACACATATATCGGGTCTGAACATTTGCTCCTCGGACTTGCCGGGGAGAGCGACAGCATTGCCGCAAAGCTTCTTGCCGGGCGGGGAGTCACGCCCGCAAAGCTCAGGCAGACCATAGCCGACTGGGCAGGCACCGGCATTCCGACCTTGCTCTCCCCCTCGGACATGACGCCAAAGGTCAAAAACATCATAGAAACCTCGGCTCAGGAATCGATAAAAAACGGACAAAGCTATATCGGAACCGAACACCTTCTGGCAGCCCTGCTGGCTGAGAGCGACTGTATGGCAATAAGGATTCTCTCGGCCTGCGGGGTATCTGTCGTCGAGCTGAAAAAGGAGCTTGGCAACTTCCTTAACACAATCCCTGGGAAAAACACACTCAAAGAGCAGCGGGGCCGCGACAGCCTGCGGCACTCGGTGCCGGGCGCGCCTACCATATCAAACTACGGGCGAAATCTCACACAGCTTGCGCGGCTGGGCATGCTTGACCCGATTATCGGACGCGAGCGCGAGACCCTGCGCGTCATTCAGATTCTCTCAAGGCGCACAAAAAACAATCCCTGCCTCATCGGGGAGCCGGGCGTGGGCAAAACCGCGGTGGTCGAGGGACTGGCGCAGAAAATCGCCGACGGCCGAGTCCCTGAAAATCTAAGGGATAAGGTGATTGTCACGCTTGACATTCCGGCCATGATTGCCGGCGCCAAATACCGCGGCGAGTTTGAGGAGCGGATGAAAAACGTGATGGAGGAGGTTCGGAAAAACGACTTTATCATTCTCTTTATCGACGAAATCCATACAATAATCGGCGCCGGCGCCGCCGAGGGCGCGGTTGATGCCGCAAATATCATTAAGCCGGCGCTAGCCCGGAGCGAGCTGCAGGTTATCGGGGCCACCACTCTTGCCGAATACCGAAAACATATTGAAAAGGACGCCGCGCTTGAGCGCAGATTTCAACCGGTAATGGTGGGCGAGCCGACGGCCGAGGAGACAATCGCCATTCTGCGCGGGCTGCGCGACAAATACGAGGCCCACCACAAGCTCTCTATATCCGACGACGCCATTGAGGCGGCGGTCAGGCTGTCGCAGCGCTATATAACCGACCGATTCCTGCCGGATAAAGCGATAGATTTAATCGATGAGGCGGCCTCGGGCTGCCGGATAGCCGCCTTCTCGGCTCCGCCGGCGCTGTCTGTGGTCAAAGAGCGGCTGGCTTGTATTGTCAGCGAAAAGGAGGAGGCGATAATATCCCAGAATTTCGAGAAGGCCGCCGCCCTGCGCGACGAGGAACTCAGGCTCAGGCACCGGTTGGACGAAGAAGAAAAAAGCTGGGAGATTGAATCCATCGTAAATAACCCGACGGTCATCGCCGAGGACATCGAAAGAACGCTGACGCAGTGGACCGGCATACCCGTCTCGCACACCGACGAGGCCGAAAACCTGCGTATACTGGATCTCGACAAAAGGCTTGGGGAGCGGATAATCGGTCAGGACAAAGCTATTGCCAAAATAGCCGTCGCTATAAGGCGGGGCAGGAGCGGACTGAAGGACCCGCGGCGTCCGGCCGGTTCCTTTCTTTTCTGCGGCAGGACCGGCGTGGGAAAAACAGAGCTGGCGCGCTCGGTTTCCGAAGAAGTGTTCGGAAAGGATAACTTCATCCGCTTTGATATGTCCGAATACATGGAAAAGCACAGTATCTCAAAGCTTATCGGCTCGCCGCCGGGATATGTCGGCTACGACGAGGGCGGAAGGCTGACCGAGAGCGTGCGCCGGCGGCCCTATTCGGTCGTGCTGTTTGACGAAATCGAAAAGGCGCACCCCGATATTTTCAATATCCTCCTTCAAATTCTCGACAACGGCAGGCTGACCGACTCGCAGGGGCGGACCTCTGATTTCAGGAATACCATACTAATATTGACCTCAAATATCGGCTTCTCCGCCGCCGAAAAAGCCAACCGGCTCGGTTTCGGAAACTCACAGACAACAGCGCGGGATGACGAGGAAGAAAGGCAGGTAATGCGGGCAGTCAGCGGGGTCTTCAGGCCCGAATTCCTCAACCGTCTCGATGAAATAATTGTATTCAAGCCGCTTACAAATGACGACATAAAGCATATAACCCTGCTGACCCTGCGAGAGGTGGCGGACAGAGCAAAGTCACTCGGCATAAATCTTGATTTTTCAGACCCGGCAATAGATTTGGTTTCAAAGAAGGGGTATAGCCGGGAGAACGGAGCAAGGAATCTGCGGCGCACGGTGGTGGTCATGGTCGAAGATAAACTTTCCTCAATGATTCTTGAAGGCAAAATTAAGCCCGGTGACAGCGTGACGGTCACCGCCGGAGAGGAGGCCGGAATAGTCGTCCTGGTAAACCAAAAACAGGCTTGACGCAAAACGCGCAGGCCTGTTTTTTGTGCAGGGGCTCCGTCCCGCACCCCCGCTTAAGGATTGCGCGAAGGGTGCTGCCCCCCGCAGGACCGGGCGGGGGCGACAAATCAAGAGCCGCCGGGGCGGTCTGCAAACCTCTCCGGCGGCGATATGCTTACCCTCCGGTTATGGCCTTCAAATCAAGCAGCGATTTTATGTAATGCTCCGCCTTGCAGTCCGGGTAATACCCACCGGGGTCAAAAAGACATCCGGCAATCCCCGCGGCCTGTGCCGCTTCAATATCTATGTCGCGGTCTCCTATCATCAGCGCGCGGCGACGGTCTATCCCGCAGGTCTTAACAAGAAAATTCAGCGCATCGGGTGCCGGCTTGCGCGGGAATTTGTATGTGGTGCTCTCAAGCACAAAGTCAAAGCAGTCATGTATTCCCATCTTCTCAAGTAGTTTGTAGACAATACTGCCGCTGTGGGTGTATAGGTAGTTCTTCTTCCCGAGCGCTATGGCAAACCTCAGAATTTCGGGGGCCTCGGGGAAAGCCTGCTGTTCGGCCAGGGCTAATTCTTTCCATATGCTGTGGTATTCCGTGTTACAGTCGCTCAGACCGTAGTACCTGAGTGCATGTCCCACCGAGACCTTGAGCTTGCTGTATGTAGTGCTGTAATCAGCCTCCCTGCCCCGCCTGCCCAGCAGCTCAAGCAGTGCTTTGGTGAAAACCGGATATGTGTCCGATATTGTTCCGTCGAAGTCGTAGATAAGATAATCGTACATTGTTTAGGTTATTTCCTTTTGTTCTGCTTTTTCATCCTTTTGATTTCTTCCTGCTCGGGGTTGTCCGGTGCAAGGACCCGGGCAAGACCAATATTCTTAGTTCCAAAAATGTAGCTAATTGTCGAGACCAGCAGCGCCGGCAGGATAATCAGAAAATAAGACCACCAGGCGTCGTTGAGCGGCAGTCCGACAAGCTCGCCGTCTACAATCTCGGTGCCGATATCTATGGTCATAATGCCGGCATACATACCCTGCAGCAATATGGCAATCGAGCCGAAGGGCTTTATGGCAGTAGCAAGAATTGCCAGAATAAAGTTCGGCGTGTTGGCAAGCAGCGACATATAAAGCCCGGTGAGCGGCCTTGACTGCATTCTGCCATGCTCAATTCTAATCCCGTCTCTTGCACCTACCTCCCAGGTCATGTAGTAGATGAGGAAAAGGTAAAACAAGACCGCGAAAACGCTTGAGACTACCTGCCAGGTATAGTTCTCGGCCATGCCGAAGGCAAGCGCCAGCACAAGCCCCAGCAGCGCGATACCGAACTGGTTGAGAAACATTTTCAGAGAGTAGTAGGAGTATTCCTTGAAAAAATTCTTCATATCCTCACCCTGCCGCCAAAAGATGATTAAACCAACATTCTGCTTCCCATTATACCCGATTTTTCGGATTTTTGCAATAGCGGCACGGCGAAAAGTTTACATTTCGGTAATCAAATCAGCGCCTGTATGTTATATAATGATTATACAAAATATACGGGAGGGCACGGCATGGAGAATATTTACGCCGGCAAAACCAAAAAAGAGCTGTCGGATATTCTGCTTGAATTTTCTTCATACAAAACAGTCATTCAGGGCTGCTCGACCAAAACAGTCGATGAATATCTGCTCGACCTTGCCACCTTCGCGCGGTTTATACTGGCAAAGCGGGCGGGCATTTCCCCCGAATCCGAGGAGTTTGCCGAAATCGACATTTCCTCGGCCGACGCGGAATTCTTCAAATCTGTAAAGACGCCCGAAATATACGAATTTTTGCTTTATGCCGGGACCGTCAGAAAAAACATGTGGGCGGCAAAAGCCCGCAAGCTCTCGGCAATAAAGGCGCTTTACAAGTTCATGACCACCAAGAAAAACATGCAGTTTGAAAATCCGGCAATCAATATCGAATCTCCAAAACCCAAGAAAACATTGCCGAAGTTCCTAACCCTTGACGAGTCGATCTCTTTGCTTCAAGCGATACAAAATGACAAGAAATCCAAAACAAGGCTGCGCGACTTTGCGATTGTGACATTGTTTCTCAACTGCGGAATGCGGCTCTCCGAGCTTGTGGGTATCAACTTAAGCGATCTGGACCGCGAGCTGCGCTCGCTGCGGGTGGTCGGCAAGGGCGGCAAGGAGCGGATTGTTTACCTGAATACCGCCTGCAAAGAGGCGCTCCTTGAGTATCTTAAATGGCGCCTCGGCGTGGACCACGCAAGGCTTGCAACCAAGGCGCTGTTTCTGAGCAACCGCAACCAGCGGATAAGCGTCAAGACCGTGCAGTGGATGGTCTACAAATACCTTGCTGCCGCCGGGCTCGGCTCCAGGCGCTATTCGGTACATAAGCTGCGCCACACCGCCGCCACGCTGATGTACCAGTCGGGCGAGGTCGACCTGCGCGTGCTCAAGGACATTTTAGGCCATGAACAGCTCAACACCACGCAGATATACACACATGTCAGCAACGCCGCCATATCCGAGGCAATGGAGAAAAATCCGCTGGCAAATATCAGCTTTGCGCGTCAGGAAAAGCAAAAAGACTGATATTTACGCCTGTATCTTCATTTTTCTTGTTTTTTATGATATAATTTATCCGGACAGCATAATTACAAACCGAACGAAAGGAGGCCGCCATGCGGCCGCAAAACATGGATTTAACAAATTTCAGTCTGCTCTACCCCGATGTGGAAACTCAAAGGGCTCACCTCAGCGAAACCGGAATTCCCGATATAAGTATGTATGTGCTCGACGAGTTCGGGCTGCTTGAGGTCTTCGACCTGAAAAATACAAGGCTCTCGGATTACTTTACAAGCGACCCCGCCGTCATGAGGTATCGGATGGATGCCTTTGACGACATGCTGAAAAACCCGCTCATAGCCAGGACCCTAAATCGCCTGGTCCCGATACTGAGCGACATATTCGAGCTGCGCCGGCTTGAGGAGGACAGCGGCGGCGAGGAGGCTATCTCATATCTATCGAGTCTGACCGAGATAGAGCTGTATATTTCAAGCGTTGAGACGCTTCACTCGGGATTTGCGCAGGTGCGCAAAAACCTTAGGAGCCGCGCTTTCACAACCCTTGCCGACCGGATTATCGAGCTTGCCGAGAGCGATTATTACATGGAGCTCAACGAAAAGCTAAGCGCGCTCACCGCCCGGGTAAGGGATATTAAGAGTGTCACAATCGGGGTTAATCTCGACGCGCAGCTCCGACCGGCCGAGGCCGGCGTTCTCTCGATTAATCCCGAGCCCTTCCGTTCGGGCGATGTGCTCGAGAAGATACTGCGGCTCAATTTCAAGGACGACGAGTATACATGTATTGCAAACATTGTTCCCTTCGGGAAAAAACAGACCGAAAATCAGAAGATGGCCCTGAAACTTGCCTTTAATTCGGCTATCAACGAGGTTTATAAGTCCTCGCTTCGGTCCTGGAAGAAGATTGTTCACGAATATGTGCTCTCAAACACCGACTTTTTGCTTAACCTCATGCCCGAAATCGAGTTTTTCGTCAAGGGCGCTGCGTTTATGCAGCGGCTGCTTGAGCGGGACTGCAGTCTTTGCAGGCCCGAAATAGCCCCGGCTGGCGAGCGCGTCTTTGTGGCCAAGGGATTGTATAATCCCTGTGTTGCGCTTAAAATTGAGGACGAAATTGTCTCAAACGACGCGGAGTTCGACGACACCTCGCGGATATTTATCCTGACCGGGCCAAACCGGGGAGGAAAGTCGGTTCATACCTGCGCTGTGGGGCTGGCGCAGGCTATGATGCAGCTTGGCATGTTTGTCCCGGCCGAGAGCGCCAGAATCAGCCCGGCCGACGCCGTTTTTACCCATTTCACCACCGGCGCCGACGACACTATCGACAAAGGGCGGCTGGGCGAGGAGTGCTCCCGCCTACGAGATATATTCGACAAGGTGACGCCGCTGAGCCTGGTGCTGCTCGACGAGTCCTTCTCCTCGACCGGCGCATACGAGGCGGCCTATATCGCCGCCGAGGTGCTCGCCGCCTTCAGCCGGGTGCAGTGCAGGTGCCTCTTCTCAACCCACCTGCATGAGCTTGCCGCCCGCATCGACGAAATAAACGCCCGCGCCCGGGCCGACGGCGGGAGCTTTATCGACACGCTCGTGGCCGGAATCGAGGGCGAGGGCAGGCGCTCATTTAAAATATACCGCGCCAAGCCCGACGGCAAGAGCTATGCCCGCGATATAGCCGAAAAATACGGCCTGACCTACGAGGAGATTATTAAACGTTTTGTATAAGTGTGGGGCGCTGCCTCACACCCCGCTTAAAACTTTTCAAAAAATAATCCCTAATTATGCAGCGCGGGCCTCACATCCCGCGCTTTGCTGCCATTTGTTCACTGTCTGGCTTGAGTGAGGACGCGCGGGGTGCCGCTCCACATCCCGCGCTTTGCTGCCTGTAGCCTACTGACTGACATGGGAAAGCAGCGCTCGATCCCGGCGCGCCTGGCCGTCGCGCTCTCGGAGCGCGACGAGCGAGAGCGGCGCTGAGGGGCCGAGCGCTCTTCAAGGGCATAAATGCACTTCGTCCTGCGAATACAAGCACCCCCCGCGTAGGTGGTTGACAGTACACCTTTATTCGACACCACTCAACTTAGACAAACCGGGCGTATAACATCGACGTGTCAGCCAGTTTGCCGGTGTCTTTATGGCGAGCCCTTTATAAGCCGCCGCGCTGTGTGTGCGGCGGCAGAGGTGTGGGGTTCTCAGGGTGGGAACCTAGGTTTCCACCAGAGCGTGTTTCTTTGGTTCGTTTCTTTGCACGTGCAAAGAAATGAACCAATTAATCTTATTAATATAACACCCGGCGAGCAATTCGCGCGGGTGTTATTATACATCGTTTTATATCAATAAAAGAGCTTTTCAGACAAATAATCCTTGAGTTGTGATATAGGAATCCTCACCTGCTCCATTGTATCGCGCTCGCGTACGGTCACGCAACCGTCGGTCTGCGAATCAAAATCATAGGTCACACAGAAGGGCGTGCCTATTTCATCTTGACGGCGGTACCTTTTGCCAATCGAGCCGCTCTCGTCATACTCCACCGTAAAATAGCGCGCCAGCCCGTCGGCAATAGGCCCGGCGGCCTCACCCAGCTTCTTTGAGAGCGGCAGCACCGCCACCTTGACCGGTGAGAGGAAAGGGTGCAGCCGCAGGACGACACGGATGTCGTTTTTCTCGGCGTCAACCACTTCTTCGTCGTAGGCATCAACCAAAAAGGCCAGCGCCGCGCGCTCGACGCCGAGTGAAGGTTCTATGACATAAGGCACGTATTTTGTGCCGTCGTCGGGGTCGAAGTACTCAAGCGACTCACCGCTGTGCTCCATATGCCGCCCGAGGTCGTAGTCCGTCCTGTCGGCGATACCCCAAAGCTCGCCCCAGCCGAAGGGGAAGAGATACTCAAAGTCGGTGGTCGCCTTTGAGTAGAAGCTCAGCTCCTCGGGGCTGTGGTCGCGCAGGCGCAGATTTTCCTTTTTTATGCCGAGGTCGAGCAGAAACCTCTCACAATAGTCGCGCCAGTATGAAAACCATTCAAGGTCGGTGCCGGGCTTGCAGAAAAACTCAAGCTCCATCTGCTCAAACTCGCGGGTGCGAAAGATAAAATTGCCAGGGGTAATCTCGTTGCGGAAGGCCTTGCCTTTCTGGCAGACGCCGAAAGGCAGTTTCTTTCGGGTGGTTCTCTGAATGTTTTTGAAGTTGACAAAAATTCCCTGCGCGGTCTCGGGGCGCAGATAAAGCTCGGAACCCGAATCCTCGGTAACGCCCTGATAGGTTTTGAACATCAGATTGAATTTGCGGACATCTGTAAAATCGGTGGCGCCGCAATCAGGGCAGGCAATTCCGTTCTCTCTTATATAGGCGGCAAGCTGCTCGTTGGTCCAGCCGGCCGGATTTATGTCAAGGCTGTTTGCCGCAGCAAAATCCTCGATAAGCTTGTCAGCCCTGTGCCGAGTTTTGCAGGTTTTGCAGTCCATGAGCGGGTCCGAAAAGCCGCCGACATGCCCCGAGGCCACCCAGGTTTCGGGGTTCATGATAATCGCGCTGTCAAGTCCGACATTGTATTTGCATTCCTGAACGAATTTTTTCCACCATGCCCGCTTGACGTTGTTCTTCAGTTCAACCCCCAGCGGCCCGAAGTCCCACGAGTTGGCCAGCCCGCCGTATATCTCTGAGCCCGGGTAGACAAAACCCCGGTTTTTGCACATGGCCACTATTTTGTCCATTGTTTTTGCTTGGTTGTCCATCTTATAAAACTCCTTGTATGCGATGAGGTAAATTATACAGTATTGCCGGCCCTAAATCAAGTGTTATTTTCCCGCTGTGCTGATATTCCGGGCCAGCACCGCGGGAGAGGCGAATACCGTGTAGCCCGACGGGATGCCGTATTCGACTTTGCTTCCCACGTGAGTTATGCTCTTGAGCAGCCCGTAGAAGTTCCCTGCTATTGTGAAGGATTTGACCGGCCGCCCGCGCTGCCCGTCCTCAACCAGGAATCCCGCGCACTCGACCGAGAAATCCCCGGTCGCGTAGTTGGCGCCGGCGTGCAGGCCCTTTATCTCGGTGACATAAAGGCCGCCCAAGGCAATTTGAAAGAGTTCTTCAAGGCTGCAGGCGCCGGGTTTGATTGAGAGGCATAAGGGGCTTATGTCAACCGCGTCGGCATAGCTGCCCTTGCTTGCATTCCCGGTGCTTCGGGTGCCTGCTTTTTTGGCGTTTGAAAGGTCGTATAAAAGGGTTTTCAAAACGCCCTTCTCGACAACATTCTTCGTGTATACCGCGACGCCCTCGGCGTCAAAGGTGGTCTGCATCGGGCAGTTGGGGTCGAAGGGGTCGTCGCAGATAGTAATGCAGGGTGCCGCTACCTCGCTCCCCTCCTTGCCTGCAAGCAGCGAGAGGCCGAGTCGGGCACTCTTGCCCGAGAATACCGTTGAAAAGGCGGCAAGCAGGTTCAGCATCTGGCGGCCGTCGATTATGACGTCGTACTTGCCGCTCTCAATTTCAACGGCGCCGATTTTTGCCCGGGCCCCGGCGACCGCGCGCTCCGAGAGAGGGAGGAGCCTGTCAAGCCCGCAGCCGAGCGCGTAGTCGTAATCATCGGCCG
This sequence comes from Clostridiales bacterium, assembly GCA_012837425.1. GTDB lineage: Bacteria > Bacillota > Clostridia > Oscillospirales > CAG-272 > UMGS1002. The sequence continues at coordinate 21,816 of DURE01000006.1, forward strand.
ACTCCCCGTCGACCTTTACCACCGCCCGGACAAATCCGCCGGTCATGCCGGCGGTGTTGGCAAGGCTTAGCCCCTTTGAGTTGAAAATCCGCGTCTCGGTCTCATATGCAAACACCCGGGACTGGGTCCCATCGGTTACCGATTTGCTTTTTGCGTATGTGCTTTGCTGAAGTGCTAACGCGTTGTTTTTGAGCAGCGCGGCGTCGGGGAATTCCACGGGCTGCGCGGTCTTTTTCCCGTACTCTGATGAGCCGGGATAAATGAAGACCTCGTCGTCGCTTTCAATGTGCTTTGCATTCTCAACGGCGCGCAGAACCAACTCCCGCATTTCGTCCGTGGTCATCAGCTCGGTCGAGGCATAGCCCATGCGCCCGCCAAAAATGCAGCGAAAGCAAATGCCGCCCGACACGCCGAAAGAGAACCCGCTTATCTCATCTCCGAGCGCCTCGGCCATAGCGTCTCTTGCGGTTTTGAAATATATCTCATACTGCTCAATTCCGGCGGCCGTGGCTGCTTTGACCAGCGCGTCCTTTAGTTTCTCAAAATCAATCATTGGCTGCTCCGTCCTTTTGTATTGTGAATTGTCATCTTCCGCCTACCGTGATGCTGCTTACGCGGATGAGCGGCTGGCCGACATCTGTCGGAATTGTGCCGCTCCTCGAGCCGCACATGCCCTGCCCGCAGGCCAGATTCTGCCCCACCATGTCTATGTCCATGAGTATCTGCGAGCCGGTGCCGATAAGAGAGGCGCCTCTTACCGCCTCGCAGATTTTGCCGCCGCGTATCATGTACCCTTCGCGCACCGAAAAATTGAAAGCCCCGGTGAGCGGGTTTACCGAGCCGCCCCCCATCTCCTTGGCGTAAAGACCGAACTCAATAGACTCGATTATATCGCTGTTTTTATCCGGGCCGTTTAGAATGAAGGTGTTGGTCATTCTTGAGGTCGGCTCGTATGAGTAGTTCTGGCGGCGGCTGTTGCCGGTCACAGGCAGTCCCATCCGGCGGGAGCCCAGCCGGTCTATCATGTAGCTTTTCAGCACGCCGTCCTCAATCAGGACATTGCGGCAGGCCGGATTGCCCTCGTCGTCGATATTTATCGACCCCCATGCGTTGGGTATGGTGCCGTCGTCTACCGCCGTCACCTTTTTGTTTGCAATTTTCTGTCCGAGTTTTCCGGCCATCTGCGAGGCGCCGATTGCCACCGAAGTGGCCTCGAGCGAGTGCCCGCAGGCCTCATGGAAAATAACCCCGCCGAACCCGCTCTCAATTGCCACCGGCATCCTGCCGGCCCGGCAATAGTCGGCCTCAAGGTTGGTAATCGCCTGTGCCGCGGCCATTCGGCCGAGTTCTTCGGGTATATGCTCCTCAAAAAACTCAAGTCCCATAAGGCGGCCGGGGGAGGTCGAGCCTGACTGGTTTTCGGTACCGTCCGAGGCTATGGCACTTATGACAATGCGGGTTCTCACACTTCTGTCGGTTGTATAAAGCCCTTCGCTGTTGGCGATGAGGATATTGCGGTCTTTGCTTGTCAGGCTACCCTGAACCTGGATAATCCGCTTGTCGTATTCGGCTGCCGCAACACATCCGGCCCTGAGCAGCTCTGCTGCAAAGCCTGTGAGCGCGGCCGAGGGCACAATCCTTACCGGATGAATATTCGGGAAGATGCGCTCGCACAGCAAGATATTGGACTTTACCGAGCTGTCGCCTATAGCCTCGGCGACCGAGGCCGCGCAGAGCATAAGCCCGTCCTCAGAAATGTCGGTGGTAGAGGCGTAAACCGTCCTGACCCCCAGAAATGCCCGGATACCGACACCCGATATGGTATTGTCGTATATGGATTCAATTTTGGAATCAATATAGTTTATCGCCGAGGAATGAGACCTCTCGGCAAATATTTCAGCGAAATCCGCGCCGCTTGCCATGGTGCGCAGCAGTACTCTTTCAAGCAGGTGTTTGTTCAGCATTTATCCGGCCGTCCTTGCATTATTTTATTCTGTAGTTTATGTAGTGAACCGCCCATGCCCCGTCATCAAACCCGAGCCTTGTCACCGAGCAGTTGCCTATTCTGAGCGGCGGGGTATAGATCGGCATTTTGAGTATTCTATGCAGAAAAGCAAATATCGTACCGCCGTGGGTTACCACGGCAACGGTTTTGGATTTGGTATCCTTCTCAAGGTCGGAGAGGAAAGACGCCGCCCTTGAGACCAGCGACTCAACGCCCTCGCCCCCGTAGGGCGCGTAGTTGAGCCTTCGGGAGTTTTCAATATATTCCTCACCGAACAGCTTTATAATTTCCTCACGGGTCTTGCCCATGAAAACACTGCTGTTTATCTCGCGCAGCCGCGCGTCGTACTCTATATCATCCCTTCCCTCAAAAATTATCGAGCAGGTCTGGCGGGTGCGGTAGATGTCGCTGCAGATCACTCGGTCGGGTTTTTTTTCTGTAAAAAATGCTCTGAGCTCTTTTGCCTGCTCTATCCCCCTCTCGGTCAGTCCAATATCCCCCCAGCCCTGATTAATACCGTCGCGATTACCGTATGTCTGTCCGTGTCTTATCAGATAAACTATCATTTTGGGTGCTAATCCTTTACTCTTTCAATTAATGATATTCTGTATTTATTATAAAAATCTTCAAAATAGTTGTTCTCAATTGCGCCCTTTATTTTTTGCATGAGCTCGTTGTAAAAATACAGATTGTGAAGCACGGCCAGCCTCATTCCGAGCACTTCTTTTGCCTTTATCAGGTGGCGCAGGTATGCGCGGCTGTGGCTCCGGCAGGTCGGGCACCCGCAACCCTGGTCGGGCGGGCACGGGTCGCGCGCGTATTTTTCGTTTAAAAGGTTGAGCTTTCCCTGCCAGGTGAAGAGGCTGCCGTGGCGCGCGTTGCGGGCTGGCAACACGCAGTCGAAAAAGTCAATCCCGAGCCTCACCGCCTCAAGTATGTCTGCCGGCGTTCCCACCCCCATGAGATACCTCGGCTTGTTTTGCGGCATATGTGGCTCGACAATATCGATTATCCGGTACATTTCCCGAGGCCCCTCGCCCACCGCAAGCCCACCTATGGCGTAGCCCGGCAGGTCAAGCTCTGCAATCCGCTCCATGTGTCGAACCCGCAAATCCTCATATGTGCCGCCCTGATTGATTCCGAAGAGCAGTTGGTGTTTGTTTATAGTCCCGGGCAGCGAATTAAGGCGCTCGAGCTCGTCGCGGCAGCGCACAAGCCATCGGGCGGTTCTCTCGCAGGCCTTCTCCACATAGTCATACGGCGCGGGGTTTCCGATACACTCGTCAAAGGCCATTGCAATGGTGGAGGCAAGGTTTGACTGTATCTTCATGCTCTCCTCAGGGCCCATGAAAATCAGCCGCCCGTCTATGTGAGAGGAAAAGTACACTCCGTCGTCGGTGATTTTTCTCAGCTTTGCCAGCGAGTATACCTGAAAGCCGCCGCTGTCGGTCAGCACCGGCCGCGGCCAGTTCATGAATGACCGCACGCCCCCAAGCTCGCGTATCAGCTCATCTCCCGGGCGCAGGTGCAGGTGGTAGGTGTTTGAGAGCTGGACCTGACAGCCGATTTCGGCAAGCTCGCGCGTGGACACCCCACCCTTTATCGCGGCGGCCGTTCCGACATTCATAAAAACCGGAGTCTCAATTACCCCGTGAACGGTATAAAATCTGCCGCGCCTTGCCCGTCGGTCGGTTTTGAGTATTTCAAACATCGGCATTTACTCCGCTTTTCATGTGCGCCCGAACTGCCGGTCAAGCGAACTTTTGGTTATCTCCATCGCCACCGGCCGCCCGTGCGGGCAGAAGGTGATGTCGGGCAGCTCCATCAGCTTCTCGACAAGCCACCTAATATGCTCCGGGCTGTATTCGCGCCCGGCCTTTATCGCCGCTTTGCAGGCAGCCTGATATAGCGCTTTCTCAAAGAGCAGGTCGCGCTCAAGGCCGGGGCTGCCGGTCTCGTTTTTTATCCGGTCGGCCATGCTCATGAAGATATCGGGGACCGCCGAGAGCTCCACCGCGTCAGGGAAGGCGGTTATAGTGACGGTGTATTTCTCGGCCGTAAAACTAAACCCGAGTTTTTCAATTTCCTCCCGGTATTCAAGCAGCGCAAGTATCTCCTCGCTGGTCAGCATGAACTCAAGCGGCGGCATTATGGTCTGTGAGCTCACCCCGGTGCTTTTCAGGCCGACACGGAGCCTCTCGAAGATTATGCGCTCGTGTGCCGCATGTTTGTCTATAAGCAGGATTTTCTCGCCGTTATCGACGATTATATATGAATTAAAGGCCTCGCCGACAATTCTGTAACCCTGCTGTTGCAGCTGTAGTTCCTCCGCAGCTGCCCCGTCCGATTTCTCCGGCATATAACCTGATGCCGGCTGGTCGGCCCCTGCCGGGGGGATACCGCCATCAGTGTAAATTTCTTCCGGCTCATGGCTGTTTTTTTGGGCTTCGGTGACTCTGAACTCCTCAATATAATCCGCGGCCGTCAGAACTTCGGGCTTTGTTGCCGCAGCCGCGTGGGGCTTTGCAGGGGTAGCTTGAGCTGAAGGCTTTGCGGCCGGCCCCGCCTCTGTTACCTCATTTGTCGGCTGTGCCTCTAGGTTTTCGTCGGTTGCAGGCTCGGCTGCCGACTGTGTCGCACGGCCATCAGGCGGTATCTGCCCGGTATTCGTGTCCTCATTATCCTTGGACTGACTCGAGGATGTCTGCCGGTATTCCTCAAAGGTTATGCGCCCGAGTCTAGCGGGGTCGAGACCTGGGCGGGTCGTATTGTGCTCAAGCGTGTTCTTAACCCCGTAGTAGACCGCCTCAAACACCAGCTTTTCGTTTGAGAACTTGACCTCAAGCTTTGCCGGATGCACGTTTACGTCGACGGCGAGGGGATTTATTTCAACAAAAAGCACGCAGACCGGAAATTTCTCGGTCGCGATATATGAGCTAAAGGCCTGTTCGAGGGCTGCTCCTATAGTTCTGCTCCTGACATAGCGCCGGTTAATAAAAAAATTCTGCCCGCTTCTGTTGGGCTTGCAGTTGTCCGGCCGCCCGATATATCCTGTTACCTTTACGCCCTCGTACTCATAGTTTACCTCAAGCAGGCCAAGGGCAAATCGGCGCCCGAAGAGCGCATATATAGTGTTCAGTAGCACACCGTCGCCGGGAGTTTCGGTTTTGGTCTGTCCGTCGACTATGCAATAAATCGCCACCTCGGGGTGCGAGAGCGCGTTTTTTTCAACAGCGGCCATGACCGCCGCCGTCTCGGTGATGTCCCTTTTGAGGAACTTCCGTCTGGCCGGCACATTGAAAAAAAGGTTTTCGACAATGACTGTTGTCCCCTCGGAGCATCCGCGCTCGAAAACCCCGAGTATGTCCCCGCCCGACACCTCAATGGCGGCGCCTGTCGCCCCTCCCCTTACCCGGGAGATAATGCGCAGGTCGGACACCGCGGCAATCGCGGCCAGCGCCTCCCCGCGAAAGCCCAGCGACATAATTCGGTCAAGGTCCCCGGCCTCCTTAATCTTGCTGGTGGCGTGCCGGCGCACGGCAACAGGCAGGTCGTCCTTCTCTATCCCGCCCCCGTTGTCGGACACGCGGATGAAGGTTGTTCCGCCGTTTTGGATTTCGACTGTAATGCGGTCTGCACCCGCGTCTATTGAATTTTCCATAAGCTCCTTAACGACCGACGCCGGCCTGTCGACCACCTCTCCGGCGGCTATCAGGTTTGCTACAGCAAAGGACAATATATTTATCTTACCCATATCTTACCCGTAAATCACCTCATGAGGGCGCCTTGAGCGGCGACCGGTACCGTATACAAGCGAAGTGCTGCATCATTTCAGACGCTTCTGCAGGTTATAGAGCAGCGTCATGGCTTCATAGGGCGAGAGAGTATTCAGGTCAATTCCTTTGAGTTCCTCTATAACCTGTTCGTTCATCATGTCGTCAATGGTTATTGCCGTCTCGTCCTCCTCGGGCAGGGCTTGTCCGGCAGTGCCGGCCGCCTTCACCGCCCGGGAGGCCGCCTCGACCATGAGCAGCACTTCCCGCGCCCTTTTTATCACTTCATTCGGCACGCCGGCAAGCTTTGCCACTTCAATTCCGTAGCTGTCGTCGGTCGAGCCCCGGACTATCTTGCGCAGAAAAATGATGCTATCTCCGCGCTTTTTGGCGGCTATGTTGTAATTGACAACACCCTGCAGTTCATTCTCAAGCGAGGTCAGCTCATGGTAATGCGTGGCAAAAAGCGTTCTGGCACCGATTTTTTTGTTTGTGTACTCGATTATCGCCCGCGCTATGCTCATGCCGTCGAAGGTTGAGGTACCGCGCCCTATCTCGTCATATATGATAAGACTTTTTTTGGTTGCGTTCTTTAATATGTAGGCCACCTCGTTCATCTCAAGCATAAAGGTCGAGCAGCCGAAGGCCAGGTCGTCCGAGGCTCCGACGCGTGTGAAAATCTTGTCTGCAATGCCAACTTCGGCCTCGGTTGCCGGCACGAAGGAGCCCATCTGCGCCATTATGGTTATCAGCGCGATCTGTCGCATGTATGTCGATTTTCCGGCCATATTCGGTCCGGTGATAAGCATTATGCGGTTGTCGGTGGTGTTGAGATAGGTATCGTTGGGGACAAAGTAGGTGTCCTTGACAAATTGCTCTACTACAGGGTGCCGTCCGTCCTTGATCATAATCGTGTCGGTGTTGCTCAGCATTGGTCTGACATACCTGTTACGCACTGCAACGCTGGCAAGACTCAGGTACACGTCGAGCTTTGCAAGCTGGGCCGCGGTGCTCTGAATCCGGCGGCTGTTTTCGGCGACCTTATCGCGGATATTTTTGAAGAGCTCGTACTCAAGCGCGCATAGTTTGTCGGTGGCGCCGAGGATTGTCGCCTCCATATCCTTGAGTTCCTCGGTGATGTACCGCTCGCAGTTTGACAGGGTCTGCTTGCGGATATACCTGTCGGGCACCTGGTCAAGCAGCGACTTTGTCACCTCGATATAATAACCAAAAACGCGGTTGTAACCTATCTTCAGGGTTTTAATTCCGGTCCGCTCGCGCTCCTCTTCGGCAATTTTCCTGAGCCATTCGCTGCCGTCGTCGCGAACACTGAGCAGGTAATCGACATCTTTGTCATACCCTGCTTTGATAATACCGCCTTCCCGAACCGAGAATGGCGGGTCGTCGACAATCGCCATGTCGATGAGCTTATGTATGTCCTCGAGCGTGTCAAGTCCGCGGTAGATTGAAGACAGCTCGGGCGAGTTGCATTTCTCGATAAGACTGCGGATTCCGGGCAGCACGGCCAGCGTCGCAGCCACCGCGCGCAGGTCGCGCCCGTTCGCGGTGCCGTATATAACTTTTGTTATCAGCCTCTCAAGGTCGAGCACCTTAGACAGGTGTGCCGAGAGCTCCTCGCGCAGCAAAAAATCGCCATAGAGCTCCTCGATGGCACCGAGGCGTTTTTCTATGTACGACGAGTTGAGCAGCGGTCTTTCAAGCCACTTGCGGAGCAGCCGCGCGCCCGGCGCGGTTTTAGTTTTGTCGAGCACCCAGAGCAGCGACCCTTTTTTCTCGCCCTGCCGCATGGTCTCGGTCAGCTCAAGGTTGCGTCGGGTGTTTGCGTCAATCTCAAGATACTGGCTCTCGCCGTAAATTTTCAGGTCCCTGATATATGAAATATCCGTCTTCCCGACCTCGGCGATATACCCGAGCAGCGCCGCGATCCCGACAATTAGCGGGCGGTCGGCAAAGTCCTCATCGCGCACCGTCCCGCCGAACTGCTTTTTCACGGTTTGGGCAGCCGTCACATAATCAAAATACCCGGTGCATTTGTCGGATACCATTATTTCTTTGTGAGCGCTGAGATACTCTGAAAGCCTGTCATGCTCGCTTATGTCGACGTTGGTAATTATCTCGCGCGGGGAGTAGGCGACAAGCTCGTTTATAAGCCGGCTGCAGTTTTTGTCCCCGGAAAAGGCGGTGGCGAAAACCTGAGCCGTCGATATGTCGGCGAAGCAGACGCCGGTCCCGCTCTCCTCAAGGTAAAGTGCACAGACATAATTGTTTTGCGTCGAGTCGAGCAGGTCGGTCTCAATCAGCGTGCCGGGGGTGATAATCCTCACCACATCGCGCTCGACCAGCCCGCGCGCCGTCGCCGGGTCTTCAAGCTGCTCGCAGATAGCGATTTTATAACCCTTCTCGATAAGCCTGCCGATATAAGTCTCTACGCTGTGAAAGGGCACTCCACACATAGGCGCGCGTTCGGCCTCTCCGCAGTCCCGGCCGGTGAGCGTCAGCTCAAGCTCGCGCGAGGCTACTATGGCGTCGTCAAAGAACATCTCATAGAAGTCCCCCAGCCGGTAAAAGAGCAGGTAGTCCTTGTATTTTTCTTTTATCCCGAGGTACTGCTCCATCATCGGGGTCATGTGCTTCTCCTCCGTCGGGCTTTTATTCGTGTTCGTGGTGGCAGCTTGCGCAGTCGGCACAGCCATGACTGCAGGGCATCCTGCCGGTTATGGTGTGCGTGATTTTTATATTTACCTCTTCCATGAGCCGGTTGACCGCCTCCTGAGCGCCGACATATTCGATATAGACCGGGTTCTCGGTTACCAGCTTGTACAGCTCGTCAATCCGCTCATTTAGCGTGTCGACCAGGTGGGTGTCGACCTCCTCCATCTGCCCTGCGCGCTCAAGTGTTTTTTTGTCGGCCTGGTATTCGCCGAGGTACCCCATTAGGGTCTGGTCATTTTCATACGCAGACTTGGCGCTCTCAAAGCGGCGGTACAGCTCGCTTTCCTTTATTGCTCTGCCAAGCTGTTCTGCGGCTTGCATGATTTCCATGTTATTATTCCTTTTCTTTAATTATTCTTCGAGTTATCTGTTGTCTGCAGCCGGCTCGCCGGTCTTTGTGCCATAGAGCGCAAAGGCTTCTGTGCGCTCTACTTTTACATTGACAAAATTCCCGATGTCGGCCTGCTCGCCGGGATAGTAGACAATTTTATTGCCAGAAGTGCGGCCGCCGTACATGCTTTTGTCGGTCTTGCTCGGGCCGTCGCAGAGCACCCGCACAACGCTGCCTTGAAACCTTTTGTTGATTTCCTCGGATATGGCGTTCTGCAGCTCAACCAGCGCCAGGTAGCGCTGGGTTTTTACCTCGCCCGGAACCTGATTATCCATGTCTGCCGCCGGGGTGCCCCGACGTGGCGAGAAGACAAACGAGAAAATCATGTCAAAGCGCACTCTTCGGATAATATCGAGCGTGTCCTCAAAGTCCTCGTCTGTCTCACCCGGAAAACCGACTATTATATCCGAGGTCAGAGCGATGTCGGGCATCCTCTCCCTTATATATGCCACGGTGTCAAGATAGTTTGCCCGGTTATACCGGCGGTTCATCGCCTTGAGAATCTTGTCGCTTCCCGACTGCAGCGGAAGATGAAAATGCCTTGCTGCCTTGTCCGATTTTGCCAGCGCGTCGACAAGCCTTCTTGTGGCGTCCTTCGGGTGGCTGGTCATAAAGCGCAGCCTGAAGTCGCCCTCAATTGCCGATATATCGCTTATCAACTGAGCAAAATCATAACCAGTGCCGAGGTCTCTGCCGTATGAGTTGACATTCTGCCCCAAAAGGGTTATATCCCGGCAGCCATTCCCGACCAATTCCCGTGCCTCGGCTAAAATGTCCTCGGGCCGCCGGCTCTGCTCGCGCCCCCGGACATAGGGAACAATGCAGTATGAGCAGTAGTTGTCGCAACCGTACATGACAGGCAGCCAGGCTTTATAGGAAAACTCGCGTCGCACCGGCAGGTTTTCGGGGACAGCGCCGCCATCATCGAGGCAAAAAAGCCGCCTCTCACCCGAAAGCCGCCGGTATAGCAGCTCGGGGAGTCTTTGCCACCCCGAGGAGCCGAGCACAATATCGACATAGGGGTATCTTTGTTTCAGCTCGTTTTGCCGGTGCTCCTGGGCCGTCATGCAGCCGCAGGCGACTATCACTGCCGCCGGGTTTTCCTTTTTTATATGCTTGAGCCGCCCGATATGCGAGAGTGCCTTCTGCTCGGCGTGCTCGCGCACCGCGCAGGTATTGGCTATTATAAGCGAGGCCTCCTCAGGCCGGTCGACCATCACATATCCCATAGCCTCGGCCACTCCGGCCAGCCGTTCGCTGTCGGCCTCGTTCTGCTGGCAGCCGAAGGTCATAATATATACCCCGGGCAGCCTGCCGGCCTCAGCGGTCTGCTGGCTGATTATCTCACTGACCAGCGAAATATAATGCTGCTGACCGCAGCCGTCACCAACCAACTCCCCTCGGGTTTCTCTGGTATCCGACATTCTGTCTCCTGACTTTAGTTCGTTTTGACTTGCCACCCTAACATTATAAATCAAAGAGGCAGAATTGTCAATTTCTATTGGCCTGCCGGCTCGAATTTTCGCTCAAGCCCCGGGGTCCGGCTTATTTCGCCGTCGCCGATAAACAGCGCCTCAAATTTGATTTTTCCCGACTCGTAGAGCCCGAGCGCTGCCTCTTTGCCCATGACAAAAAGGGCGGTTGAGAGCGCGTCGGCAAGAACACCCGTCTCGCAGATGACCGCCACGCTGTGCAGGTCGGTGTCGGCCGGGTAGCCACTAAACGGGTTTATGACATGGTGGTACCGCTCACCGTCGATTACCACATATCGCTCGTAGTCCCCGGTGACAGACAGCACGCCCGAGCTCATAAAGACATAGCCAGCTACCCTGCTGGTGTCGGCCGGGTCCTTTATGCCGATTCTGTATTCGCTGCCATCGGGCTTCTCGCCTATTACCGCGACATTGCTGCCGAAGGATACCAAACCGTATTTTACCCCGGCCGAGACAAGATATTCGACAAGCCTGTCACAGGCGTATCCCTTGGCTATTGCGCCGAGGTCTATCCTTGTATTTTCGTTACTCTTTTTAACTGTATTGCCATCGAGTGAAATCTTTTCGTAGCCGACGGCGTCACCGAGTTCCTTTATATATCCTGGGTCGGGCAGCTTGTTTTCGGCTCCGCAGCGCTCCCACATCAGCACATAGGGCAGCACGGTTATGTCAAAAGAGCCGCCGGTAAGCTCCGAGACCTCAAGCGCGGTGCGAATAATCGCGGCAGTATGGGCCGAAACCTCGGCCGAGCCTGCCACAGCATTTACCCGGCTGACCTCGCTCTCGGGGTTGGTTCTTGACATAAGACTGTCGAGCGAGCTTAAAATCGCGTCACATTCCGAAAAAATCAGCTCTGCATCCGGGGTGTTTTTATCAATTTTAATAGTGACAAGGGTATCCATGCCCCATGTTGTGTGGGACAGATACCTCTGCCTCCCGCAGGACGGGGTCGTAAGGAGGATACACAATATTGCCAGTGACACTGAAATATAACGTTTCATCTTTCCCCTCCCTGAGCCCCGAGAGCCGGCAGGAGCCTTGGTGTGAGGATATTGAGCAGAACACCGCTTACACTTCCGAAGGCCGCCGAGGCAAATAGCAGCGCCGGCAGATATGATATTACAGCCCCGCTAAAGAGGACTGCGGCGGCCATAAGCTGCCCTATATTGTGCAGCGAGGCGCTTATCACCGAAACTCCCCAGAAGCTGAGTTTGTTTTTAAGTGCATAATTAACTACATACATCCCAACCAGCGAAAAAGCAGCCCCAGTGGCCGAGAAGAAAAACGAGACCGGGCTGCCGAAGAGCAGCGCCATGACAATCACCCTTACTGCCGAGATAACTGCCGCCTCGGTTGAGGACAGGCAAAAAAATACGAACATGACAAGGATGTTGGCCAGCCCCAAACGAAAGCCGGGCAGCGGCAGCAGAAGCCCGAGCGGGATAAAGCTCTCAATGTATGAGAGCAGGAGCGCCGCCGAGACCAGCGCCGCTCCCCGGGCGGCGCGGGCGGCCGGGCTGTCAGCCCGCGACATGGTCACAATCCCCGCCTCCTCCCAAAATGGTTACAGCCACACCGGCCGGCGCGCAGATAATAGCCTCCCCGCCCCGCCATATCCGCCCGGTATGAACGCAAACCTGGTCGGGGCAGTCTGACTCGCCTACCCAAACTCCGCCGTCCTCAATTATTACATATAGTGTTATCCCGTTTGACTCAATCTTTATCTCGCGGTCCATTTGCAGGTCGAAGCGCTCGGTTCCCCGGTTTCTCACGGTGATTTCGACATAGCCCGCGTCGGGGCTTGCAAAGCCCCGGAAAACCAGCAAAAAAAGTGCGGCGACAAGAACTGCCGCTGTGACTATTATGTCACCGGGGGATATTCTGCTCCGCACCGCATTCATATTCTGCCGCCCCCTGCTTTGGATACTTATATTATCCCCTGTATTATATCATTGTTTTTCACCAAACACAATAAACTCGGGTGACAATACTAAGTTATTTTTGATTTTTTGCAAAAAAGGGTTGCAAAATAAAAGATGTTGTGTTATAATACACTTCGCTCGGAGGCATAGCTCAGTTGGTTAGAGTACATGCTTGACATGCATGGGGTCGTTGGTTCAACTCCAACTGTCTCCACCACATAAGTCTCTTTTGCCGGTCGGCAAAAGAGATTTTTCATATACACCGATTTATGTGCGAGATGAGGAGCTGATTATGACTGAACTGTATCCGCTCAAACTCCGCGGCATCCCGGTAAATATGCTCTGGGGAGGCAGCCGGCTGCGCGACAGATTCAGAAAGCCGGGTGCCACCTGCAAGACCGGCGAGACCTGGGAGCTCTCGGTCCGCCCGGATAGGGTGAACATAATCGAGAACGGCGCATATACGGGGCTTACCCTCGAGGATTTTTTCAGTAAGGCCGGGAATAAGGTTGTCTCGGAGGATTATGAGGGCGGCAGGTTTCCGCTTTTAATAAAATTTATTGACGCTGCCGACGACCTCTCAATCCAGGTGCACCCCGACAATGAGTACGCCGCCCATGTCGAATGTGATTTTGGCAAAACCGAGATGTGGTATATCATTGACGCCAAACCCGGCGCCGGGATAATCTACGGTCTTGGCGAGGGCTGCGCTAAAGAGGACCTTAAAAGAGCGCTTGAAGCGGGGGTACCGGGAGAGGCTCTGAACTTTGTTAAAGTCAAGCCCGGCGACAGCTTTTTCATACCGGCTGGGCTTGTCCACGCCATAGGTCGCGGGGTATTCATCGCCGAAATCCAGCAGAACTGCGACCTTACATACCGTGTTTACGACTACGGGCGGCTTGGCCTCGGCGGCAAGCCCCGTGAGCTGCATACAAAAAAAGCCTTTGACGTCATTTATCCATATACCCACGAGGAAATCGAGCGCATGCGTTTTTCGGCCTCAGTCCCCGGGAAGCGTGACCGGTCTGTCCTTTCACACTGCGAATACTTCAAGACCTTAAAGCTTGACATCAGCCGGCCGGTTGACCTTTTCTCGGGAAGCGAAAGCTTTCATTCGCTGCTCTGTATATCGGGCGGCGGCACAATCGAGTGCGGCGGCGGGGCTTACTATATCAGCGCAGGAGATAGCTGGTTTGTTCCGGCCGGCACCGGGCACTACCGGCTCTCGGGCAGGTTCTGTGTTTTGCTTACCACGCTGAAATAAAACAAAAAAATCAGGCAGGAGGACATCTGAAGGATGTCCTCCTGCTGAATTTATTTTATTTGTGTATTTTCGGTCACGCTGTAATTTGTCCCGTAGTAGGGCAGCTTGAACACCCAGGTAGAAAAGCCGGCGACATATAGCGTGCGCATTCCCTTCTTATCAAGGTTTACCTCGCTGTATTCTATTTTGACTATTTCGCCCGAGGACATTAAGGTATCCGAGCCGTCGGGGCGGAAATATTCGTTTCTCTTGTTCGCGCTGAGGTTTTCTTTTGTGACATAATTCGACCTGACGCCAAAATAGCCGTTGAGCCCGACCGGCCAGAGGGCGTATTCGGCCCTCACTGTGGCATAAAACTCGGTGCTGCCCCCGTCCCAGCCGTGATGCGCGACTGTGACGAAATCCGACTCTAAGTAATCCCCGTATATATCGAGGACAACCCGGCCCGCCTCCCCGGACATGTCAGCGGACATCAGCGCCGTTTGCCCGCTCAGCGTCACACGGGACACAATGCTTGAGGTGTTGAGGTTTGATATGGCTTTTGGCGAGTACAGCTCATGAGTATAGAGGACCTCTATCTCCGCGTCGCGGATATATAGCCTCTGCCCTGGGTGAACCTGAACCCGCCGGGCGCCCGCGAAGGCCGCCATTGCCCGGTCGGTCTGCGGGCCGGGCTCGGTGTAATTGAACAAAAACCGCTCGACCTGCAGTGTCCTGTCGCCCGAGTAAAGCTCGGCAAAACGGCGCAGCGCCCCGAAATGGTCGCCGTGATAATGCGTGATAATCCAGCCCGAAATTCTGATATTATCGGGGTCGGGGGCGAATTCCTTCAGGAGCTCATAAATGCGCTGCGCATTTTGCCGATAAACCTTCCTCGGCCCGACATTCACATAATCCTCGTAGTGCCCGCCGTCATAAATCAGAAAACTGCCGTCCGAGAGCCGGAACATATAGCACATCCCGTTTGTCACCGAGTCGTCATACGATACAACGCCGACCTGAAATAGCAGCGGCTGGCAGATATTCTCGGTTTCGGCTTTCTCAAAGAGTCCGGGCTCGATATTTGAGGCCGGCTCGCGCAGGATTCTGAGCTCGTTGTTGTACCTGCTGTAAGCAAGACTTACTGAATAAGTGCTCCCGACCGCCGTGGCAAAAAGATTTCCGGCGGCCTCGGTATGCGCGAGCAGCTTATATCCCGACGAGGTGAAAACACCGGCACAGGCCCGGAATATCCCCTCGTTTGCCCCCTCTACAACCGTTAGCACGCAGCCGTAGCCGCAGTCATAGGCATTCTCAAAGCCAAATATATTGTCGCCCCTGAAGTACCCGCAGAAGCGCGAGTCATACCAGACCGCGGTATATGTCTCGGAATAGCTGACTATTCCGTCCCTTATCGCAAAGGGTGAGAGCGTCATAACAACCGCGCCCTCGGCAGGAAGCCCTGACAGCTCGGTCACACAAAATTCATTGCCCCCGGCCGTCAAAGCGCTCAGCGTGCTCTCGCCGGTGCTGATTTCATAAACTGACTCTCCCCTGATTTTCTGCTCATCCAAAGGCCCGCCGGCGTCAAAGCGGGCTTTAATTCCGGCCGTGTCATATTCGTCGGTATTGTAAAGCGACACCGCCCGCAGCGCCATACTCCCGCCCTCTGATTTCTCCTGAAATCCGAACAGGAAAAAATCCCGGTTTTCTTCCCCCGCCGGCCGGTCACCTTCAGAGATTAAGTGAATCTCCCCGAACACGGTGGGCTGGAGCGGTTGTGTGGTTTCGGTCTCGGTTGCGTGTGGTTCGGCCTCTGCCGGCCGGCAGCCCCCGCAGATTATTGCTGCGATTACAAGGAAAAAAACAAGGGCTTCCACGGACGGCGGCATATGTCTGCTTTTCTGTTCAGCTCGCATAATTACCTCGCTAGACCGGGACCGGCGCTCGCCAGTCCCGGTAAATTGATTCAGGTTATGCTTCTAGGTCGGGTAATCAGCTCCTGCGTTTCTTTGCGACACCGGCAGTGCCGGCAAGAGCAAAGAGAATGAAGGCGGGGGCGACAGCCGACTTGCAGCCCGAGGATTCGGGCTTCTCGGTCTCGGGTGCTTTGGTTGTCCCGGCCCCCTCGCCGGTCCCGGTCGCGTCGCCGGTTGATTTGTAGGTCACCTTTATTGTCCTGTCAATCTCATATTTCCCCTCAATCACCGGGAAATTAGGCTCATATCCCTCAATCACGGGAGACTCGATACTGAACTCGGTGCCAAAGGGCTTAGTGTCGACATAAGGGTCGGCCGCCTTGCTTCCGTCCTCAAATACATACTCGATGGTCAGTTTGTACTCCCTGATAGAATATGTAACCGTTATCTCAACCGGTGCGTTGCCCATTTTGCCGGACACGGTTTCCTGATCGGTGGTATAGCCGGTAATGGCCGGAGAATCAATGCTGTATTCCTCTCCTTCGAGCAGGTCGGCTTTATAGTCTTCAGCCGCCTTATCTCCGTTTGAGTAAACGTAGTGAATGGTCAGCGGAATTGTAGTTGCGAAAAATGCCTCCTCAATTGCGGCTGCGGCGCTTTCCATCGCCGCATATTCGGCGTCTGTCTTGGCCACAATTTTGTTGTCCTTGAGCTCAAATCCGCTTATCGCACCCGAGCCGCCAATCTCAAGGGTGCCCGAGGGCACCGAATAGCAGTTTTCAATTGTTCCGATAACCTGAAGGAGCCCGCCGATAAGCCCGGTCTGGGTTGTGTCGTTATCCTTGCCGGTAATTGAGCCGAAGTTGTAGCAGTTTGAAATTATCGAACCGGCACTGCTGTGGAATTTGCCGATAATGCCGCCGACGCCGGTGTTATCGTTGAGATAATCGGCAAAGCTGATCTCACCGTAGTTGACACAATTGACAATTTCGGCCGTTTTTACGAAAGCCGATATGCCCGCAGCTCCGGCATGATTGGGCGTCGCGGTCTTGGCGAGCGCGACCACGTTTCCGTAATTGATGCAGTTCTTAACCACGCTGGAGTCGGCAAGGCCGACGATGCCGCCGATGATGACGTTGTTGGTAGGTTTGGCAGAGGTGCCGTCAAGTGCGCCGTAGCCGTAAATGGTGCCCTCGTTGATGCAGGAGTCAATGGTGCCTTCCTTCTCGACGCGGCCGGCAATCATGCCGCTTGAGCTGGTATAGCACTCGACGACCGAGGTTGCGTCAACCGTGCAGCGGGCCACCGTGCCGCCGCCGATATAGCCGGCAATAACTGCCGAGTAGCAGGCGTCTTTGGTAACTATGCTGGCGCCCACGAAGTTGATTCCCTTAGCCGTGCCGCCGATGATTCCGAAAAATCCGAAGCGGATGCCGTCGGGCTCTCTGGAGGCCATATCGATGGTCAAATTCTTTATGTAATGTCCTTGTCCGTCAAAAGTCCCCATAAACCCGGTGGTTCCGGAAGCTCCGGTGGTGGTTCCTATCGGTACCCAGTTTTTGCCGCCGAGGTCGATGTCGGCGCCCAGCAATATTGTCTTGCCCGAAAAATCGTCGGGTGCAATGCTTGACAGAGCACCGTTGACTATCGCGGCAAGCCCGGCCAGTTGTTCGGGGGTTGTTAAGGTAAAGGTGGTGTCGGTGGTGTTATACCACGAGGTGTCGATGGTTGTTCCATCCCATGCCGCAGAGGTGCCAACGGTAAAGACTGCAAGCAGAACTACCGTTGTGAACGTAAGAAGCAATGCTGAAATTCGTTTCATGTTTTTGTTCCTTTCGTTAAGTTTATTTAAATCGGTACCGTATTACTCTTTGTGCGGGAAATCAGCTCCCAAAATCATTTCTAAACTTTTGGAGCATCGTTTCTATCGCTTTTGACTGGGCTTTGTATGCCGTGGCGAAGTTACCGTTGTTATTTGTTATGCAGCTGCGCCAAATTGTCAGAGTCACGTTGTTGAATGCGGCGTAGGCATATATCCGGCCGACGTCAAAGTTGACTGAGGCGCGTAGAATGTCAAGCATTTTTCCGGTTTCCTCGTCCGAGGCATATTTGTGCTTTAGAGTGATGTTGAATACCTCGGGCGTGACAAGCCGATGACCGGCTGAGGCCAGGCATTCGAGCAGGTATGCGCAGTGTTCCTGCTTCTGGGTCCCTGTCGAAATCGAATACAGGGTGTGCGGGTATGAAACACCGGTCACATAATCTTCCTGATACTCGTCATATTTCGGAGCCGGAACAATTCCATAGAAGTCAACTTCATTAAAGCTGAGGAAGGCAGCATTGAGAGAGGCAAACTCAAACAGGCAGCGGCCGTCAGCGAAGATTTTGGTACCCACTTCGGTGTAAACATCCCCGCTCTTGTAGAACCAGTCAATAATTTTAGCCAGGAGGTTTGAGGTTTTTTCGCTGTTCCAGGAGTCGGATATAACCGGTAGGTCGTCACTGTCCTTCTCCATTGTCACAAGCCCCGCGCCGTAAAAGGCGGTGTCAAGTGCGTTTGTTTTTGAGGAAATGGTAAACCCGTAGATGTCGCTGTCATCGTTTGTGCCATTCCCGTTTAAGTCGTTATAGACGTCCTTCGACATGGAAATCAGCTTGTCTATCGTCCACTTTCCGGATAATACAAGCTCGTAGGGCGACTCGAGATTCAGCTCCTGCAGCATATTTTTATTGAAGTATGTACACTGGAGCATCGCGATAAGGTTTGTCGATATGTCGCCGGTAACAAAACAAAGCTTGCCGCCGATTGTCGCTTCGCTCACCATCTCCTCGGGCCACCACGGGAGGTCGAATGCAAAAATATTGTCGTACTCCATCAAATTAACAGTATAGCCCTGGACCGACAGTAAAGCGTTTGCCTGACTGTAGCCGGCAACAATGTCATAGTCACAGGTGCCGGAGTTTACATCGGTCACAACCTTCTGAGTCCACTGAATATAATATGAGCCATCACCGAGCTCACCATAAAAATCCAACTGGTTGTTCAGACGTTCGGTCACAATAAGGTTGCGGGTGAAAATTGCGTCGTTGATGTTCTCTCCGTTCTGTCCTTCAGAAAAAAACTCCTGAATATGCCGGTCGGACCAGTAAAATATTTTAATGGTCTCGCCTTTAAAGTCAAGCCTCTCGGGCAGCCGGTCGAGTCTGTAGCCGTCTTTGTCATACAGCGAGTCGGAATCTTCCGGAGTTGTGGCGTCGCCGCTCTGGACAGTCGTCGTGGTTAAGTTCTCGTCTTCCCCGCCGACGCAGGAAATCAGGGCGGTTGTCATCAGCAGCGCAAGGAACAGCGCAATAATTCTTCTTAACATTCAATATATCTCCTTTCGGGATTATACTTGCCGTTTGACATTTTTGAGACTGGCCAGGAAATATCGGAACGTTCCGCATGGCTAAATACAGCACTATTTTAGTGTGGTTATACGGGTTGCTTAGGTTGGTTTCAGCCGATTTTACTGTCACATTTAATAATACGCAGCTATCCGGCACCATTTGCTTCTCTTGGTCGGACAGGTTGGTGTTTTCTAAATTGCGGAACGTTCCGAATGACTTCATTTATTAACAGCTCATCGGCCTTATGCCGCTGAGTTGAGAAGCCTTAGTCGTGAGCTTTTTTACCGAGTCGCGCACGGTAAGCACCGGTTCGATAAACCGGCTTACCGGAAAGCTCTTGTCGTTGCCGGCAAGGCGCTCAAGCAGCAGCTCGGCCGCCCTGTCGCCGGTTTTTTCTTTTTGTATATTTATCGCTGTCAGTGCCGGCGAGGCGTAGCTGTACATAACCGAGTCTTCGTGCCCGATTATCGAAATATCGTCGGGTATGCGTATTCTGTGCTCATAGAGATAACGCAGAACTCCCATTGTGATTGACACGTTGGCGGTTATCAGCCCCGTGGGATTAGCGCCGCTTGTGAGTAGCTGCCCGGCCGCTATATATCCGCTGGACCCGGTGTTGTCCCTGCAGTCGACAACCAGCGACCTGTCAATCTCAAGTCCGACTTCGGCCAAAGCCCGCCGATAACCCTCAAACCGCTCGACATTTGAGGTGAAATTCGGGGCGCAGTTGACCAGCCCAATACGCCGGTGGCCGTTTACATAGAGGTGCTTTGCTGCAAGGTAGACCGACTGCGGCACATCAACCCGGATTGAATCATATTCAGAGCAGGTCCGACCCACCGCCACTACCGGTATGTTCCGCTCTTTCAGCACCCGCCTGACGACCAGCGGCATTTCAAGCGCGCCGATAACAAACAGCCCGTCAATCCGGTTGTCGGTAAACATCGGGGGCAGAACCGTCTCCCCGGGGGTCATGTACGAGGTCATAAGCCCGTATCTGGTAGTGCTGAGCCGCGCGATAATCCCCCGGCTGATGTCCTGCGAGTAAACGCCGGTCTCCTGAGCAAACTGGTAATCCAAGCTGCGCTTGTCGGCGTGAACAATCAGCGCGCCGAGAATGTTGGTCCTCCCCTGCACGAAGTTGCGTGCCGTGAAGTTCGGAACGTATTTCAGCTCCCTAATTGTGTCAAGCACCAACTGACGTGTTTCTTCTTTAACCCCGCTCCGCCCGCATATCACGGCCGATACGGTGGTTTTGGAGACACCAGCTGCGCGGGCAACGTCAATTATTGTTACCGGCATGACAAAGCCTCCATCAGGAACGTTCCGGCCTCATAATATCACAGTTATCTTAATCTGTCAATATGCATGTTTTATAATTATTGTGCAGTTTGTTTATACAATATTTCAAAAGCCGGCCGATCTGCCGGGGATATTCTGTGTTATAATGCACATGAAGGCCGATTTTTCTCCTCAACATGTTACTTTTTTCTCCTTCATTACGAATGCTGTATATGGAAGCGCTTCCCGCAACTGTATTCGGAGGTAACCCGATGACCGATGAAGAATTGCTGCATGCCTTAAAAAACAACCCGAACGAGGGGCTGGAGCTCGCTATGCGGCGATATACCGGCTTGGTTTATACAATTGTGTACGGCCGGATTTCGGCGGTCGGCACGCCCGAGGACACCGAAGAGCTGGTAGCCGACGTGTTTGTCGAGCTCTGGCGCAGCCGTGAGAATGGCGATAATGATTATCGGAATGACCGCACAGTCGGGCTTCAGTTTCTTCTGGTTCGGAAGATCGGGCATTGAAACCACCGAAATTGTCGACGGCGACACTTCAGGG
Organism: Clostridiales bacterium; assembly: GCA_012837425.1. Taxonomy (GTDB): domain Bacteria; phylum Bacillota; class Clostridia; order Oscillospirales; family CAG-272; genus UMGS1002. The sequence goes on from DURE01000006.1 coordinate 42,533, forward strand.
TTTTATTCGCTGACCTCGCCGGTGGAGCTGAAGGGCGGCATACTGCGCTATGCCTTTGTTGCACCCAACCCAGACGGCACCTGCTCGCTCACACTGTATGCCGAGGCGCCGGGGATGAGCTCCCGTGACTATTTGAAATGCTATATAACGCTGCCCGACGGCAATGATTATCACCCGGGGCGCGAAAACATACAGGCCGGCGGCTTCGGCGGGGGCAGTGTCAGCAGGGTCTGTGTAATAGCCTTTTTCAAGGAGCTTCGCTTGGACGCCGGGAAGAGTTTTGATTTTATCCTGCATCTGACCGGCGATGAGACTGCCGACCAGATAAGCCTTCCGGCTGCCGACAGTTCGATCTTTGAGAACCGGCTCTCAAGTGTGAGCTGGAATGGTATAAAAATCAGCGCCATTACCCTCGGCGGAGACTTCAACGGTGTTCTTGTAAATCATGAACTTGACCCCGACAAATGCGAGCTGCCGGAACTAAAGAAAATACTTGACCTGGCCCGTGACGAGAAAAATAAAGTGCGTATCAAAATGCTCGAACACCTATGCACATCAGACGGTCTCGGCATGAGCCGCTCGGGTATGGGCAGGGGCGGAATGCACAGCTGGAACTACTCTTTGTCCATCCCTTACGACCCTGATAAAAAGCCAGACCATATCAAATGTGATTTTATATTCCTGGGGTTAATAAACCCGGACAGCGGCGAGGACTTTGACGGCACGCTCGGAATTGACCTCGACAAGCTGGCCGCGGAGTGTATAGAATACGGTATTACAACCGATTTTAAAAGTAAAAGTGGCGAAAGTGTACCGAGCGGGTGCACAACAATTGTCCTTGACCTGGACAATCCGATAATCCTACCACTCAAGTAAAAACAGAAAACACCCCCGGGGCAAAACAACCCCGGGGCTCATTTTATACCGGGCGGCTGTATACGATACCATATTCGGGAGGACAATAAAAACAAAAGAAAAATTTGTGAGGGCAAAATATGAGCAACCGCCTGATAAACGAAAAGTCCCCCTATCTCTTGCAGCACGCCGAAAACCCGGTCGACTGGTACCCCTGGGGCGAGGAGGCAAAGGAGCGGGCACTGGCCGAGGACAAGCCGCTCTTCCTCAGCATTGGCTACAGCGCCTGCCACTGGTGCCACGTGATAGCCCGCGAGTCATTCTCGGATAATGAGGTGGCCGAGGTTCTGAACCGACATTTCGTGCCGGTAAAGGTCGACCGCGAGGAGCGCCCCGACCTCGACAGCGTCTACATGTCGGCCTGCCAAGCACTTAGCGGCTCGGGCGGCTGGCCGCTGACGATACTTGCGCTGCCCGACGGCCGCCCCTTTTATGCCGCCACATACCTGCCGAAGGAGACCCTGCTCAAGCTCCTGAGAACCTGTGCTCAGCGATGGGAGGTTGAGCGGAGCTGGTTTTACGGCATCGCCAAAAGCCTCACCGAGGCGCTGAACCAGTCAAGGTGCAAATCAGCTTCCCGGGCGCGAGAGTCTGAGCCCGAGGAGCTTGCGGCCTCGGCATACCGCCAACTCTCGGACAGCTATGACCCGAGGTGGGGCGGTTTCGGCTCTGCCCCAAAATTCCCCACCCCGCACAATATTCTCTTTTTGCTCGACTATTTCCGCGACACCGGCGAGGAGCAGGCGCTCAAGATGGCCGACCGCACGCTTGAGGCCATGTACCGCGGCGGGATTTATGACCATATCGGCGGCGGCTTCTGCCGCTACTCCACCGATAAAATGTGGCTGGTGCCGCATTTTGAGAAGATGCTCTATGATAACGCGCTGCTGCTCTGGGCATACGCCGACGCCTATATGCTCACCGGGCGGCCGCTTTTCGGTTTTGCCGGCGAGTCCACCGCCGACTATGTCCTGCGCGAGCTGACCGGACCCGACGGCGGGTTTTATAGCAGCCAGGACGCCGACACGGGCGGCGAGGAGGGCGGGTTTTACACCCTGACCCCAAGCGAAATCAAAGCTACTTTGGGTGAGGAAGACGGCCGACGCTTTTGCGAGTGGTTTGACATCACCGAGCGGGGCAACATATCGGGCAAAAGCATCCCGAACCTCATTCACAACCCGGAGTTTGAGGACGAACCAGAGGAAATTTCTCTGCTGCGGCACAAAATCTACGAATGGCGCCTGCAGCGGGCAAAACCCGGGCTTGACGACAAGGTACTGACCTCTTGGAATGCGCTGATGGTCTGCGGGCTGGTGAAGGCCGCCGAGGCCTTCGGGAGAGGCGACTACCTCACAGCGGCCGGCCGTGCGGCAGACTATATCATGTCAAACCTCCGCTCCCCCGACGGCCGGCTCTGTATCCGGCGGCGGGAGGGCGAGTCATTCGGCGCCGGAATTGACGCCGACTACGCTGCGACCGCGCTCGCGCTACTGCTGCTCGGTCGCGACGATGAGGCCGCGGCGCTATCCGATATTCTGCTCAAGCATTTCTTCGACCATGACGCCGGCGGCCTTTACCTGTATGCCGACGACGCCGAGAAGCTCTTTATCCGACCAAAGGAGACTTACGACGGGGCGATCCCCTCGGGCAACTCGATTTTCCAAAGGGTACTCGCGGAACTGTATAAAAGAACTAAAGACGAAAAATGGCGGTGGGCATATATAAAGCAGCTCGGCTTTATCTGCTCGGCTGCCGCGCGTTATCCCCTCGCCTGCGCCTTTGCGCTACGCTACAAAACGTCGGTAAAGTTGTTAGATATTAGATATTAGATATTAGACAATAGTAGATACGAAAGGTGCGGCGCAAGCGCTTAAAAAACAGGGCTGACGCAAATGTTTCGGTTTGCGCCAGCCCTTTGGATTATCAATAGGGATAATCGGATTTGTTAACCAAATATATTGAGTAATACTCGCTCCGCTCGGTTCTGTTCGCAACAGTCCTCCCCTCGGTAAATACCCTGCAAACAAGGTAGTATGCCCCGATAGGTAATTTCGTCAGCTCGGCAAGCGAGGCAATATTGCGCTCGGTCTCAAGGCCGATGTCAAGCAGCAGATACTCAACACTCTTTACGTTGTACTTCGGCGCGACATAAAGCTCTATCTCGTCTGCAATCATAACTGCCGGTATCTGGTCCCGGTTCATTTCAATCAGTGTTTTGTATCGCAGTCCGTCGGCTGCTATCCACAACCCCTGAGCGTCGTCATATGACGTAGCCCAGGCTAGCGACCAGAACCCCTCGGTATAGTAGGGCTTTCCGTCGTATCTTTTATATGTTCCGGAGAACATGCCGGCATCATTTATTTCCTCCTGCCCGGCGCGGAAGGCGGCCGAGGTGGCGGAGCCGCTTTCGTCTTTTATAACCGAAATCTGCTCCTTTGTGTAACCCGCTGGCAGCGGTACCAAATACACAAACCTGCCTAAATCGTCGGTCGAAATAGTAATATAGGGATTAAGCCTTCTAATATGAATTATAAGCTTGCCGTCTGTTTTGTCTGTATATGTGTAATAAGTATTCGAGCCGCTTGAAGTGCCAACCGGCACCGCCGCAAGCCGCCCGCCGTCGGCAAAGAACCGCTCGGTGTATTTTCCGCTGGTCATGTCGGTGTACGCGCCGGTGTTGTGGTGCAGGGTGTAGAACCCGCTGGCGCCGATATAGTCGTACAGCGCGGTCAAGCCCTCATAGCTGTCAATAATGAAAAATTTTTCGGGTACCGGATTGTTATCCGCCGGATTTTTTAGGGTAAAATAATCATCAAGGTAATTCCCTATTGAGTCCTCGGGATATCCGGCAGTATCCTGTCCGGATTCCTCATAACTACTGCTTCCGGTTTCCTCAGAGTCGCTGCTCTCGTCTCCCCCCGGGGGTACGACATCGCACGCAGCCGTGACCATAATCAGGCACAGCAAAAGCAACGCGGTTGTAATCCTGATAAATCCCATTATAACAGCACCCCATCAATCCTGTATATTGTGTTATACTCATATTATAGCACACATAACCCAGAAAAGCAACAAAAGCACGTTATTTTCACCGTGCTTTCAGCTTACGCTTATTTTCTTCAGTATTTTGGATAGCGGGAGCACCAATAATCCGGCCGCTAGATTCCCCGCCGCGTGAACCAGGTCAAACGGAAGCCCCGCTACAATCCAGGCAATCATCTGGCTGAAGTTCAGCCCGAACAATAGGGCCTGCGAGGGGGCGCAGAGCGCGCCAAAAATCAGCCCGTGCAGGCTGCAGACAAGCGGGTAGGCAAAAGCCGCGGCAAGGTCGGAAATATTCCTCGGCAGGAGCATTGTCATGCCCCACAAAACCGTCCAGACATAAAAATACGGCACTACCGAGAGCGCAAAGCCGTAATACAGAGCGGTCAGCATGACATAAATGTAAATCGGAATCAGCGCGCGGCAGCGGTATGTGAGGGTTAGTAGCATCGTAAACATGCCGATCAGATGTACATTGGGCAGAGCGTCGAGCAGCAGGTCCGAGCAGAACATCATCGCCCCGGCCATCGAGAAGACCGCCATGTCGCGCAGCTTTCGCGGATAGCGCAGGGCACGTCCCGGACTCCCCGCCGCCCTGTCCGGGATTGCCTGTTTCCTGGCGTCTTTTGTTTTACCCTTTTGTGTAAACCAGCGCATAATTCTCGCCGTCGGCAATTTCGGTACTGTCGGCGCCCGACATTGCATATTCGCCGTTCTTGTACAGCGCCCAGTATGCGCCGTCTTTGTCGTAATCTGCCCGGATACCGTTTACCACTAAAATCATGAGCCCGTAGGCGGTGTCCTCGCCCCCGACCAGGTTGTGCTCAGCAAGCGCGTCGGCCAGCACTGTTTTGTCGGTTTTGATTGTCAGCTCAATTGACTTTTCGCCGGCCTCAACCCGCAAGACTATTGTGGTCGCCCCGCTGCCGAGCGTCTTGTTCTCGGTGTAAACAGCGTTTTCCCAGAGCTCGGGCTGCTCCTTTTTGGCACAGGAAACCATGACAAGCAGAATTAGAATGCACAATGCCGCCGCCGATATGCGGGTGATAATGTGGTTCTTTTTCATTCGATGATACTCCTTATATAGGTTTTTATCTGAATGAAAAGTGACAGCGCCCCTCCGTCAGTTCTGGAGGGACGCCGCAACTGCCCGACTGCGGCGGCGGCCGCAGACAGGCTTGTGCAGCGCTCTCCCGTCGACCGGCATAAGCCGGCTACCTGACATTTGCCCAAGAGCGACATCACATATCACGGCCCGATAAGTATTCCGGCTTGCGGGGTCCAAGCCCGTATACGGCAATGGCTGTTGCGGCGGATTTTCACCGCGCTTTCCTTATCTCCGAACTCCGGCCTCGGGTGCCGGGTCCGGCTGCGCCTGGGGCGCCGAGCCGTGTTTCATTGTCTGATATATGATACCATAAAATATCTCTAAAAGCAATAAGAAATTAAAACAATCAACATATCTTTTTACTGAAATAAAAAAGAGCCAAAGACTGGCAGTGAACCTTGGGCTCCAATTGCCCAACATTTTAACTAGCTTTGACTCTGATATTATTGTACGCATATCTAATTTGTTTGTCGATATGCAAAAACAGAAATACGCTTATACCTGGCTCACAGAATGTGTCATTCAGCCGGTGCGTAAATGGCAGCAGGGCGCGGGATATGAGCGTCCGCGTGCAGTATTAGATATTTGAATGTTGAAGTTTTTTGAGGATTGGCATAGCCCCCATGAAAAAAGCGGGGCGCCGCGGGCAGAGCCTCCGCGCCCCGCAAAAAAGCCCCGCAGGAGATGCCGCGGGGCTTAAAATGTACTACTTGTCTATCTTTTCTTTTTGCGGACGCCACAGGCTGCGAATGCAAGCAGAGCGACAACTCCGGTACTCCCGGCCATCAGAGAGCCGCAGCCCTTTTTCTCGGGTGCCTTGGTGGTTTCGGGGGCTTTGGTGGTTTCCCCGCCGGGGCCGGCTGTCGTGGTTTCTTGAGGTGTTGTGTCGGCCTTGCTGGTTTCGGGGGGCTTGGTGGTTCCGGGGGCTTCTGTAGTGGTCTCGGGAGGCGCCGTGGTGTCGGACAGCTTCTCGCCCGAAACCGTCATCCCTTTATAAATCATGATATCGCTTACAATAGCGTTCTGGGTGTAGTAGGAGTAAAAATAAATTCCGAGATTGTCGTTAGCAAAAATGAGAATTTCGCCGGGGTATGACTCGTCGACAAGCTGATATTCGCCTTTTCTGTCCATGATGAAAAGCCTGAGTGTTAAATCCCGGCCGTTTACCTCAACGGCATAGTGCTGGGGAGTGCCGTCATTGTCGATGCCGGGTATGTCAAACCCCATAGTCTCGTACTTTATGTACCCGTGCGCACCGAGCGATGAGGCTCCGTTCATTATCCGGTACTGCTCGGCATACCCGTAAACGCCGTATATACCGTCTACATACAGGCCGAAGCAGGCCTTTTCATTGCGCGTGACGGTAAACTTGATGGTGTAGGCATTGTTTTCGCCGAGTGGGAAGCCTTCAACCTCCCCACCAAGCCAGTTTTGGGCAGAGTTGTTTCCGCCACAAATATTGGCGGTTTTTTCATCGATTACGGTCATCTGAAGGTCGCCCATAATTTTCACAGGCTGCCAGAACTGGTCGGTGTTCATATTTACGGTATAAAGCAGGTCTCCGTCGGCGGCAGGCGTGTAGAAATCAAGCGTGGTGGCCGAGACCGATACCGCAAAGGTCGACATAACAGCAATAAGGCATAGTGCCGAAATGCTCAAAACTGCTTTCTTCATCGAAACATCATCTCCCTTTTATTATTTTTTTTTGAAGGCCTGAGTGTTTACTCACCATGCACAGCATTCAAACTGATTATAGCAGATTATTTGTTTGAATACAATAGAAAAATAGAATATACTCTAAATTTTTCAGAAATTTTTAACCTCGGGCAGCGCAGCCCGGGTTTTCAGCACTCTTCTCAGATATATCCCGGTATAAGATGCTTCGCAGGCCGCTACTTCCTCGGGGGTGCCAGCGCACACAACTCTGCCGCCCCTGTCGCCGCCCTCGGGGCCGAGGTCTATGATATAGTCGGCGCACTTTATCACATCAAGATTGTGCTCTATCACAAGCACGGTATTGCCGGCGTCGGTCAGGCGCCTGAGTATCTCAAGCAGTTTTTTCACGTCGTCGGTATGCAGGCCGGTTGTCGGCTCATCGAGCAGGTATATGGTTTTGCCGGTGCTCCGGCGCGCCAGCTCGGTGGCAAGCTTTACGCGTTGCGCCTCGCCGCCCGAGAGCGTGGTCGCCGGCTGACCTATTTTTATATATCCCAGCCCGACGTCGTAGAGGGTCTGGAGCTTGCGGCGCAGCGAGGGGATGCCGTCAAAGAAGGCCAGCCCCTCCTCAACCGTCATTTCCAGCACATCGTGTATGTTCTTACTCTTATATTTTACGTCCAGCGTGTCGCGGTTATACCTTCTGCCCCGGCAGACGTCGCAGGTGACATAAACGTCGGGCAGAAAGTGCATTTCGATTTTCCTGACCCCGTCGCCCTCGCAGGCCTCGCAGCGCCCGCCCTTGACATTGAAGGAAAAGCGCCCCGGGCCATAGCCCTTTGCCTTTGCATCGGGGGTTGAGGCAAAAAGCGAGCGGATGTCGGTAAACAGGCCGGTATATGTCGCGGGGTTTGAGCGCGGGTTGCGCCCTATAGGGCTCTGGTCTATGTCAATTATCTTGTCAAGATGCTCAATGCCTTCAATCCGGTCGTAATCTCCGGGCGAGGTGTAGGCGCGGTTGAGCTTTGCGGCAAGCACCGGATATATGATGCCGTTGACAAGCGACGACTTCCCCGAGCCCGAGACGCCGGTGACACAGACAAACCTGCCGAGCGGTATCGCGACGTCGATACTTGCAAGATTGTTTTGCCGTGCGCCGAATATCCTGAGATATGCGCCGTTCCCGGGACGTCTTTCTTTCGGTATAGGAATTGACTTGCGCCCCGACAGGTAGTCCCCGGTAATTGAGCCGGGAGAATTCATGATTTCATGCGGGGTTCCCGCAGCCACCACCCGGCCGCCGTGAATGCCTGCGCCTGGGCCGATGTCGACAATAAAGTCGGACGAGAGCATGGTCTCCTCGTCGTGCTCGACTACGATAACGGTATTGCCGAGGTCGCGCAGGCGCTTGAGGGTTGCTATCAGCTTGCCGTTGTCGCGCTGGTGCAGGCCGATGCTCGGCTCGTCAAGAATATAGAGCACCCCGACCAGCGACGAGCCGATCTGGGTTGCCAGCCGGATGCGCTGGGCTTCGCCCCCAGAGAGCGTCCCGGCCTTTCTGGCCAGCGTGAGGTAATTCAGACCGACACTGATAAGAAAGCTGAGCCGCTCGCGGATTTCCTTGAGTATTTCGCGGGCAATAGCCGCCTCGGTGGGGGTTAGCTCCAGCTGCTCGACAAACCTTAAGGCTTTGCTGATAGGCATCGAGCATAGCTCGTGGATATTAAGTCCGCCAACGGTTACCGCCAGCGCGGTGTCGGACAGCCGCCGCCCGCGGCATTTGGGACAGGAGGCCTCCTCGATGAACTGCTCGTAATAATCGCCCGCTGTGCCGGCATTCATCCGGCTGTCGATTGTCGGGATTATACCCTCAAACTTCGTGGTCTGGATATGGCCTTCACCGCCGAAATAACGTTTTACTTTATACTGCTTGTCCCCGGTACCATAAAGCAGCGCTTTTAGTGCGGCCTCGCCCATTTCGGCTATCGGGGTATCAAGTGTATACCCGAAGCTCTCGAGCACCGCCGCGAAAAGCGGGCCGTTCCAACTGGTCGGGTCGAGCGACTTAAAGCCGTTGACTGCAATGGCACCCTTGTGCAGCGAGAGCGTTTTGTCGGGTATGATTTTTTCTATTGATATCCTTCTGGTGTCGCCCAGCCCGGCGCAGAGCGGGCAGGCCCCGGCCGGATTGTTAAAGGAAAACATGCGGGGCTCAAGCTCACCGAAAGATACTCCGTGCTCCTCGCAGGCATAATTCTGCGAAAAGTGAAGTTCCTCGGCCGCCTCCCCTTCCTGAGGCAGAGTTACAATAATCAGATTGCCGCCCGCGAGCGAGAGCGCTGTCTCAACCGAGTCGCCCAGCCGGGGCCGTATGCCGCTCCGCATAATCAGCCTGTCGACGATTATTTCTATTCTGTGCTTGTAGTTTTTGTCGAGCTTTATCTCCTCGCCAAGGTCGTAAATTATGCCGTCGACCCGCACGCGGACATAACCGCTCTTTTTGGCGTCTGCAAAGACCTTTTCGTGCGAGCCCTTTCGGTCGCGCACCACCGGCGCCATGACCATAAAGCGACGCCCCTCAGGCAGCTTCATAATCTGGTCGACTATCTGGTCGGTAGACTGGCGGCGGATTTCCTTACCGCATACCGGGCAGTGCGGTATACCAACTCGGGCGTAGAGCAGCCGCAGATAATCGTATATTTCGGTCACCGTACCGACGGTTGAGCGCGGGTTGCGCGAGGTGGTTTTCTGGTCAATCGAAATGGAGGGTGACAGACCCTCGATGGAATCCACGTCGGGCTTGTCGAGCTGACCCAAAAACTGCCGCGCGTAGGAGGAGAGCGACTCGACAAACCTCCGATGCCCCTCTGCGTAAAGCGTATCAAAGGCCAGCGAGGATTTTCCCGAGCCCGACAGCCCCGAAAGTACGACTAATTTATCGCGCGGAATTGTAACGTCTATGTTCTTCAGGTTGTGAACCCTGGCTCCCTTGATTTTGATGCTTCCTGACATGCCTACCTCATGAAATTGATTCGGGGCGCAGAATCACAAGCGCCCGGTTGTTCTTGTTTCGGAATTATTATAGCACGCAATTTAAAATTTTCAAGCTGTAATATAAAAAATATATTCCATTATAGGAAATAAAGCGGCCGGACGGCCCGAGGCTTACTATTTGTCCTGCGGCCTGAAAAACTGGTACAGCCGGCAGGGTATCATCCCGTTATACAGCCGTCTCACCTTGTCGGCGCGCCGGCCGTATAGCCGCTCGAAGTTTTCGGAGGCCGACAGGATATAAATATGCCACGGCGAAAAACCGGCAAAACTCCTCCCTATGTCACGGTAGAGCCGCTCGGTCTCTGTAATATCGCTCATCCGCTCGCCGTAGGGCGGGTTGCATACTATGCTGCCCCGGCAGTCGGGCTTTTTTATTGTCCGTGCATCGGCCTGAAAAACCCTGATGTTCTCTGACACTCCGGTTCGCCCTGCATTTGCCTTGGTAAGCTCCAGTACCTCGGGGTCTATATCCGACGCCCAGACCCGGCAGTCCCGGGCCGGGGACGCGGCCGACCTGGCCTCCTCGCGGGCGCGTGCCCAAATTCCCTTTGGCAGAAAGGCAAACTGCTCGCCCGCAAAGCTGCGGCTCACGCCGGGAGCTATTCCCCTCATCAGCATCGCCGCTTCAATTGCAACTGTCCCCGACCCGCAGAAGGGGTCCCACAAAAGAACACCCTCGCGCGGGCGCGAGGTCATTACCATAGCGGCCCCAAGGGTTTCACGCAGCGGGGCAATGCCGGCGGCCGGCCGGTAGCCGCGCTTGTGCAGCGCGACCCCCGAGGTGTCAATCATCAGCGACGCTGTGTCCTTGAAGATAAAAAACTCAATCTGGTATTTGGTCCCGCTCTCCTCAAGCCATGTGACGCCGTACTTTGAGGCCAGCCGGTCTGCCACCGCCTTTTTGACAATCCTCTGGCAGTCGGGAATTGAGGCAAGGCAACTTTTTATCGAATGCCCCTTGACCGGGAAAGCGTCTTTTTTGCCTATAAAACTCTCCCAGGGCAGCGCCTTCACTCCTTCGAAAAGCTCGTCAAAGGTCATGGCCGGGAAAGCGCCGAGCCGGATATACACCCGCTCGGCGGTTCTGAGGTTGATGTTGGCCCGGGCGATGTCGGCCCCGCTGCCCCAAAAAGTAATCCTGCCGTCTATTGTGCCGGCTCTCCTCAGCCCGAGCGCGTCTATCTCGCCCCCGAGCAGCCGCTCAAGCCCGAACAGGCAGGTCGCCACAAGCTCATATTCTCCCAAACTCTCTGCTTCCTTTCCAGAACTACATCCGGATACCCGGGAACTACCCGTTTTCCGGTATCCGCAAATGTCCGGTGCCTTGTGTACGGCAACTATTCGTATTTCGCCCTCGCCCCGCCGATATATTTCGGCCGGGTCCGCGCACAGACGAGATTTGCCTCGCCAATTCGCCTTACCGAAAGCCGCACCGGGACCGCGACGTCGCGCAGATGCATGCCTATGAGAGTATCGCCGATATCGATACCGGCGTGAGCCTTGATATGCTCGACCGCGACCGGGTCCGAAAAGCTGCCGTAGGCCACGGTTGCAAACGAGCCGCCGGCATGAGGCTTTGGCACCACCGAGACAATCTCATATCCGTATTTTTCGGCGCAGGCCCGCTCAACTATCAGGGCGCGGTTGAGGTGCTCGCAGCATTGCGCTGCAAGAAAGACACCGGCTTCCATGAGCCCCGGGTATATACCCTCAAACACGGCCCTTGCCGCCTCTAGCGAGGAGTTTTTGCCGATATGCCCGCCGACTATCTCGGAGGACGAGCAGCCAGCTACCAGTATGTCGCCGGCCCGAAACCCCGCGAGGCCGAGCAATTCGGTCAGGGCAGTTCGTGCCTGTTGTTTTATTAAGTTAAGGTTCATTTCTGACTCTCCTCGAATTCCCGCAAACCTGCCCGGGCTGCCCCGCGCGGTGCGGAATATTAATCTTAATGGTATTATACATCAAAATATTTTTTTTTACAATAATCAGCCCAGGAAAAAGAGGGCTTGTCACAGCAAGGATAAAAAGGGCTGCCGCAAACCCATTTGATTTGCGGCAGCCACCGTCATGTCGCCTGATTTTCGGTGGTTCTTCGGTTAATCTGCTTCGGGCGTATCGACAGGTGCTTCGGGGGCGGTTGCTTCGCTCAGATCGGCCGGAGCCACCTCAGGCGCTTCTGCGGGAGTATCGGTATTTTCAGGCGCTACGGGTGCTTCTTCGGGTTCCTCTGTCAAATCAGCTTCGGAGGAGTCCTTTTCATTCCGGGCGGCGAGCTCCCCTCTTGCCTCCTCCTCCAGAAGCGCGCGGATTGAAAGGCTCACATTTCTTTTTTCCTCATCAATGCCGACTATCTTTACATCGACCATATCCCCGATGCTCAGCACATCCTCCGGCCGGGAGACACGGGTTATGGCGAGCTGGGATATGTGTATCAGCCCGTCAACCCCGTCGATTATCTCGGCAAAGGCGCCAAAGGGCATCAGACTCACGATCCTGGCCTTTATTACGTCGCCGACCGCAAACCTGTTCTTAAATACGCGCCAAGGCTCGGTTTCCTCGGTCTTATAGCTGAGCGATATGCGCCCGCGCTCGCGGTCAAAGCTCTTTACATAGACCTCAATCTCGTCTCCGATTGAGACCACCTCGGCCGGCGATTTGATATGCTTCCAGGAAAGCTCGGTGGTATGCACCATGCCGTCTACCACGCCAAGGTCGACAAACGCACCGTAGCTTGTCATGTTCTTAACCCTTCCGGTAAATTTCATGCCGACTTCAAGCGAATCCCAGAAGGCGGCCTCACGCGCTCTTCTTTCGTCGCGAAGCACAAGTCGTATTGAGCCGATAGCGCGTTTTCTCTGCGGTTTTATTTCTATTATTCTTATGCGTACTGCTTCGCCCAGGAGCTCGGACATATCCTTGTCCTTTGGCACGCCGGTCTGCGAAGCGGGGACGAATATCCGGTTTGAGTTGATTGTCACTTCAACACCGCCCTTGTTGACGCCGGTGACCCTGCCTTCAAGCACCTCATTGTCTTCATAGGCCTTTACAAGCTCCTGCCAGTTCCGGTCAGAATCAACCCGTCTTTTAGACAGGGTGGCGACTCCGTCGGTATCGTTGACCTTCAGCACATAGGCGTCGATCTTGTCTCCGACCTGAAACATCTCGGTCAGTTTTGCCGACGGGTCGTCTGTCGCCTGGTCAGCGGCAATCACACCTGTAACCTTGGCGCCAATATCGAGCTGAAGCTCGGCGTCGGTAACAGAAGTCACTGTACCGGTGACAACTTCGCCTGTATTTAAAGTTTTAAGTGATTTTTCGAGCATTTCCTCAAAGGTCTGTGCCCTGGTCTGGGTGTTTTCGCTCATTATTTCCAATACCTCCTGAATTATGCCGGCAGGCGTTGAGGCACCCGCGACAATCCCGGTTTTCACACGCGGAATTTTAGATTTTATTTCCAGAAGGATGCTCCGGAGTTCCCTGCCGTCAGCCACAAGATAGGTCAGCGGGCAGTTTTTTTTGCAGATATCATAGAGCCCGGCGGTGTTCGCGCTTTCCCGTCCACCTATCACTATCATAATATCGCATTGTTCCGAAAGACTTTTTGCTTCGCTCTGGCGCTTTTCGGTAACACCACATATTGTATCAAAAATAATCGTGTTTGTACATAGCTTTTTTAATATTTCACGACTTTTTCTCCACTCCGACAAATCAAAAGTCGTTTGGACAGCCATTACCGCGGTTTTTTTGTGCATATCGCCGAGCATTCCACTTTCAACCGCCGCTTCAAGCTCGTCGGCCGAGCTGAAAACATACTTTTCGCCCTCGACGCAGCTCAAGATGCCTACCACCTCGGGGTGCTGTGGGTTCCCCATCAGTATAAAGCACTTGCCCTCCCCCGAGTGTTCCGAGGCCGCAGCCCTGACCTTTCTGACATAAGGGCAGGTGCAGTCTATATACCCGAAGTGCTTGTTTTCTGCTGCCAGCCTGCCGAGTTGTTCCTCGGTCTGCCGTGTGACCCCGTGAGCCCGGATGAAAAGTGTTACCGACGACTCTGCGCTTGCAGAGGCCGCCACTTCTGCAATCTCTGACTCGTCAAGCACCCCGACGCCGCGCTCTGCGAGGTAGGAATTGTAGGTGTCGTTGTGAATCAGCTTGCCGAGCGTAAATAACCTCTCGCCCGGAGCCGCCTGCACGAGCCTTTCTTCGATGCTCTCGGCAGCCCGCCTGACCCCGAAACAAAAGCCCGCGTTTTTCGCGACTATTATATTACTGCCGCTCTCTGCCATCGCTATCCTTTCTCTCAAGTCCGCCAAGCGCACAGACCCGCCCGAATATAAATTCTGCGACTTCTTTATACCCGGCGTGTGCCTCTCTCATTTTGGCTATAGTCGAGTGAGATATCGGCTCCCCGATGATAATCTCCTTTTTGGCAAAGGGCGCGGATATGTAGCCCTTCGCCCTGATAAACACCGGCAACACATCGGCGCCGGCACGGTGAGCAATCATACCGACCCCGCTTCTCACCTCGGTGTCAAGCGGATTTTCACCCTTTCGCCTTGTCCCCTGCGGGAACATGCCGACGCACCTGCCCGACACTAGTATTGAAATGGTGTTTTTTATGCTTGTCATATCAGCGACTCCCCGCCTGACCGGATAGGTGCCGAGCGCCCTTATAAGCCCCCTAAGCAGCGGAATTTTGAAAAGCTCTTCCTTAGCCATATAGTGGAGCTGCCGCTTGCGAAAGGCCGCGCCCAGCCAGACCGGGTCCCATGCCGACATATGGTTGGCGCAGACAAGATACCCCCCGGCGTCCGGGGCGGGTTCGTTTTCGCGTCCGGTCACCCTGATTCTGAAAACCAGCCTTATTGGCGCCGCGACAAGCCGGTGGCAGATACGGTAGAATCTATCCATTTGTTTATTATTCCCGTTCTCTGTTCAGATTTTGACATCTCACAGTTTTTCCTTGATAATCCTTAGAACATCCTCAACCGACTCCTCGTTGGTGCAGTCTGAATTGTCGAGTATTACCGCGTCGGGAGCAGGAATTGCCGGAGCTATTTCCCGGCTCCTATCCCGGGCGTCGCGCTCCTTCATCTCGGCCAACACATCCTCATATTTAACCTCAATCCCCTTGGCCAGGAGCTCGTTGTATCTTCTGCGCGCTCTCACCTCATCGGTTGCGGTCAAAAATATCTTGATGTCTGCGTCGGGGAGTATCACGGTCCCGATGTCCCGCCCGTCCATTACCACGCTGTGCTCCCGGGCGATGGATTTCTGTGTCTCGAGGAGAAATTTGCGCACCGCGGGTATGGCCGAGACCGCCGAGGCGTACATCGAGATTTCGGGCTGCCGGATTTTGTCCCCGAGGTTCTCACCGTTAAGATATACATTCTGCACCCCGCACTCATATTTAAGCCCGATATTTATTTCGGGCAAAAGCTCCTCCACCGCAACTGAATCCTGAGGGTCAACTCCTTTGCTTTTTACATAGTATCCGACCGCGCGGTATAGCGCTCCGGTGTCGACATATATTATTCCAAGCCGCGCGGCCAGGGCTTTGGCAAGCGTGCTTTTTCCGGCGCCACTGGGTCCGTCAATCGCAATTTTTATCATATTTACTCCCCTATTTGTTGTTTTGTGATATTATCAGTTGTCTAGCTGCGCTCTCGCCGGCCAGCGTGCCGGTCGAAAAGGCTATCTGTAGATTGTACCCGCCGGTGTACCCGTCGACGTCTAAAACCTCGCCGGCAAAGTAAAGTCCACTTATCAGCTTTGATTCCATGGTCGAAGAGCTTATCTCCCGGGTGTCCACACCCCCGCGGGTGATTATTGCCTCGGCCAGCGGCCGAAAGCCGCGCAGCTTAATCCTGAAATCCTTAAGCAGGTTAAGCAGCCTGTGCCGCTCCTCTCGGGTTATCGAATGCACCTTTTGGGTCGGCTCAATACCCGAGATGTGAACTATGGTCGGTATCATTTTCCGGGGCAGGAGGTCACTTAGCGAATTTTCGAAATTTCTGTTTGAGTACTTGGCAAAATCCGAGCGCAGCCGTGCGTCGAGCGTCGCCTCGTCAAGCGCGGGCTTGAGGTCGATTGAGGCCTCATACCTCCCGGGCGCGATGTCGTGGATATGCGCCGAGGCGCTCAGAATCATCGGCCCCGACATACCGTAATGCGTAAAGAGCAGCTCGCCGAAATCGGAGTAAAGAGCTTTGCCGTCGCTGATTCTCCGGACTGTCAGCGCGACGTTTTTCAGTGCCAGACCCTGCATAGAAGCGCAGAGGTCGCCCTCACAGATTATCGGCACAAGCGACGGCGAAATGTCGGTAACATGGTGTCCCGCCGCCCGGGCGAATTTATATCCGTCGCCGTCCGAGCCGGTGAGCGGGTAGGACATGCCTCCGGTAGAGACAATCACCGCATCAAAGTCATACCTCCCCCGCTCTGTAGCAAGCCCGGCTATGCGCTGGTTTTTTATCTCGAGCGAGATCACCTTCTCCCGGACAATTTCGACTCCGGTCCGCCGGCAGTCCCGAATCAGCGCGCCGGCAATGTCTGCGGCGCGGTCCGAGACCGGGAAAACCCTTCTCCCGCGCTCGGTTTTCAGCGGAACTCCCAGCCGCTCAAAAAGGTTTATCGTGTCCTTCGGCGAAAACCGGCAAAGGGCAGACCACAAAAAACGGGAGTTAGCCGGAATTCCTGCCATGAACTCGTCGGGCGGGCAGTCATTCGTCACGTTGCATCTTCCCTTGCCTGTGATGCGCAGCTTCTTCCCGAGTACAGTATTTTTTTCAAACAACCGGACGCGCGCCCCGAGCTCGGCCGCCGCCGCAGCCGCCCTCATTCCGGCGGCACCGCCGCCGACAACGGCCACCCCAGCGCCTCCCAAGGCCGGTTTTGCGTCGCCGGCAGTCTTTTGCCCGGATGTGCCCTCAGTTGTTTTTATCATAGACATCGTATTCGTCCCAGATTTTTTCAAGCTCGCGCAGCCGCTCCCTGAGTTCGTCGCTTTTTTTCCTTGAGAGCGCTACAATCATCGCGTTAATTATGCTCAGCGGGGCGACAAGCGAGTCGGCAAAGGAGGCCATGTCCGAGCAGGCGGTCAAGAGCTGGTCTGCATACCCGGCAATCGGGGATTTTGCGCTGTCGGTCAGCGCAACAATCCCGGCCCCTCGCGAGCGCGCAAAGGCCACCGCGTTGATAATCCGCTTTGAATAGCGCGGGAAGCTGATGGCAATCATCACGTCCTCGCTCTCAATGCGCATGAGCTGCTCGAATATTTCGCTGCCCGAGGATGTCTGTATGAACCTTATGTTGTCGAATATCATCCTCAGGCCGAAGTTGAGAAAACCCGCAAGCGAGGCCGAGGCTCTGACCCCGACTATATAGATGTTCCTTGCCGAGGCTATCTTGTCTGTGGCCTCGTAGAAAGCATTCCTGTCAATCTCGTCAAGTGTACGCCGGATTTTGTCTATATCCGAGAGCAGCACTTTTGCAAGAATGTCGGCGTTGCCTATGAGAGTGTTGGTTACCTCCATGCGCTGGACCGAGGTGAGCTTTGTGCGGGTCAGCTCCTGCAGGGCGCGCTGCATTTCGGGATAGCCCTCATAGCCGAGCTTGAGTGCAAAGCGAACAACCGTGGATTCAGACACGCCTGTCCGGCTCCCGAGGCTTGCGGCCGTCATATACGCCGCCTTTTCATAATTTTCTATGATGAATTTTGCTATAGCCCGCTGCCCCTTCGAGAAGTCGGCCATATTTTCTTCTATTGTATTAAGAAGTTTCTGCACCCTCGCGTCCTCCGCCCGGCCTGCCGGACCTTTGTATTATTTACCCTGATTATAATCTTTTTAGTCGCCTCTGTCAACATGATTTTTCATGCCGGGGGCGCGCCGCACGGGATCCCGGCCGGCCGTGCGGGCCCTAATAGTATGTTTTATACAAATTCGGAGCAAAATTATTATTGATTATTTTGTCGGAAATATTTGCACAGGTGGTTTACATGCGGCCGGGTTTGTGCTAAAATTAACATGAAAGGCCCGGATTCCGCTTAAACGGCAGATGCGTATAACGGTAACGGCAAATTTAATATGCGTGAATCTTTTATATTCACCGATTTTTTATGCTGATACGCCGCCGCGCGAGTGAATCTTCGCTCAAACGGCGGCTTTTATATGCCCCGGGCACTTGCATTGACAGTATTAAATAAAGAAAGAA
This sequence comes from Clostridiales bacterium, assembly GCA_012837425.1. Classification (GTDB taxonomy): domain Bacteria; phylum Bacillota; class Clostridia; order Oscillospirales; family CAG-272; genus UMGS1002. The sequence continues at coordinate 60,522 of DURE01000006.1, forward strand.
GAGGAGAGAGAAGATGAAGCTCTACTACAATGTCAGCGACAGGCCGAAAACCGGCCAGCTAATCGTATTTGCGCTCCAGCAGCTGCTTGCGATTATCACGGCAACCCTTGTCGTTCCGGTAATCATTAACCAGACAACCGGCACCACCAACATGAGTCCGGCAGCCGCCCTATTCGGTGCGGGTGTCGGCACACTTATTTATGTGCTCTTTACAAAGGCAAAGAGCCCGGTTTTCCTCGGTTCGTCCTTCGCATTCATCGGCTCGATGGTCGCGGCCTTTGCCGGCGGCGTGTCTGTTGCCCTCGGCTACCTCGGGCTTATCATAGGCGCGACGCTTGCGGGACTGGTATATGTCGTCATAGCAATAGTCGTCAAGCTTGTGGGAGTAAAATGGATTTCAAAGCTGATGCCGGCTGTCGTCATCGGCCCGACGGTCGCCTTAATCGGGCTTTCGCTGTCAGGCAATGCGGTGTCCAGCCTGCAGACCGCCAATGCCGGGGGGCATACGCTGGTCGCGGTGCTCTGCGGGCTTGTAACGCTCGGTGTCACCATGGCGTTTGCCACATACGGCAAAAAGATGGGCAAGCTCATACCCTTTATATTCGGCATTCTGGCAGGCTATGCTTTTTCAGCGGTGCTGACATTTATCGGCAAGGCCGCCGGTATTGACGCGCTGCTTATATCCGATTTCAGCGCCCTGACCCAAAACTTTGAGAATATCACCCTTGAGAGCTTCATCACGCTGGGAGTTGACCATTTTGTGTTTGTGACGGCGCTGGGCGGTTTCCCGGAAATTTCAGGCGCTTATCTGGGCACAATAGCCGTGGCATATGTCCCGGTTGCCTTTGTGGTTTTTGCCGAGCATCTTGCCGACCATAAAAACCTCTCCTCGATAATCGAGAAAGACCTGCTCGAGGACCCCGGTCTTTCCCGCACCCTGCTGGGCGACGGTGTCGGGACGATAGCCGGCGCATTTTTCGGGGGCTGCTCCAACACCACATACGGCGAGTCGGTAGGCTGTGTAGCCATTACAAGGAACGCCTCAATTTACAGCATCATTTATGCGGCGGTCGGCGCGATGATTCTTTCGTTCTTTACACCCTTCGTCGCCTTTGTCAATACAATCCCGGACTGCGTTATGGGCGGCGTCTGCATGGCGCTCTACGGCTTTATCGCCGTCTCGGGGCTTAAGATGCTGCAGGGCGTCGACCTTAACAAAAACCAGAACCTCTTTGTGGTATCTGTCATACTTATCGCGGGCGTCGGAGGGCTGGTCCTTACCTTTGGCAGGATTACCCTGACCTCAATCGCAGGCTCGCTGATTTTAGGTATTCTAGCAAACCTGATGCTCAGCCGGGCCAAGGACGAAGAATAATCCTTCATAAGAATTGTAGCCGGCGCCGCATTTGCGGCGCCGGCTTGCTCGCAGCATTCAGCAATTTTTCGTTATAGGGCGCAACGACCCGGCGCGCCGGGACCTCGCGCTGCTTTCCCCATGTCAGTCAGCGGGCGAGTGGCAGCAGAGCGCGGAATATGGGCTCCCGCGCTGCTTAATATGCAATTCAGTTCAGGTAGTTTTTAGTTAAGCGGGGTGTGGGGCAGCGCCCCGCGTGCACCTATAACCTCCTGCTCCTGCTCTGCAGGGTTCTTCGGGCCGGCGGCAGGACGCTGAATTCGCTCCGGAGAATTGAGTATATGCAGACATTTTTGTACTCATCGCGGACATAAAGCGCGCTCCTGAGGGTCCCCTCGTAGGTCATTCCCGCCTTTTCCATCACCCGCCTTGAGGGCTCGTTCCCCTCCATGTGCCGGGCTTCAATGCGGTTGAGTTTCAAGTGCTCAAATCCGAACTTAAGCACGGCCAAGAGCGCCTCAAGGGCGTATTCCCGCCCCCAAAAGCGGGGGTTGAGCACATAGCCCACCTCGCCGATGTTTGAGACATAGTCAAACCTTGTAAACCCGCAGGTGCCTATCATTTTCCCGGTAACAGCGTCGGTCACCGCCCAATCAAAAAACTCCCCTGCCGCATATCTGGTTGAAACATATTCGAGATAATCCCGGGTATAAAGGCGGTCGGGATGAGGGTTCCAGGTCAGGTATCTGGTCACGTCGGCGCGTTTTGCATATTCATGCATGTCATCGGTGTCCCTCGCCAGCATCTTCCGCAAAACCAGCCTTTCGGTCCTCAGCTCAGGTATGTTGGAAAAAATCCGGTGTATCGTTTCTCTCTTCATCGCATTCTGCCCCGCTGTGGTATATTAGCGTCACATGTATTGGTTAATTATATATAATTTTTACGCTGATTTCAAGTCAATTTTTACAAAAAAACGCCTCCTGCCAAATTAATCTTTATTTTCGCCGGGTTGTATGATATAATTGTATTAATACTATCTACACGATAATATTGTAAAGTCCGACACCCGCACCTATAATTAACATCGAAAGGACAAGCCCTTCGCTCATGGAGCGTGATTTTTACACCAGGGAGCTGCTAACACAAAAGCCGGCAGTACTGCTGTTGGGCTCAGGGGCAGAGCTGACTGCATTTGTCCATGCTCTGAACAAAGATTATAACATCGAGCCCCGGGTTTATGCCGAGTCACGCTTTGCTTTTATTCCGGGGCTTTCGCGCGGCCGGTTTCAGCGCATAAAACACCCCGGCAACGAGTATTATATTATTCACACTCTGCTTGATTTTTACAGCGAATCCGACGACGCGCGGCAGACTGCTTTGCTTATACCCTGTACCCCTTATTATGAGGATTTGGTAGCCCGTAATACCCGGCTGCTCGAACCATACTTCATAATAGAATCGTTAAAAAACCTTATGGACGTCCTTCCATCGCTGATGCCTAAAGCAAAAAAGGAGGTAAAAATGTGCTGAGCGGCAAAAAAACACTCGGAATTCTCGGCGGCCTCGGCCCTATGTCGAGCGCGTATTTTTATGAGATGATAACTGCGCACACCCGGGCTGAGCGCGACCAGGACCATATTGATATAATCCTTTCCAGCCGCGCCTCAACCCCCGACCGCACGGCCTTCATCACCGGCGCCTCAACTGAGGACCCGCTGCCGGTAATGATCGGGGAAATATGCCGGCTGGCCGGGGCCGGAGCCGACATTATTGCCCTGCCCTGCAATACCGCGCACTTTAATTACCACGCCATATCAAAGGCCTCCCCGGTTCCGGTCATTAATATCATAAAGCTCACGGTAGAGTACGCAAAATTCACCGGAGCAAAGAGGGTTGGGGTCATGTCCACCGAGGGGAGCTTCATATCCGGGGTCTTTGCCGCCGCCTGTCGGGAGGCGGGCATTGACTGTATCGAATGCCTCCCGGATGGCCGTGCGGCGCTTACCGATATAATATATAACTCGATAAAACGCAGCAAAAAAGTCGACCCTGCCGCCTTTGAACGCGTGGCCGACCAGCTTGCCGGGCTGGGCGCCGACCGCATAATACTCGGCTGCACCGAGCTTTCACTTATCAAAAAGGAATTCTGCCTGTCCGACATATATATAGATTCTCTTGAGGTTCTGGCGGCCTGTGCCATTGAGGTCTGCGGCAGTAGCACCACCGGGTTTCCAGCGCCTCTTGAGAAATTTGCTAAATTATACAGGTTTTGAGGATGTGTAAATGAAGCTGAGCGAACTTCTCTCCTCGGCGGGACTGCCTTGTGTCAACAAAAAACACGCCGGAATACAAATAGGCCATGTCTGCTGCGACTCAAGGGTCGCAAGAGCCGACTCGGTTTTTGTCTGTATCAGAGGGGCGGTTACCGACGGGCACCTCTACGCCCGGTCGGCATATAATCTGGGTTGCCTCGCTTTTGTGGGCGAATACAAACTGGATTTGCCGGGCGACGCCGCTGTGGTGATCTGTGAAAATCCGCGCTTTGCACTGGCAAGGCTGTCGGCGGTCCTTTTCGGCTTTCCCTCCCGCCGGCTGAAGGTTATCGGAGTAACCGGCACAAAGGGCAAGACCACAACCGCCCTGATGATAGCCGGTATACTCAACCGCTGCGGCATACCGACCGGATACATCGGCTCCAACGGCATATTGTTCGATTCGTTCAGGCACCACACCGCCAACACGACCCCCGAGAGCTGCGATTTGCAGCGCTACATGTTTGAGATGGCCGAGTGCGGAATAAAATACCTCGCGCTCGAGGTCTCCTCGCAGGCGGTTTATCTTGAGCGCATACGCTATCTTGATTTTGACACCTGCGTTTTTACCAACCTCTCGCCCGACCACATAGGCGGCGCCGAGCACCCGGATTTCAACCACTACAAGGCTTGTAAGGCAAGGCTTTTTTCCGAGTATAACCCTGCCCGGGCAGTAGTAAATGCAAACGACCCTCACACCCCCGATATTATCAGGAATTACAGGGGCGAAATCACAACCTTCGGGCTTGGCGGCAGCGCGCATATCACCGCCGGGAACATAACCCTGCTGAGCCCGGGGAATGTGCTCGGGACAGCCTTTGATTTTATATCCGGCACATACAAAAAAAGAACCACCCTGAGCCTGCCGGGGGATTTTAATATTCAGAATGCGCTGGCCGCCGCGGCCGTGTGCCAAAAAATCATCCCGGACACCGACAAAATTCTCTCGGTGCTTGAAGATATAAAGGTTGAGGGCAGGTTTGAATGTATGGACGCCCTGCCGTATGCCACAATAGTCATAGACTACGCCCATAACGGTATCAGCCTCTCGTCGGTCCTCCGGACGCTCAGAGCATATAACCCCAGGCGGCTTATCTGCCTGCTTGGCTCTGTGGGAGGGCGCACACAGATGCGCCGCCGCGAGCTTGGCGCCATAGCCTCCGCGCTCTGCGATTTCTGCATTCTCACCGCCGACAACCCCGACTGCGAGGACCCGGTGCTGGTAATCCGCGACATCGCATCAGCCTTTGTTCCGGGCGGCTGTGACTATATTTCGATTCCCGACCGGCGCGAGGCTATCATGTTTGCCGTCGGCATGCTGCGCGAAGGCGACATACTGCTGCTTGCCGGAAAGGGGCATGAAAACTACCAGTTGATTAAGGGAATCAAGTGGCCCTTCAGTGAGAAGGAAATAGTCCTTGAGGCGGCAGCAAGGATCCTGAAATCTCCGGTATAGGCTAAGCATATCATTCGGATAAAAAGTTCAGCCTGATAATACATCAAAACACACCGATTTTCGGGTGTGTTTTTCTGTGTTTATTCCTCTGCTCATGCCCTCGCGCTGCTTTTCCTGATGTCAGTCAGTATACTAAAGGCAGCAGAGCGCGGGATGCTGGGCCCGCGCTGCTTTATTTGCGATATAGTTTAAAGTTTCAAGGAACTTTTTTCAAGATAGTTCCTTGAGCGGGGGTGTGGGGGCAGCGCCCCTGCGAGCGGTTCCCCGTGGGGCAGTATCCACACGCACCCCCTATTTCCAATCATCGCTCCGGTCGCCGGGGATGACATTTTTCAGGGCCACAATGGCGCACTCCAGCATGTCGTCGTCGGGCTCTTTAGTAGTAATCCGCTGCAGCCAGAGACCGGGAGCAGAAATTATTCTTATGAGCAGGTTATCGCGCTTCCCGGCAATTCGTATCAGCTCGTAACCGAGGCTCATCATAACCGGCAGCAGGCTTATTCCTATCAGGGACCTGAGTATCACGTTGAGCGTCCCGTTCTCGCTCAGGTTTGCCGGGATGAACATCGTGATAATTATGCTCACAAGAAGAATAAGAATCAGAAACGACGTGCCGCACCTGGGGTGAAAGCGCTTCTGCGCTCTGGCGTTCTCGACTGTCAGCTCGAGCCCCGCCTCGTAGCAGGCTACCGTCTTGTGCTCGGCGCCATGATAGGCAAAGGTGCGCCTTATGTCTCTCAAAAGGGTCACAAACACCAGATAGCCTATCAGAATTGCGATTTTCAGAATGCCGACAAACAGCGACCTGATAAGCTGATACCGATATCCCGAGCCAGACAGGGCCGGAAAAAACTTTTTGAGCAGCTCGTAGAGCGTCTCGGGTAAAACCTTAAAAAGGACCAGTGCCAGCACAAACCCCAAAACCGTGGCGATAATCATTACCGCCGTCATCCTGCCGTCAGAGGCTTTTTCCCGGTTTTGGTCTGTCTTATCTTCGGGCGAAACAGCCGCTGCCTGAGCTTCCTGACTTTTTTCAGCAGCAGGCTTGACTGCTCCCGCAGCCTGCAGGCCGTTGTCACGTCTTTCGGTTTTCTTTTCTTTCTTTTCGTTTTCAGCATCGTCAAGCCCGGCTATCTCGGCCGAGCGCATAAGGCACCTGTAGCCGTAGCGCATCGAATCCACAAAGCCGAACACCCCGCGAAAAAAAGGCCAGCGGAAAAACTTCGGCTTTCCCGACATGTCACAGTCCCAGGTCTCGACAACCATCTGGTGGCTTGGGTCGCGCACCGCCATCGAGATTCTTTTCGGACCGCGCATCATTATCCCTTCAATGAGCGCCTGGCCGCCTATTGTGGTTTTCTTTTTTATCCGAGCCGGCGAAAGAGCGCCGGAGTCTTCCTTACCTGTGGTCAATTTCGCTTTCTCCTTGTAAGATAGGGGTTCAGATTTCCATGGTCATCTGGCTGCTGCCCATCGCCGACATGTGCTTTTCGACCAGATTGTGAATGCGCTGCACCGGGTCAAGGAGGTTGCTTATCGAGCCATCATGGTTTAATGTGTCAATTATGTATGACACATACTTGCACATATTGACCTCACAGTACCACGGAGCGGCAAGCAGCTCGGGGGTGCGGTAAATCAGATTGGTGGTAAAAATCTTGTCAATCAGCCCTTCCTCGTAGGCCCTGTTGAACTTCTCAATTCCGTCGGTAAAGAGCCCGAAGGTGACAAAGGCAAAGATGCGTTTGGCGCCTTTAGCCTTTATCTGTTGCGCCACCTCAATGAGTGAGTCGCCCGAGGAAATAATGTCGTCAACTATTATGACGTCCATGTCGGCCGGGTCTCCCCCGAGATACTCGTGTGCTATAATCGGGTTGCGCCCGTTGATTATTTTTGTGTAGTCGCGGCGCTTGTGGAACATTCCGACATCAATTCCGAGCACCGAGGCATAGTACATGCAGCGCCCCATCGCGCCCTCGTCGGGGGATATTATGATAAGGTAATCTTTATCAATAAGGATATCTGGTACGTTTCTCACCAGTGCTTTTATCATCTGATAAGCCGGGCGGACACTGTCAAACCCACAGAGCGGAATCGCATTCTGAACCCTTGAATCGTGTGCATCAAAGGTTATGATGTTGGCCGCGCCCATAGCGTGCAGTTCCTGCAGCATCATCGCACAGTCGAGCGACTCGCGCGACAGTCGCTTGTCCTGTCTGCCTTCATAAAGCATGGGCATTATAACCGATACGCGTCTTGCCTTTCCGCCGGCTGCAGATATAAGCCGCTTTAGGTCAGCGTAATGGTCGTCGGGACTCATCGGAACGGTTTTTCCGTACATATTGTAGGTTACACCGTGATTGAATACATCGCAGATGATATAGAGGTCATGTCCGCGCATTGACTGAAATATGAGACCCTTTGCTTCGCCCGAGCCGAAGCGCGGGCATTCGTGCCTGACAAAATAGGTCTCGTTCTGAGGACGGCCCCGCCACTCCTTGAGGTAATAGTCGACCTGAGTGCCGAACTCCTCGCATCCCTTCATTGCAATTACACTGAGCTCGCCGAAAAGCGTATCGTTCATTATACCCTCCTGCGTTTTACCTTTTTCAATTCTGCCGCAATAACATTATAACACATAAAAGGCGCTTTGAGAAGACGTTTCGCTCATTTCCGAGCTGTCCTGGCCTGATTTGGCGTTATAGATAATTCGCCGAAGAGTTGCAGTTGCTTTTTAGAATATTATAACCATCCGATGCTTTTCATAACAAAAATTCCCGAAAAAAGCGTTATGGGACAGAGCATTGAGGTAAGCAGCAGAATCTGCCCCGCCAGTTCGCCATCGCTTTTCATGTTCTTTGCCATGATATAGCTTGCCACCGCGGCCGGCGAGCCGAAAAGCACAAATATCAGCCCCAGCTCCAGCCCGCGAAGCCCCGACAAATAGGCCGATACTGTCATGAGTGCCGGCAGTAATACCACCTTCACAAGCGAGGCTGCCAGCGAATACTTGATCTTTCCGACAAGCGCCATGCCGCTCATCCCCGCGCCAAGACTGATGAGCGAGACGGCAAAGGTCGCGTCTGCAAGGTAGCTGAGTGAGTCCTCGGCAAACCGCGGTAGCGGGATTTCAAGGAGCATAAAGGGGAGCCCGAGTATGACCGCGATAATCAGCGGGTTTTTCAGAGTGCTGACAACTATGGCACTAATTGTTCTGGCAAGGCTCGGCTTTGTGTCGCGCGGCGCAAAAACGCTCAGCACAATAACTGAGTAGACATTGTACAAAATCGTGACCGGGGGCATCAGCATGGCCATCAACGCCACCCCAGTCTCCCCGAACATGGCGGCAGCCAGCGGCACGCCTAAAATCGAAAAATTCGACCTGAAGGCCCCCTGAATCATGGCGCCGCGCTTGTCATTTTCCCGGACAAATATCGGAAAAACAAGACCGCACAATACAAAGCTGAGCGTAATTCCGGCGCAGGCCAGCACAATAAGCTGCAGCTGCCCGGCGCTGTCCTCCATCCGGCTTTTGGCCGTCCCCAGAAACATCAGGCTCGGCAGCATGACCTTGAATACCAGCTTGTCGGCCGTAGTCAAGAAGCCATCAGTTAGGAAATTTGTGCGCTTGAATATATAACCAAGCGCCACCAGTATGAAAACCGGCAATATCACATTGATGCTGTATACGAAATTATCCCACATATCTTTTCTGCCCCTGCCCCGCGGCGGCAGCGCCTGCTGCCGCGGCGTACAACAGAGGGGTAATGCTACTCTCCTATCAAATTCCTAAATCTGACATAAGCATCATCCCATACCCCGGTATCTTCGGGAATGTATAACTCCGGAGCAAAGGAGTCGGCTATCAGCTCTCTTGCCTCGGCCAGGTTCCGCAACTCGCTCGACGCTATGAGCTGCACGGCTATGTTGCCGGCCGCCGTTGCCTCAAACGGCCCGGTGGTCACCGGCATGCCGCAGGCATTTGCCGTCATTTGGTTGAGCAGGGCAGCCTGTGAGCCGCCGCCTACGATATTGATGCCGGCCGGCTTTATACCGGTCAGCCGGCAGAGCTGCCATGCGGTCATGCGGTATTTTAGCGCCAGACTCTCGTAAATGCAGCGCACAACCTCGCCCGGGGTCCCGGGCACATGCTGACCGGTCTTTGAGCAGTACTCTTTTATCCGCCGCGGCATATCTCCGGGGGCGGTATAGTCCGGGTCGTCGGGATTTATAAGGCAGGTAAAAGGCTTTGCAGCCTTTGCCAGCTCCTCAAGCTCCGAGAAGCTGTATTCTTTGCCCTCGCGCTGCCATTGCCGCCTTGACTCCTGCACAATCCAGAGTCCCATGATGTTCTTTAAAAATCGTATCCTGCCCCCGGCGCCGCCCTCGTTGGTGTAGTTATAACGGCAGGTATCAGGGTTTACCAGCGGCCCGGGCAGCTCGGTCCCCAGCAGCGACCAGGTCCCGCTGCTGATGTAAATAAAGTCTCCCTTCCCCCTCACCGGCACCGATATTACCGCGCTGGCGGTGTCGTGCGAGGCGACGTTTATCACCTGCGCATCTGTCTTGCCCGTGTCAATCAGCACGTCCGGCAGCAGTCTCCCGAGCAGGTTCCCGGGCTTTACAACCGGCGAAAAGAGCTCTGTTGGTATGTCGAGCCTGCCGAGCAGTTCATCGGCGAGCCTCCCTTCTCCGGCCCGAAGTATGGCGCCGGTTGAAGCTATCGTGTATTCGGTCGCCATAACCCCGGTTAGGAAGTAATTCAGCAAATCCGGAATAAAGAGCAGCCGGCCGGCCCGCCTGAGTGTGTCAGGGTCGTCGCGGTTCTCGGCAACCAGCTGATACAGGGTATTGAAATCCATCGACTGTATTCCGGTAGCTGCATATATTTCATCTGTGCCAAGGCCGTATGCCTGCTTTATGTAGCCGCCTATCCCGGCTGTGCGCCGGTCGCGGTAGTGTACCGGGTTTGACATAAGCCGCCCCTGTTTGTTAAGCAGGCCGTAGTCTACCCCCCAGGTGTCAATTCCGATGCTTGCTACCTCGTCGCCGTCAAGCACGCTGTGCCTTATAGTCTTTTTTATCTCGTGAAAGAGCCGCAGAATATCCCAGTGGAGCCGGTCTCCCAGCATTACCGGCTCGTTGGTAAAGCGGCTTGTTTCGCGCAGCGTGAGCTTCCTGCCGTCAAAGCCGCCGACAATGCCCCTGCCGCTTGACGCCCCGAGGTCAATTGCCAAAAAGTTTTTTGTCCTGCCCATTTCCCTCGTTCTCCTTTATTTAAGTTCAAGTACGGTCACTCCCCCGTCGCCCTCTCCCCAAACTCCGAGCCGGAATGCGGCAACCCGCTTATCGCCTTTGAGGAAGCGCCAGAGCGCATTTTTCAGCGCACCGGTGCCCTTGCCGTGAATCAGCCTGACCGAACTGACCCCGAACATAATAGCCTCGTCGATGTACCTGTCGACAAGATACCAGGCCTCCTCGCCGGTAAGCCCGCGCAGGTCTATCTCGGGGCTAAATTCCCTCGTTGCTTTATGAATATGCTCGGCAGCCCGAGGCTGAGGTGTGCTATGGCCAGCCGAGGCCGTATCGTCCTCAATCAGCTTCAGGTTCTCGATGTTTGTCTTAATACGCGTCGTGCCGACCTCAACCACAACCCCGCCCGACTTGTCGGGTGCCTCAATGAGCCTGCCGCTTGACCCTAAGTTGCGCAGGTACACCATGTCCCCCTTTTCAAGCGGCCGTGGGAGAATATAGCCGTCGTCCTCGGTTTTTTCAACCGGGTTGTATTTGTCGGCAGAGGTGCGCAGGTGTGCCCTTATCTCCTGCCTTGCACGCTCGAGCGCCTGCTCCGACCGCTCGCGCTCAAACTCTTTCTTGGTCTTTTCAAGCCTGTCGAAAATAAAATCACTCGACGCCCGGGCGCTCTCGACTATCACCCGCGCCTTTTCTCTTGCTTTCTCAAGCTCAGCCTCGGCCTGCTTTTGGCTGGATATGAGCTTTTTCTCGGCCTCGGCCTTGAATTTTTCGTACTCGGCGCGCAGCCGGGCAAGCTCCTCGCGTTGGCGCTCGGTCTCAATCCTGCTCCGCTCGAGCTTTTCTATCACAACCTCAAAACGCCGGCTGTCGGGGCTTACCGAGCGCCTTGCACGCCCGATGATTTCGGCCGGCAACCCCAGCTTTTCGGATATGGCAAAGGCGTTGGATTTGCCGGGAGTTCCGATAATCAGCCGGTAGGTCGGCATGAGGGTTTCAATATCAAATTCGCAGGAAGCGTTGTCGACTCCCTCGGTCTCAAGCGCGTAGGCCTTAAGCTCGGCATAGTGTGTGGTGGCGGCGCAGATTGCGCCCTTTCCGCGCACCGCTTCAATAATTGCGATGGCCAGTGCCGCACCCTCTATTGGGTCGGTGCCGACACCCAGCTCGTCAAAGAGCACCAGAGACCGGTCGGTTATTTGCCTGATTATCGATACTATATTCACCATATGCGCCGAGAAGGTTGAGAGTGACTGCTCTATGCTCTGCTCGTCTCCGATGTCGGCCAGCACGTTGTCAAAGACGCATATCTCAGAGGGCTCGCCGGCCGGGATGTGTAGCCCGGCCTGAGCCATTATGGTCAGCAGCCCGAGTGTTTTTAGTGACACGGTTTTGCCGCCGGTGTTGGGGCCGGTGATTATCAGGGTGTCTCGCCCCCGCCCTATCTCGATGTCTATCGGCACAACCTTATCCTTGTCTATGAGCGGATGCCTTGCTCGGCGCAGCGAGATTGACTTCTCACCAGATATTGCCGGGGCGACGCCGTTCATCCTGAAGGATAGCTCACCGCAGGCAAAGACAAAGGCAAGTTCGGTTATGATATCATAATTGAGCCATATGGTATCCGAGACGCTGTCGACCTCGGCCGACAGGGCGGCGAGTATTTTTTCAATTTCGTATGCTTCGGCGGCCTCAAGCTCGCGCAGCTCGTTGTTGGCCTCAACCACGTCATAGGGCTCGACAAATATGGTAGCGCCCGACGCCGAGGTGTCGTGAACCAGGCCCTTTATATCGTTTTTGCATTCGATTTTTACCGGCACGACATACCGGCCGCCGCGCTGGGTCACGATGTTTTCCTGGAGGTATTTTGAATACGCCCCGCTTGTGTACTTTGAGAGCAGGTCCTTTATTTTATTGTTTACAGACTTAATTCTCCGTCGGATGTCCGAGAGCCGGCTGCTTGCATTATCGGCGATTTGGTCCTCGGCAAGAATTGCATTCAGAATATGCTCCTCAACCTGCCGCTCGGGTGTGAGCCGTTCGAAAATTTCATCGAGCGAGGTTTCAAAGAGCTTGTTTGTCCTTATATATTCTTTTAGCGAGCGGGTGGTGCGAAGCAGGTTCGCGACATCAAGCAGCTCGCGCGTGGTGAGTATCGCCCCGAGTTTGGCTCGCTCGGTGACTTTTAACATGTCCCGGACATTACCGAATGAGGGCGTCCCCTTGGCACCGATAAGCCGCCTGGCGTCGCTCGTGTGCCTCAGTCGGCGCAGGACCTCGGTGACATCTGCGCTCGGCGCAAGCGACATGGCAAGCTCCCTTGACCCCTCGGTCTGCGCGCAGGCGGCAAGCATTGCCCGGATTTTATCAAATTCAAGCGTTGTAAGCGTTTTTTCTGAAAATTGCATTTCTATCCTCTGGTAGTTTCTCGTTTCCAATTTCTCGTTTCTAATAAGTTTATCAGACATACTAATTGAATTTATTAAGTATCAATTTATGTATGAGCCCTATTTTTGTTTGAAATTTCTGAAGATTCTTAAGGGACTTTTTAAAAAAGGTCCCTTGAGCGGGGGTTTGGGAGCAGCGCCCCCGAAGGAAGGCGGGGTGTGGGGCGGAGCCCGAGCTATCCCACAAGCGACTTGTAAAAGTTCAGCGAGTCGAAGCCCCGCTCAAGGTGGTTTAATAGATAGGCCTCGGCAGCCCGGTGAAACTCGCGGCAGGCCGCCGGGTCGGTGATTCTGAAGGAGAACATCCGCTCGGGCAGGGCGCTGAGTGCATAGCGCGCCCCGGCCAGCGCCGGGGCCGACAGGGGCATCAGGATACTTCGCTCGTAAACCGGGTCGGAGTCCTCTTGGGGCTCTGCCGCCGGCTGCCTGTTAAGACAGACCGGGCAGACAAGCCGGCCGTTCATGACATCAAGGTATGTAACCCCGGCATTGTCGGAGCGGCAGAGGGCGCAATGCGAAATATCCGGCATATACCCGGCATACCCGGCGGCCCTGAACTCATATACCGCCTTGATGTCGGCGGCCGGCCGTATTTCTTTGGCGATTGCGTAGAGCGTGTTCAGGGTCATCCTGAGTATATCTACTGCCGGAACCAGCTCGCCGGTCACCTCGGCAGCGACATCGCTGATATAGGCCGAAAGTGAGAGCTTTTCGATGTCGGCGCGTATATCGCTGAAAAACTCGATAACCGAGCCGCCCCGCAGCCAGTTTGTGTCGCCCTTGCGGTATATTTCGTAGCTCCCGTAAACATAGGGCTGGCAGGCCGAGGCGAATCTGCTCCTCGGCGAGCGCACGCCCTTGGCTATGACGCTGATTCTGCCCTGCTCGGGGGTAAGGAGGGTCAGAATGCGGTCATAATCGCTGGTATCCATGCACCTGAGCACCAGCGCCTCGGTTGAAAACAGCATCTGCCGCCCTCCTCCTTTGGTGTTTATTCGTCCCTGTAACCGAAATTCCTCACCATACCGGCGTTCTCACGCCAGTTTTCCTTTACCTTTACCCAAAGATCCAGATAAACCTTTTTGTCGAAAAAGCGCTCAAGCTCCTCGCGCGCATATGTCCCGGCAAGTTTCAGTGCCGCGCCGCCCTTCCCGATTATAATCTTCTTGTGTGACTGCCGCTCGCAGAAAATCTCGGCGCGGACGCTGATAAGCTTCTCCTCGTCTGAGAATTCCTCGATAACAACCGCTATCCCGTGCGGCACCTCCTGATTCAGTGTCCGCAGCAGCTTTTCGCGGATTATCTCGGCGGCAATCTGCCGCTCGGGCTGGTCGGTTAGCATATCCTCCGGGAAATACCATTCGGATTCGGTCAGGAAATTTTTGCATTCCTCAAGCAATATGTCAATATTTTTGCTTTTTTTTGCGCTTATCGGCACTACTGCGTCAAAATCATGCAGTTCGGCATAGGCGGCTATAGTCCCGGCCAACCTTTCTCTGGTAGAAAGGTCAATTTTGTTAATTGCCAAAATAGAGCCGGTCCCCGACTCCTTGAGGTAGGCGATAACATTCTCCTCGGCAACCGATATCGGTTTGTTGACATCTGCCACCAGTATCACCGCGTCGGCCTCCCGCATCGTTTGGTCGGCAGTCCTTGCCATATAGTCGCCCAGCAGGTTTCTTGGCTTTAGCATCCCCGGGGTGTCGAGAAAGACATATTGACAGTCGCCCACATTGTGGATTCCGGTTACCCGGTTGCGGGTGGTCTGGGGCTTGTTTGAGATTATCGAGACCTTCTCGCCGAGAATAGCGTTGAGCAGTGTCGATTTGCCGACATTCGGACGCCCCACAATCGCTATAAATCCTGTTTTTCTCATGCTCCGGGGTGCTCCCCGAGTCCTATGGATTCCAGAATCCGGCGCTGGCGGCGCCGCATGTCAAGGTCGGCCTCCTCGCCTCTCTCGTGGTCGTATCCCAAGAGGTGCAGCATGGCGTGCGCGCAGAGAAAGGCGACCTCCCGCTCATAGCTGTGACCGTACTCCTCGGCCTGCCGCCGCGCTCTCTCAAGCGAAATCACAATATCCCCGAGCACCAGTGGCTCGTCTGAGGTCACCGGCCCATCCTCAAGCGGAAAGGACAGTACGTCGGTGGCCTTGTCGACTGCGCGGTATTTTTTGTTCAGAACTCTCATCTGAGCATCATCGGCAAAGGTGACAGACACCTCGGCGTCGCACCTGACAGCCTCGCTCTGCAGCACCGCCTCAGCGGCCCGACGCACAAGGCGCATGAGTTTGTAGCCGGCCGGCAACCTGTCCTGAAGGTTGTCAAAATAAATTCTGAGTTTCGGTGTCTTCATTGCTTGACAACCCCCTTTAATTTCCGGTATCTTGCCGATGGCTGGGAGCGGTTCTGCTGCTCCCGGTCGTATCTTTCATAGGCTAAAATAATCTTTTGCACCAGCTTGTGGCGCACGACGTCGCGCTCCGAAAAGTTGTGTATGGCTATATCCTCAATTCCGGCAAGGAGTTTTACCACCTGGGCAAGACCGCTTTTCTGTCCGCGCGGTAGGTCGGTCTGAGTCAGGTCGCCGGTAACTACCGCCTTTGTATTGAACCCGAGGCGGGTCAGAAACATTTTCATCTGCTCGGGTGTGGCGTTTTGCGCCTCGTCAAGGATTATGAAGGAGTCGTCGAGCGTGCGTCCCCGCATATAGGCCAACGGAGCTACCTCGATGGTCTGCTTTTCGTGCAGCCGGGCATAGTTCTCGGGGCCTATCATCTCATAGAGTGCGTCGTACAGCGGCCGCAGGTATGGGTCAATTTTGCTCTGAAGGTCGCCGGGCAGATACCCGAGCTTCTCGCCGGCCTCGATTGCCGGCCGGGTCAGGATTATCCGCGACACCTGCTTGTCCCGCAGGGCTTTGACCGCCATGGCGACGGCAAGGAAGGTCTTGCCGGTGCCGGCCGGCCCCACCCCTATGGTTATGGTGTTTTTCTTGATTTTTTCAACATATTGTTTCTGTCCTACCGTCTTGGCCTTAATCGGCCGGCCGCGGGTGGTCACGCAGAGGCAGTCGTCACCGAAATCCGAGAGCTCGGCCTCGTTGCCGCTCTTCACGGTTTCAATGAGGTAGCGCAACGACTGCTCAGATATGGTCTCCTCGTATTCGGCCATCCGCCGCAGGAAGGAAATTACCTTTGCCGCCATAACCACGCCCTGGTCGGCGGCGCCGCTCACGGTCACGGCGTCGCCGCCGTCGGCGGCGCGGTTGCTTACACTCACTCCGAATTCCTTTTCAATAGCCCTGATGTTTTCATCAAAGGGGCCGAAAACCCGGGCGGTCAGCTCGTTTGTCTCAAATATCAATGTTTTCTGCTTCATCAGGTCTCCTATATTATTCGACCACCTCAAATTCTGAGGTAAGTGCTATGTTCTCAATCAAAGTCAGGTTGCAGTCAAGGCGATATGAGTTCTCGGTCAGCAGCCATGAAATGCTCTTTCTCAGCAGCTGCGCGCCGCCTAGGGTGAGCTCGGCTATCTGCCGGTCCAGCTCAGCATAGGCCAGCTCTGCCGCCTGCCCGGCGCTTCGGGTTGCTGTCTCTTTTGTATACCATCTGTAGACAGTACGGGCAAGCGAGAGCGGCAGCCGGGTGCCGTCGAAAAGGCATATATCCTCCACGCTACATATTGTATCATATGTGCCGCTCAAAAATCCAGTATTTCTGTAAAGTTTTATTTCTTTTGAGAAGAAAATAAGCGCAGTTTCGGTATGCTCCTCGCCGCTGTAGCGCTTTACCTCATACTCCAGCGGTATTTCAACATGTATTTCCCTTGACGTCCGGGCGTAAACCGCTCCTTCGGCGCGGGTATAGCGGTACCCCCAGACGCTGCTGTCGTATACTCCGCTGACTAAAAGGTCTCCTTGTCTCACATGGTCGCCGACCTTCACCACCGGTTTTCCCGAAGTGGCCTCAATTGCCTCTATCTGCCCGTCGCGCGCGGCTATCAGGTTGGCGGGGACATGATTTTTAGGCTCGGGCTTTTTTGTTTTTTCTCTTATCTCCACATATGCTACGCTGCCCCTGAGGTTTATTGAAATCCATGCAATATCCTCGGAATTTATCAGGAAGCGGTTCTCAATAACGTCTACATCAAGCGTAGGGATGTAGCTGCCTATCCTGAAATTCTGCTCGCCAAGCTGAAGTATCACATCATTTTCTTCTATGTTTTCGCATCCTGTGATGCGTATATCCCATACAAATCTCTCGGATAAAAATACCAGCACTGCTGCCAGTATCAGCCCCACGAGCACCCCGACCCGCCTTTTGTAGCGGCGCAGTATAACGGGCAGCCCGTATTTCTCAACAACCCATAGACTAATCCCGCGCTCGGCGCAGGCAAGGCGGAGCAGCTCTGCGGTGTACATCGAGCACTCAAGCGTGATGCTGCCTGGGCCGAGCTTCAGGTCCTTATAAATAATGCCGTACTTAAGACAGAGGTTGAGAATTCTCTCGGTGTCCTCACGCTCGGCGCCCAGCTTCATGCCGCCGCAGAAGAAGTACACAAGCTTCATTTTGCTCTCCCCGACTGTCCTATAAAGCAAAGCGAATCTATAATTCCGTCGATTTCAACCACTCCTCTGTGATAGGCCGTGCAGTAAAGGCTGGAGCCGCAAATCTGAAGCGTCTGCCCACTGAGCCTTACCCTGACCTCTGTTTCGGTATAGTGCAGGATTTTCCGGCAGCCCCTTACAGTCAAGTTGTTCCGGCCTCTGAGCTCAATATGTATTCCGCTGAGCACATCTGCCGGAATGTCAAGCTTCTGCCCCAGCCGCTGCAGCATGCTCATGCGCTTTGCCCTTGAGCTGTCGTCTCTTTTCGGCTTCATATTTGTGACCGTCCCCATATATGAATTTTGTCAGGGCGCTGCCCTTTGTACCGGGTGTGTTGACCGGTTAGCGGCAAGGCAGTCCAGTCCGGCAACAACTTTTTGCATGAAGGGTTTTCTTTCATAGTTATGGCTTCATACCGCATATGATTAAAATGGATTCCGAGTACCGGTATCTGTATATTTTATGCCGGAGGTACAAAATTCATGCCCACACGAGGAGGACGTGTGATCCGAAGGCTTCCGACGCCCGGGCAGCTGTTCTTCTTTTTCATGTGCGGCTTTTCGCTGATTCTTATATTGAAGAGCCCCGACGCGGCCATCGAATATATGGGAGCGGGGCTCGTCCTCTGCGTCCGCACGGTCATCCCCTCGCTCTTCCCTTTTATGGTGATATCCGAGCTGATTGTCACAAGCGGGCTGGGCGAGCTTATCGGTAAATACCTAAACCGCCCGCTGGGGTGGATTTTCGGAATCTCGGGGGCATCGGCCTGCGCCGTTTTGCTCGGGGCATTTTGCGGCCCTCCGGTCGGGGCTCGCAGCGTCGCGGTGCTCCTCGACCAGGGCTGCATCTCAAAAAAAGAAGCTTCGCGTCTCCTCACCTTCTGTAACAACCCGAGCTCGGCATTCCTGATAAATGCAGTCGGCGTCTCACTTTACTCAAACCGCGCCATTGGCGCCGTGCTCTATACCATAACTCTCTTTAGTGCCTTTTTAGTCGGCATTTCGCAGCGCCGATTTGCGTCGGGACAGGAGCAGAAATACAGTCACGAAATAAAAATATATCCCGACGGAATTACTGCTTTCACTTCATCTGTGACTCACGCCGCCGAGGGTATGCTGGCAGTATGCGCGTATGTCGTCTTTTTCTCCTCTCTTGTCGGCTGCTTTGCCAACATTATCTCAGCTCTCGGTCTTCCGGCCGCCTCGGTCGCCCTGCTCTACGGCATACTCGAGCTCTCGGGCGGTGTGAGCGCAGCCTCGGCCCTCGGGCCGGGTATTGCCGGCGTTTGCCTTGCCGCCTTCATAGTCGGCTGGTCGGGGCTGTCGGTGCATTTTCAGGTTATCTCGGTATCCTCGGGCCGTGGGCTGAGCTATGGCGGGTATTTTGTCGCAAAGCTCATTCAGGGACTGCTCAACTCAATTGCCGCATATATAGTTTTCACTCTGTTTCCAAGCCTTCTCCTGACTCCTGCCGAGAGCACGGCACAGCCGCTGGCCTCGGGAAGCCTTGCGTCACCCTACATAGCTGTGGTGCTGCTCATTTTTGCCGCAGCTCTGCCCGGCATTACGAGAAAAGCCGGCTGATATATACACATAAAGCCCCCCCTCGACATATATTGACATTAGAACCGATTCAGTTTAACCGAGGGGAGGTCCTGTTGAATGGTTGACTGCACAGCCGTAATAGGCTCGATGACTACGGCTCAGAAGGCGCAGAAGGCACTTGCTACCGCGGCTATACGGGCAAACGTTGTCAAGCTTGATTCATCGGTTACAAAAAGAGGCTGCGCTTACGGTGTTGAGTATGACTGTATTCAGGAAGCCAATGTAAAAGCCGTCCTGAACGCCTCCGGAATCTGCATCAGCCGCATAGTAAGAGGAGGCGGTTATATGTGATTTATCTTGACAACGCGGCGACAAGCTTTCCCAAACCGCCCGCAGTATGCAAAGAGGTTCTCAACTGCCTTGAGAATTACTGCGGCAACCCGGGCCGAGGGGCTCATTCATTGTCGCTGGCCGCCGCCGAAAAGGTTTATGAATGCCGTGAGAATGCCGCCGCACTGCTCGGGTGCGAGCCTGAAAATATTGTTTTTACACTGAATACCACACATGCCTTGAATATTGTCATCAAAGGCGTACTCCGTCCAAAAGACCATGTGCTGCTAAGCGACCTGGAACACAACTCGGTCCTGCGGCCGCTCTGGCGAATGGCGCAGGAGGGGATAATCGAGTATGATATTTACCCCTCGCTGACGGTTGAGAGCCGGCCGCCCGCCTCGGCGCTTATATGCTCACATATTTCAAGCCTGATAAGGCCCAATACCCGGATGCTCATCTGCTGCCACAGCTCAAACATCTGCTCGCGTGTGCTCCCGCTGCGTGAAATCGGAGCCCTGTGCCGCCGGCGGGGAATACTTTTTGTCGTCGACGCGGCCCAATCAGCGGGACATCTTCCCATCGACATGAAAAAAATGAATATCGACGCGCTCTGCGCTCCCGGCCACAAAGGCCTGCTCGGCCCGCAGGGCTGCGGGATTTTGGCGCTGCGAAGCGGCGTACTGCTCGACACGCTGACCGAGGGTGGCAACGGCGTCAACTCGCTTGAGGCGGGTATGCCGGATTTTTCACCAGAGAGGTATGAGGCCGGAACCCTCGCGGTTCCCGCCATCGCCGGGTTGTCCGAGGGGATAAAGACGATAACTGCGCATGGCATCATCAATATCCGGGCGCATGCCAACATGCTTTATCACACACTTTATGATATGCTCTCGTCTGTGAGGGGGGTTACAATCTATGCGCCGGCACACGTCGGGGCTGTTATGCTCTTTAATGTGCGGGATATTCCGTCAGACACCGCAGCGCGCGAGCTTGACAGGGCGGGTATCTGCGTGCGCAGCGGTTTTCACTGCTCGCCGCTTGGCCACGCAACCCTTAAAACCCCGGCTGACGGTGCTATTCGGGCAAGCTTTGGAATATACAATACTCAAAAGGATATAGAGTCGCTCTGGAGAACCGTCAGGGAGCTGGCAAAATAATGCTAACCCGTAAGAGCCGGCGCATATGCGCCGGCTCTTACGGGTGGTTTACATCCGGGGGTGTACATACCCCGCTTAAAAGATCAATAACTCTTGAGAATCCTCAGAATCCAAAGATTTTATCGGCTAATCCACGAGCCGGACGATAGCCATTTCGGCCGCGTCCCCGCGACGGGGGCCGATTTTGAAAATACGGGTATATCCGCCGTTCCTGTCGGCGTATCCGGGCGCTATCTCATTGAAGAGCTTTGAGACAACGTCCTCCTTGGTTATATATGAAAGTGCTGCGCGGCGGCTGGCCAGGGTGTTCTTTTTGCCGAGTGTTATCATCTTCTCGGCTACCGAACGAACCTCCTTTGCTCTTGTCAGCGTGGTCTCGACCTGTCCGTTTTCAAGCAGCAGGGTTACAAGCCCGCGGAGCATCGCGCGTCTTTGCGAGCTGGTCCTGCCGAGTTTTCTGGTGGGCATTATGGGTTCCCTCCTTTGGAGATTTTGCCTTGTAGATTAATTTAGGTTTGTTTTTGAGAAGGTTATTCTTCTACGGTCTTAAAGCTAAGGCCGAGCGAACGCAGCTTCTGCTCAACCTCCTCAAGCGATTTCTTCCCGAGGTTGCGGATTTTAATCATATCCTCCACGGTACGGTTTGTCAGGTCTTCGACCGTATCAATGCCGGCACGCTTGAGGCAGTTGAAACTTCGTACCGACAAGTCAAGTTCCTCAATGGTCATCTCAAGAACCTTTTCCTTGATGGTCTCTTCTCTCTCGACCATTATTTCTGCCTTCTTTGCTTCGTCCGACAAATCCACAAACAAGTTGAGATGCTCGTTGAGAATCTTGGCTCCCAGTGAAATCGCTTCCTTTGCGGTTATGGTTCCGTTAGTGAGGACTTCAAGCGTCAGTTTGTCAAGGTCTGTGATATTGCCGACACGGGTATTTTCAACCGTGTAATTAACGCTGTAAACCGGGGTGTAAATCGAGTCGGTGTATATTATGCCGATAGGCGGGCTTACATTGGGGCCGAGCTGCGCGCTGTGAAGCAGCTTATTGCGTTCCTGCGACACATACCCGCGGCCGTGGTCAAAGGTGAGCTCCATGTAAAGGCGCTCGTTCTCGCCGATTGTGGCTATATGATGGTCTGGATTGAGTATTTCAATATCGGCGTCGTGCTTTATATCGCCTGCCTTAACCTCGCGCTCTCCGGTAACATCAATGATAACCGTCTTGAGCGCGTTTGTGTGCAGCTTGGCGGTAATCCCTTTGACATTGAGGATAATTTCGGTGACATCCTCTCGGACTCCGGGTATGGTTGAAAACTCATGGAGTACACCGTCTATCTTGACGCTGGTCACGGCAACCCCGGGAAGCGAGCTGAGCAGCACCCTGCGGAGAGAATTCCCGAGTGTTATGCCATATCCGCGCTCCAGAGGCTCAACTATAAACTTGCCGAACCTTCCGTCCTCGCTGAGGTCAACAGTGGTAATGTTCGGTTTTTCTATTTCTATCATTCCAAATAAATCCTCCGATTAATATTTACGGGCGCCGTGTTTCGCTTTTGGTCTTGTTGCCGCGCTCCCTTGCAATAATCAAGCGGAGTTATGCGGCTCCCCTTGGAATATTACTTGGAATAAAACTCGACAATAAGCCGCTCGTTGATATCAAAGTCAATGTCGTCCCTTGCGGGCAGCGAAATGAGCTTGCCTGTGACCTTCTCCTTGTCGGTGACAAGCCATTTCGGCACCGTAGCGCTCCTGAAGTTGTCTAGAAGCCCGGGTGTTGTGTGTTCCTTTTCACCGACAATTTTCTTGGTGCCGAGGAATTTCTTTGAATTCTTGAATCTCTCGGTTACCGACACCTCGTCTCCGGCCCGAAGGAGCATAGAGGGGATATCGGCCTTTTTGCCGTTGACCATAATATGGCCGTGCAATACCAGCTGGCGCGCCTCACTGCGGGAAGTGCCCAAGCCCATTCTGTAAACCACATTGTCGAGCCGCCGCTCAAGCATAATAAGCAGGTTCTCGCCGGTCATTCCCTTGGAGCGGGCTGCTTTTTCAAAGTAATTGACAAACTGTCTCTCAAGCACGCCGTAATATCTGCGGACCTTCTGCTTCTCGCGAAGATGAATGCCGTATTCCTTCTGCTTTCTTGAAGTTGCTCCGTGCTGGCCGGGCGCCTTGCTGCCCCGCCTGGTATCAAGCGTGCATTTTGTAGTGCAACGATCGCCCTTGAGAAACAGCTTTGTGCCTTCCCTGCGGCAAATCTTGCAAACGGGACCGGTATATCTTGCCATTTTACCTGTAATACCTCCGAATAATTTATACGCGTCTGCGCTTGGGCGGTCTGCACCCGTTGTGGGGTATCGGCGTTACGTCCTTTATCATTGTGACCTGAAGCCCGGCGGTCTCAAGCGCGCGGATTGCCGCTTCTCTGCCCGAACCCGGTCCTCTGACATAGACTTCAACCGTTTTCAGCCCATGCTCAATGGCCGCCCTCGCCGCCGTCTCTGACGCAGACTGAGCTGCAAAGGGGGTGGATTTTCTTGAACCCCTGAAACCCAGCTCGCCGGCCGAAGCCCAGGATATGGTGTTACCCTGTTTGTCGGTAATCGTAACTATGGTGTTATTGAAGGTTGCCCGGATGTGAACGGCACCCTCGGGGATATTCTTCTTCTCGCGGCGTCTTTTGACAACCTTTCTCCCTGCATTCGCCATCTTATGTGCTGCTCCTTATTTCTTCTTGTTTGCAATTGTCTTTGCCGGGCCCTTTCTGGTCCGGGCATTGGTCCGTGTCCTCTGCCCCCTGACCGGCAGCCCCTTTCTGTGCCGTATCCCGCGGTAGCAGTTGATTTCGACCAAACGCTTGATATTCATGGCGACCTCGCGGCGCAAATCTCCTTCTACATGATAATGCGCTTCAATCTCTTCGCGAAGTTTCGCAATTTCATCCTCGGTCAAATCCTTGGCGCGTGTGTCTGGATTTATTCCTGTCGCCGCAAGGATTTTCTGGGCGGTGCTGCGTCCTATGCCGTAAATATAGGTAAGGGCAATATCAACACGCTTCTGATTCGGAATGTCAACGCCTGCTATACGAGCCATTCTTTTTACCTCTCTGTATCGGTTTTTATTGGTTTTGTCTGGCGGTATGACGCCGGTCCCTCAGCGGAATCCGCGGCATTGCCGCATATAGCGTGGTGTGGCCGAAAAACTCTTCAGCCCTGTCTCTGCTTGTGCTTGGGATTTTCGCAGATGACCCTGACCCGGCCGTGTCTTCTGATAATCTTGCACTTTTCGCAGATTTTTTTAACGGATGGTTTCACTTTCATGTGCTTGTGCCATTCCCTTCGTAATTATGTCCTTTTGCCCTATTTTGAGCGCCAGGTAATCCTGCCTTTTGTGAGGTCGTAGACCGAAACTTCGACGGTCACCCTGTCACCCGGCAGTATACGTATATAGTGCATCCTGAGTTTGCCCGAAATGTGGGCCATCACAATATGGCCGTTCGGGAGCTTTACCTTGAAGGTTGCGTTCGGAAGCGCTTCAATTACCGTGCCTTCGAATTCTATAACATCATCTTTTGGCAGAATAATCCCTCCCCCTATTCTTTTTCTCATGAGGCATCATTTATTCACCAATCCGGGTCACACATCGTAAATAACAGAGGCCCTTCCTCGGTTATGGCTACGGTGTTTTCGTAATGCGCAGACAGACTTCGGTCGGCCGTTCTCACCGGCCATTCTCCGGGGGGGGACACAACCTCAAATCCCCCGGCGTTTATCATCGGCTCGATAGCCAGCGTCATCCCGGCACATAGCCGCACGCCCCGACCGGGCAACCCGTAATTCGGCACATCGGGCTGCTCGTGCAGTTGTTGCCCGATACCGTGCCCGATATAGGCTCTCACTACCGAAAACCCCTCGGCCTCGACGCAACGCTGTATTGCATGTCCTATATCGCCAACACGATTGCCGGACACCGCCTTTGCCAGGCCTTCAAAGAAGCTTTTGCGCGCAATTTCAATCAAGCGCTCGGCCTCTTTACTCACCCGGCCGACCGGAATGGTTCTTGCGGCGTCGCCGTGGTAGCCCCGGTAATTCGCGCCGACATCAATCGAGACAATATCGCCTGACACAAGAATTCTTTTTTTTGAGGGAATACCGTGAATTACTTCGTCGTTAATACTGATGCAGGTTGAGGCCGGAAAACCGCTGTAGTTCAGAAAGGATGGCCGGGCACCCGACTTCTCAATGAATTCTCTTATTATCCGGTCGAGCTCCCAGGTGCTCATTCCTTCCCTGACCGACTCCCGGGCCAAGAGCAGCGCCTCGCCGGCAATCCGCCCGGCCTGCTTCATGAGAGAGAGCTGCTCTTTATTCTTCAGCCGTATCATCTTTTTCAGTCAGGCGGCTCAGCGCCTTTTGCAGAAGCCCTGATGTGTTTTCTATCCCGTTGTTGCCGTCGACAGACACCAGAAGTCCCCGCTCGGCGTAGAATTTTTTTACCGGCTCGGTCTGACTGTGGTAGGTGGCAAGCCGGGTTCGGACGGTTTCGGGGTTGTCATCGCTGCGGGCATACAGCTCTGCCGAGCATCTGTCGCACCTGCCCGGTACCCTGGGAGGTTTGTACTTTAGGTTATAGGAGGCTCCGCAGCCCGGGCAGACTCTGCGTCCGCCCATGCGCTCGACAATCTTATCGTCGTCGACCTCAATGGCGAGCACCGCGTCGATTTTTACTCCGAATTTCTGCAGTGCTTCAGCCTGCTCTATCGAGCGCGGAAAGCCGTCGAGCAAAAAACCGTCTTTGCAGCACTCCGACTCAAGATACTGCCTCACAATCCCGATAACCACATCGTCCGGGACCAGCTCCCCGCGGTCCATATAGGATTTGGCGGAGTTGCCCAGCTCGGTTCCGGCCGCTATCGCGCCCCGAAGTATGTCGCCGGTTGAGATGGTCGGGATGCCGAGTTTTTCGGAAATTATTTGTGCCTGTGTGCCTTTCCCGGCACCGGGGGCTCCCATAATAATCAGGTTCATTATATGCTCCGAACTCAGTCAAGGAAGCCCTTGTAGTTGCGCATGGTTATCTGGGCTTCAAGTTCGCGAACCGTTTCAAGCGCGACACCCACCACAATGAGCAGTGAGCTGCCGCCGAATGCAAGACCTCCGAAGGTCAGCGAGCCGTTGTGGATGGCGTAGTCTATTATGGTTATCAGCATCGGGAAACCGGCCACAAAGCACAAAAATACTCCGCCAATGAGGGTTATGCGGTTGAGTATCTTCTGGATATACTGGGCAGTCGGCTTGCCGGGGCGTATCCCGGGGACCGAGCCACCGTTTGTCTTGATATTGTTCGCAACCTCGACCGGGTTAAATGATATCGTGACGTAGAAAAAGGAAAATGCTATGATGAGCAGCAGGAAGACGACCAGATAGGGCCATGTATAGTAATTGAAGTTCTTGTTAATCCATTGCAACCACTTTACTTTCGGTGCAAAGGAGGCAATGGTTGCCGGTATGGCGACTATTGAGCTGCCGAAAATTATGGGCATAACACCCGACATATTGAGCTTGAGCGGTAGGTGTGAGGTCTGCCCCCCGTACATCTTGCGCCCGACAACCCGCTTCGCGTATTGAATCGGGATTCGCCGCTCGCTGTTCGTGAACCACACGACCAGCCCCACGGCCGCAATGATTACGGCTAACGAAATGAGGGCAAGGAGAAGTCCCAGCAGGCTGAACATGCCTTCGTCGTTGAACATCAGCCTCCAGAGGCTACTAATCATTGCCGGTCCTCTTGAAATGATGTTGGAGAACAGGATTATCGAAATGCCGTTACCGATTCCGAATTCGTTAACCTTCTCGCCCAGCCACATGATAAGCGCGGTGCCGGCACAGTAGCAGGCGACGATAACCGCGTACTTGAAAAACCTGTGCTCATCGGTTGAGGTGAATGTCAGCATATTATAGCTGCTCATCAGCATCGCGTATCCGTATGCCATAACGATGCCGATACCCACAGTCACCCAACGGGTGGCGGCGGTCAGCTTTTTCTTGCCGTTCTCATCCTTGGACATCTTCTCGAGCGCCGGAATTGCAACGGTCAGAAGCTGAATGACAATCGACGCAGTAATATAGGGCTGTACTGAAAGCGCAAAGAGGGTCGCCTTGCCGAAGGCATTGCCCGAGATAATGTTTATAAACTGGAATATCGAGCCGGCTGCTACCTTGTTAAAGGAGCTGAGAACGTCCTGGCTGATATAGGGTACCGGAATATTGGCACCCAGACGGTACAGGAGTATTATGAGAAGCGTGAAAAGAATCCTTTTGCGGAGCTCCGGGATATTCCACGCGTTCTTTATTGTCTGAAACATCCTTATACCTCCTCGATTTTCCCGCCTGATGCCATTATCTTTTCCTTAGCGCTTTCCGAAAAGACTGCTGCCCTGACAGTCAGCTTCTTTTCAAGACTGCCGTCTCCGAGCACCTTCAGCCCGTCATATGCTTTACGAACTACTCTCTTTTCAAGTAAAAGGTTTATATCAACCACATCTCCGTCCTCAAATACGTTGAGGTCGGAAAGATTGACTATTGCGTATTTTTTGGCAAATCTGTTTTTGAAGCCTCTTTTGGGTAGCTTTCTGTAGAGCGGGAGCTGTCCGCCTTCAAAACCGGGACGGACACCACCGCCCGAGCGGGCCCACTGGCCTTTATGTCCCCTGCCGGCGGTCTTGCCGTGTCCCGAACTCATACCTCTGCCTTTGCGTTTGTCGGCTTTTACCGAGCCGGGGGCAGGCGATAACTCGTGGAGTTTCATTTTCTTCCTCCTTTACTG
Source organism: Clostridiales bacterium (assembly GCA_012837425.1). Taxonomy (GTDB): domain Bacteria; phylum Bacillota; class Clostridia; order Oscillospirales; family CAG-272; genus UMGS1002. Next base: position 87,813 of record DURE01000006.1, read on the forward strand.
CTTTTCAACCCTGACAAGGTGCTCTATCACTTTAATCTTGCCCCGGGTGGCACCGTTGTCCTCAAGGACAATACTGTCGCCGATTTTGCGAAGCCCGAGCGACTCGGCCGTGGCGGTCTGGGCGGGTTTGCTGCCAATCAGACTTCTTACAAGCGTAATTTTTACCATTTCGCAGCCTCCTTTTAACCCCTGAGCGCTTCGGCATCGATGTCCCGGATTTTGGCGACTTCCTCTGCAGAGCGAAGCGCCCTCAGCCCCTCGATGGTTGCCTTGACGACATTAACCGGGTTGTTTGACCTGAGCGACTTAGCCCGGATGTTCTTGATGCCGGCAAGCTCAAGCACCGGCCTGATTTTCACGCCTGCGATTATTCCTGTACCCGGGGCGGCAGGCTTGAGCAGCACTTTGCCGGCCCCGTAAATGCCTATCACCTCGTGGGGTATGGTAGAACCTTTGAGAGATACTTCGATTAAATTCTTCTTCGCGTCCTCAATTCCCTTGCGGATAGCCTCGGGAACCTCGGCGGCCTTGCCTAGACCCACTCCGACTCTTCCGTTGCCATCACCAACGACCATGACTGCAGCAAAGCGTGCAATGCGTCCGCCCTTTACTGTCTTGGAGACGCGGTTAAGCGAAACCATCTGTTCTTTGAATTCGCTTTCCTTTTTGCGGGGTTCACGGCGGCTCATATTTCTGTTAGTCATTTTTTCCTCCTGAAATTTGTTCAAATACTGATGTTTGAACAGTGTACAAACCGGAATAAGCCACAAGGGCTCATAACTTCAGGCCGCCCTCGCGGGCTCCCTCAGCCAATTCCGATACACGTCCGTGATACAGATATCCGCCGCGGTCAAATATGACATTGGCAATACCCTTCTCAAGCGCTCTCTCGGCAAGTTTCTTGCCAACGAGCCTGGCAGCCGCCTTGTTGCCGGTATCCTTGCCTTGAAAATCTTTTTCATAGGTGGATGCGCTGACTATTGTCACACCCCGCTCGTCGTCTATAATCTGTGCCGATATATGATTTAAGGAGCGGTAAACAGACAGACGGGGGCGCTCTGCGGTCCCGGATATTCTGGCTCTGACCCGCCTGTGGCGTCTCACTCGGGCTTTGTTGGTGTCTTTCTTTGTTACCATGTCATCTCCACTCCTTACTTACCGGTCTTGCCGACTTTGCGGCGGACAACCTCGTCCTTATATTTTATACCCTTGCCGTGATAGGGCTCGGGCGGCCTCATGCTGCGGATGTCGGCGGCAACCTGCCCGACCAGCTGCTTGTCGCAACCCTTGACTATTATTGTCGGTACCGGCATTTTTTCCGGAACCTCAAATTTTATCCCCTCGGGCGCCTTTATGCAGTACTTTTCCTGGGGGCGACCATTGGCATCAAGCGAATATCCCACATATAGCATCAGCGTCTGCCCCTGTAAAACGGCCTTATAGCCCACCCCGATTACTTCAAGCGTCTTCTGAAATCCCGAGGTCACGCCAGCCACCATGTTGTTGATAAGCGAACGGGTAAGTCCGTGCAGGCTCCGGTCCTCTTTTTCGTCGCTTTGACGCTCGACGAATATTGTTCCGTTTTCTACCCGGACCTCAATACGGGGGTGAATATCCCCGGTAAGTGTTCCGAGGGGGCCTTTTACGGTTATCTTGTGTCCCATCTCATCAATCGCCACATCGACTCCGGCGGGGACTAAAACCGGTGCTCTACCAATTCTTGACATCTTAATACCTCCGACTCCTGTTACCAGACGAACGCGAGCACTTCGCCGCCGACCCGGAGCGCCCGGGCCTGTTTGTCTGTCATAATGCCCTTTGAGGTGGAAACGATGGCTATACCCAGCCCGTTCATCACCTTCGGCATTTCTTCATAGCCCGCGTAGACACGGAGTCCGGGCTTGGATACCCTGCGGATGCCGCGTATTACCTTCTGTTTGCTGCCGATATATTTCAATGTGACGCGGATGGCGCCCTGTTTACCGTCGTCAATAAGCTGGTAGCCCTTTACATAACCTTCGGCAACAAGTATCTTGGCGATGGCTTCTTTCATTTTTGATGCCGGAATGTCAACGGTAGGATGCTTCGCGTCGTTAGCGTTCCTGATTCTGGTGAGCATGTCGGCAATTACATCTGACATTTGCATTTCTGTATTCTCCTTTTGCAAGTTATATCTTGCTGCCGGACATATCCGTATCCGGCGGCTTATCGGCGGTTAAACCTTATGGTTTCCTTCCGATAATTAAGGGTTGTCACTGTTCTGAGAGACAAAACCGGCCTACCAGCTTGCCTTTTTCACACCGGGAATCTCGCCGCGATAAGCAAGATTGCGGAAGCATATACGGCAAACACCAAACTTGCGAAGATAACTGTGAGGACGTCCGCAGATTTTGCATCTGTTGTATTTGCGAGTGGAGTATTTCGGTTCTCTCTGCTGCTTGAGTATCAAAGATTTCTTTGCCATCTTCCTATCTCCTCTCAGCCTGCGAAGGGAGCGCCGAGCAGAGTCAGCAGCTCCTTGGCTTCTTCATCGGTTTTGGCGGTGGTTGCGATGCAGACATCCATGCCGCGTATCTTATCAATCTTGTCATAATCAATCTCGGGGAATATAAGCTGCTCACGCAGACCCAAGGCATAGTTGCCTCTGCCGTCGAAGGCGTTGGGGTTTATTCCCTTGAAGTCGCGCACCTTCGGCAGCGCGAAGTTGAAGAACCTGTCGAGAAACTCGTACATCCTGTCACCGCGAAGGGTTACCTTGGCGCCGATTTTCATGCCGGTGCGTACCTTGAAGTTGGCGACCGATTTTTTGGCATGGGTAGCTATCGGCTTCTGGCCGGTAATGACGGCCAGGTCGTTCATGATGCTCTCTATCACCTTTGCGTTGTCCTTTGCGTCTCCCGCGCCGACATTTATAACCACCTTTTCAAGCCTCGGTATCTGCATCGGGCTTTTGTACCCGAATTTTTTCATAAGGGCGGGAGCGACCTCTGCCCGATATAAATCCTTAAGTCTTGGCATTTCACCCGGCCTCCTCAGTCAAATTTGTGGCCGCAGGGCTTGCCGTCGCGCTTGCCCGAACAGACCCGTACTTTTTTGCCGTCTATCATTTCAACATGAAAGCGCACGCCCTTTTTGCAGTCGGGGCAGTAGAGCGCTACCTTTGAGATATAAATGGCGCCGTCGGCCGAGATAATTCCGCCCTCTTCGCCCTGTCGGCGGGGTTTGATATGCTTGTAAACTTTGTTGACATTCTCAACAATGATTTTCCCCTCCTTCGGGGACACGGCTATCACCTTATGGGGGAGCGGGCGGCCCGAGCTGTCCTTTTTGTCCTCGTATCTGCCTGTAAGAACGACTACGGTATCGCCTTCCTTAATTCTAAATGACATATCGCCGTCCTCCTTACAGTACTTCGGGAGCAAGTGAGAGAATCTTCAGATATTCTTTCTCACGCAGCTCTCTTGCCACAGGCCCGAATATACGGGTACCCCTGGGGTTTTTATCTTCTTTTATAATTACTGCCGAATTCTCGTCAAACTTGATATAAGAACCGTCGGCACGCTTTACCCCGTGCTTGGTCCTGACAATCACGGCCTTGACGACTTCGCTTTTTTTGACCACGCCGCCCGGGGTCGCTTTCTTGACAGTAGCGACTATAACGTCGCCGATGTTTGCGTATCTGCGGTTGGTTCCGCCGAGGACGCGGATGCACATCAGCAATTTAGCGCCGGTATTGTCGGCCACCTTGAGTAGTGACTGCTGCTGTATCAATTTGTGTTTCCTCCTGTTCAGTACGACTCTGACATATCTGTCGCTAAATCAAGACGCCGTTATTTGGCCTTCTCGATTATCTCGACAACACGCCATCTTTTTGTCTTGGAGAGAGGCCTTGTTTCCATAATCTCCACTTTGTCGCCGATGCCGCATTCGTTGTTTTCGTCGTGCGCATGGACCTTTAAGGTGTGCTTTATGATTTTTCCGTAAACAGGGTGTTTTACGTTGTCAACTATGGCGACGGTTATGGTTTTATCCATTTTGTCGCTGACAACGGTTCCAACTCTGGTTTTTCTGAGATTTCTTTCTTCCGCCATTGCCATTCTCCTTTACGCTTCCTTCTTTTCCTGAAGAATCGTCAAAACCCTTGCGATATCGCGCTTGACCTCGGTAATGCGGTTGGTGTTTTCAAGCTGGTTTATCGCAAGCTGGAAGCGGAGGTTAAAAAGCTCTGTCTTCAGCTCCTTGAGCCTGATGTTCAGCTCGTCAACCGACAGCTCTCTGATTTCCTTAGCCTTCACAGCTCTACACCTCCCGGTACTCGTCTTTTACGACGAACTTGCACTTGATAGGCAGCTTATGGCCGGCAAGACGCATCGCTTCCTTGGCGACCTCAAGGTCAACGCCGTCCATTTCAAACATCACGCGGCCGGGCTTGACAACCGCCGCCCAGTATTCGGGCGAACCCTTGCCCGAGCCCATACGGGTCTCGGCAGGCTTTTCGGTAACCGGCTTGTCGGGGAATATTTTAATCCATACATGGCCGCCGCGCTTGATGTAACGGGTCATGGCTATACGCGCCGCTTCTATTTGATTGCTAGTAATCCATGCCGGCTCCAGCGCCACAAGTCCGTATTTGCCATAGCTTATAGTGTTGCCGCGTGTTGCTTTCCCTTTCATACGGCCGCGCTGAACACGGCGGTATTTAACTCTTTTTGGCATTAACATTTTATGACCATTCCTTTCCGCAAGACGTGAGTTTTTTGCCGACAAGGCAATTCCGGTTGCCCACACCTGCCTCAGTAGTACCGGGCATCAAACCCACAATTTGAGAGCGACGGCTCTCAAACCTGTTTCTTGCCCCCTTCTCTAGGAGTTCTGTCAGTGCGGGTTGTGCCGCGGTCGCCGCTATGACGGGGGGCTCTGTCGCCCTGGCGCGGTCTGCGCCCGCGTCCCCCCTCGCGGCGCTCGCGCTGGCTTGTGCCCTGCCGGATTACATCGGCGATAACCTCTCCGCGGTATATCCAGACCTTGACGCCTATCTTGCCGTAGGTCGTTTTGGCTTCGGCGAACCCGTAGTCGATGTCGGCGCGCAGGGTATGCAGTGGTATTGTGCCTTCGTGATAGTGCTCCGACCGGGCAATCTCGGCGCCACCGAGCCGGCCGCCGCACTTAACCTTGATACCCTTAGCGCCCAGCCTCATCGTGTTGCGGATAGCCATTTTCATCGCGCGGCGGAAGGAAATGCGCCTCTCAAGCTGAGACGCCACGTTTTCGGCGACAAGCTGTGCCGACAGGTCGGGCTGCCTGACCTCGACAATGTCGATTCTCACCGGCTTACCCAGCATTTTCTCAAGCGATACCCTGTATTTTTCCTTCTCCGAACCGCCGCGCCCGATAACCATTCCGGGCCTTGCGCAATGGATTGTGACTCTTATCGCGCGACCGGTGCGTTCTATCTCAATTTTCGGGATTCCCGCGTTTTTCAGCTCTTCTTTGAGATATTTTCTGATTTTATAGTCGGATACGAGGGTGTCGGCAAACTCCTCGTCTTTTACATACCATCTTGACTCCCAGTCATTGATAAGACCCACTCTGAGTCCGTGGGGATTAACTTTCTGTCCCATTCAGCTGTCCTCCCTATTCTCTCTCCGCAACGGCAACAGTCACGTGGCTTGTTCTCTTAAGAATCCTGTCCGCGCTTCCCTTCGCTCTGTATCTTATGCGCTTGAGCGTCGGGCCGGGAGTGACATAGCATTCGGAGACATAAAGTTTTGCTCTATCCATCTGATGGTTGTTTTCGGCATTGGCTATGGCGCTTCCCAACAGCTTGTAGAGATAAGGTGAGGCCCCTCTGGGTGTGTTCTTCAATATAGCCATAGCTACTTCCGCATCCTTGCCCCTTATCAGGTCGAGAAGAAACTGAACCTTGCGCGGGGATATTCTCGCGTATTTAAGATGTGCTTTTGCTTCCATTTATTTTCTCCCGCTTACTTGGTTTTGGCTGTCTTCGAGCCCGCATGGCCCTTGAAAAGCCGTGTGGGCGCGAACTCGCCGAGTTTATGGCCTACCATGTCTTCGGTGATATACACCGGCACATGCTTTCTGCCGTCGTGAACCGCTATAGTGTGGCCGACGAATTCCGGGAATATGGTGGATGCGCGCGACCAGGTTTTGAGTACTTTCTTTTCGTTTTTCGCATTCATGGCAATAATGCGCTTGTAGAGTTTCTCATCCACGTACGGCGCCTTTTTCAGACTTCTGCTCATTCGGTATTCCCTCCTTGTCAGGCCTTTCTGCGCTTGACAATAAACTTGTCGGTTCTTGACTTCTTCTTCCTCGTCTTATATCCGAGAGTGGGCTTGCCCCAGGGGGTAAGAGGTCCGGGGTGCCCGATAGGCGACTTGCCTTCTCCGCCGCCGTGGGGGTGGTCGACCGGGTTCATGGCCGAGCCGCGCACGGCTGGCCTGAATCCCCTGTGGCGGGACTTGCCGGCCTTGCCGATTTTCACGGTGTCGTGCTCGATGTTCCCTACCTGCCCTATGGTGGCCTTGCAGTCAAGCCGGACAATCCGCACCTCACTGGAAGGCAGCCTTATCTGCGCCTCGTTGTTTTCCTTGGCGATAAGCTGGGCAAATACGCCGGCCGCTCTTGCCAGCTGCGCGCCCTTGCCAGGATAGAGCTCGATGTTGTGTATCATGGTGCCTACCGGGATGTTTGCGATAGGCAGCGTGTTCCCGGGTTTGATGTCGGCAGCCGGTCCGGTATGGACCACATCGCCGCCGATCAGGCCGACCGGGGCTATAATGTAGCTCTTCTCGCCCTTCTCGTTTTGCAGCAGCGCAATATAGGCAGACCTGTTTGGGTCGTATTCAATACCGATAACCGTCGCAGGCGAGGTGTTCTGGCGTTTGAAATCAATGATTCTGTACTTCTGCTTGTTGCCGCCGCCTCTGTGGCGGACCGTAATTTTACCGCGGTTGTTGCGTCCGGCATGCTTCTTTTTTATAACGGTAAGGGACTTCTCGGGGGTGTGTTTGGTTATCTCCTCGAAGGTCGGAACCGTCATGTTTCTTCTTGCCGGGGTAGTCGGCTTATACTTTTTTGTTGGCATTTTGCTTCCTCCTCCCGCTATCAGTTCATGCCTTCGAAGAATTCGATGGTCTTTGAGCCGGGCTTGAGCGTTACAATCGCTTTCTTCCAGGCGGCGGTATAGCCCGCCGGATGAGCGCCGAGCCGCTTTGGCTTTCTTTTCATGGTGATTGTATTGACATCCCTGACTTCGACCCCGAAAAGCTCTTCTATCGCCTCGGCGATTTCGGGCTTGGTTGCCTTCGGGTGCACCTTAAAGACATATTTGTTAAGCACCTCGGCCGGGGGGAGCGGCTCGCGGACCTTCTCTCCTCTGGCCTCGGCTCTGGCAGCCCTGCGCTTATATCTTTCGGATTTCATGACCTCCTTGGGGTCCCGGCGCACCTTGTTTTTCTCGCCTGACATTAAAGCAAAGCTTTTTTCGGTGATAACCGGGGCGAGAATTATATCCTGTGCCATTCTTTTCATTATGCAAAAACCTCCTCAATCTTCTCGACCGCCGCCTGAGATACTATGAACTTGTCGGCGTTGAGAATGTCGTATACGTTGAGCGTGTTGTAGAGGATGGTCTTGACGCCCGGAATATTGTCGCAGCTCTTGATTACAACCCGGTCAACCTCCGGGAGCACAACAAGGGCTTTTCTTTCGGCGCCGAGGGCTTTGAGCATTCCGACCATTGTCTTGGTGCTGTAGTCCTCGCATTTTATCTCGTCAACCACCAAAAGGTCTCCCGAGGCCAACTTGGCCGACAGCGCGCCCAGAAGGGCGGCACGCCTGACCTTCCTGTTCAGGCCCGTACGGTAGCTTCTCGGCTTGGGGCCAAGGGCGACACCGCCATGCGTCCATTGGGGTGAGCGGATTGAGCCGTGACGGGCTCTGCCGGGCCCTTTCTGCCTCCAGGGCTTTCTTCCGCCGCCCGAAACCTCGGCGCGCGTGAGGGTTGAGTGGGTCCCCTGTCTCTGGTTGAGCAGATATGCTCTTACCGCGGCGTGAAGAACCGTCGGGTTTACGGTTCTGCCGAATACAGCGTCGGACAGTTCTATTTCACCGACCTGGGCGCCGGCCATATTTACTACTTTTACTGTTGGCATTGTGCTTCCTCCTTACCGCCTTAAGCTTTTACCGAATCGCGGATGAAGACTATCCCGTTCTTCGCGCCGGGTACGGCGCCCTTGACGGCGATAAGATTTTTTTCCTTATCTACTTTAACGACTATAAGATTGAGAACAGTCACCCGCTCGTTGCCGTACTGTCCCGGCATCTTTTTATTTTTGAAAATCCTTGACGGGTTTGAGTTCGCGCCAAGTGAGCCAATCTGCCGGTGCACGGGCCCCGCACCGTGCGAGGCTCTGAGCATGTGCTGGTTCCAGCGCTTGATAACGCCTGTAAATCCACGGCCTTTGGTTATTCCGGTCACATCGACCTTTTCGCCCGAGCTGAATGTGTCGACCGAAACTACGTCGCCGACATTGTAGCCCGACACATCGTCAAAACGGAATTCCTTGAGGTGCCTTTTGAACCCGACGCCCGCCGCCTTGAAATGGCCTGTTTCGGGCCTGTTTAGCTGCTTTTCCTTTGCGTCGAGAAAACCGAGCTGCAAAGCGTCGTAGCCCTCCTTTGCGGTGGTCTTCTTCTGTACAACCACGCACGGGCCGGCTTCGATTACTGTTACCGGGATGACATTTCCGCGCTCGTCAAAAAGCTGTGTCATCCCAAGCTTTTTTCCGATGATTGCTTTTTTCATTTCTTCCCCTTTCGGTTATTGGTTGGCGTTTGGATTACCCCGAGGGTTCGCCAACTTGACCGATAATCGCTATCTGAGGTCCGGCCGGTGGTCTGTAGGGCCGGACATGGTTTTCGGTTTTGAGCGTCAGAGTTTGATTTCAATTTCCACTCCGGCGGGTAGTTCAATGTTCATAAGGTCTTCGACAAGCCTTTTTGTCGGCCTTATGATGTCAATCAGTCTCTTGTGCGTGCGGTACTCAAACTGCTCGCGGCTGTCCTTGTACTTGTGGACCGCGCGGAGAATAGTGATTATCTCCTTTTCGGTCGGGAGAGGTATCGGCCCCGACACGGTAGCGCCCTGCCGCTTTGCGACCTCGACAATCTTCTGCGCCGCAGCGTCGATTATTGTGTGGTCGTAGCTCTTGAGACGAATTCTGATTTTCTCATTGACTGCCATATTCTGCCTCCTTCTTTAATTTGGCGCCCTGCCGAAAATTCAGATTGCGGCAGTGTCCGGCGCCTACCTTGAAAGGGGGGCAAATTCGCTTGCACACGCCTCCGCGCGTTTCTTTTGCGTCCCGATAAAAAACGAAATTTGTCGCTTGCGTGCAACAAACTCCGGGAAAAAGCCGCACTGAAAACCATGGTCGCGGTGCTTCGGAATTATTGCCGCCCGATTAACGGACATACTCCACGGAAATTCCCTGCCTTGCGGCAGCAACCTTCCGCTTCTTCGCATTCTTTACTTTTCAAGCCATATAATTTTATCACATCACTTTTTATAAATCAATAGCGGCTTTAAAATCATACGTAGAAATTTACGTCAATTTCAGATATAATATTTGTATATGTTGTACAAATTATACCGCGAAAAATATACTTCTCAGATTTTTTTTCGTCTTTGGACAAGATGTTTACAAAATGTTAACAATTGCGCGATATAATAAACAAAATACCGGAGGCTTTTTCGGCGTCCCCGCAAACGACCGCCCCGGAGGGCTGTCTATCTCCAATGCGGCGAGCCTCGAATTCTGCCCGGCCGGATGGCATGGAGTATTTATGACAGATTACACAGGCAAAATCAAGGTCTATATCTATTCGTCCCTGTTCCTCACGCTGATTTGCACGCTGCTTTACGGAGCGGCATATTTATTGTCTTTTGAGCCGGATATAGGGTATTTTAAAAGTACGGCACTCCTACCGGTCATTTCAGGCGCTCTTACCGTGGCCTCGCTCGGCTTTATCTTTTCTGCCTTTGTTACCATACCAAAAGGCGCAATACCCGCCTCCCGGGTTCCATATGGTCACGCCTCAAGGCTGGCGGCGTCCGGCTGTGCTTTAGGTTTTTTGGGTTACACCGCCTTCAGACTGCTTATCTTGGGCGGAGAGCCGGCAGTTTCACCGCGGCTCACACTCTTCTGCCTTATTCTTGGCGCACTTTCGCCACTTTACTTTCTGCCTGTCGCGCTCGGGACAAAAAAAACCCCGGGTGGCAGGGTCCTTGCCGGCTTTATCCCGATTTTCTGGGCTGTTATAACAATGTCCGAGGCCTATACCAACAAATACGTGGCGATGAACAGCCCGATTAAAGTATCCTTTATGATGGCGACTCTCGTGGTTATGCTCTTTATGCTCTATGAGCTGCGCTATCTGCTCGAACGGGGATTCCCGCGCGCCTTTTTAGTCTTCACTCTGGCCGGGATTTTAGTGCTGTCGGTGTTTGCTTTGCCGACGCTCACGCTTGCCGCAGCCCGGATTTATGTGCTGAAAACATTTGCTGCCGCCGGTGTCGTATGCCTGCTCCTCGGGCTATATATGTCCGCCCGGCTTTATGACTTCTTTGTGTTTGTCAGGCTCCACACCACCTCACAAAAAGCATCCGAGGCAGAAAACCCGGACGAAAACCTCTCAGAGGAGACCTGACTTTCGGTAGCTGCCAATATTAAATAAAATTCAGCCGCGTATGCCGGCGGAGGGGGCAGGTATGTCTGCGAATCTGAGAATCCAATGGCTTCACAGGAAAATTGCCGAGAACAGTTACCCTAACGCCAAGCGCCTCTCGGAGCGCTTCGGTATCTCGCACAGGCAGGCACAGCGCGATGTGTTTTTCCTGAAAAACCGGCTCGACGCCCCGCTTGAATACGACTTTCAGCGCCGTGGGTTTTATTACACCTCGCCCTACACCCTGCCGGTGGCCTTTACCGCCGACAACGACGAGGACTTCTCGGGCGTTCTGGCCGCTGCCTCAGCTGCGGCAATCGAGCAGCCCGGGGTCGCAGACCGCACTGTTATCCAGACTCAGCTCCCCTATGCGGCGACCATACGGGTAGAGGACAGGCTCGCCGTGCTTGAGCTGCAATTATATATTAAGGAAAAAAACAAGGACGGAACCTACCTCTGTGAGTTTCACAGCATCGAGAAATTCATGAGCGCAATCCTCGCGATTGACGCCGACATAACAATTATAAAGCCCGACTGGCTGCGCTGCAGGCTGGTGCTCGCGGCCGAGAGGATAATAAGGAATAATAAGGAGTAATTAAGGGGCTGTCGTTAAGAAAGCCCCGGTGTGTTTTTGGGTTTATTTTTCACGAATAAACTAATTTCCTGAAAACTAATCCAAAATTATTTTTTAATTGAATCATCATTTGATTCTGATCCTTTGTTATTATTTAGTTCTTCCATTTTTCTAATCAATTGTAATTTCATTATAATCACTTATTTGTACTTTCATTATACATTATTTTAAATATTTTGCAATATTATTTTCTTTGCGCTTAAATATTCAAAATGAAACTTTTCTAAAAAACACTTGACAACACCCCGATACTGTGGTATGATACCCCTGTTATCCAAAGACAGCAGGTTCCAGTAAAGGCCACACGGCCTCCCTGCCGAGGATGTGTGTAATGGAATAATGCGCCTCTGGCGCGCCGTTATCCTTCTTCGAGAGCACCCTGTCTTTCGGATGAAGGGTATTTTTTGTCTGTCGGCTCCCTTCATTCAACACTTACTTTTGTCGTGAGGTTTAAGCCCCGGGGCGGCATCCTGCCGCGGTCAAGCCTCACATAAAAAGAGGCTTTCAGTATTTCTCATCGGGAGGTGAAACAAAATTGCCAAGCAGCAAAATACTTGAGCAAAAAAAGCAGGTCGTCGCAGAGCTTGCCGAGCTGATTAAGAACTCCCCTGCGGGTGTTTTGGTAAACTATCAGGGCATCACGGTCATCGACGACACAAAAATGCGCCGTGAGCTGCGCGAGGCAGGCGTGAAGTACATGGTCATGAAGAACTCACTGACCGGCAGAGCCTGTGACGCGGTCGGCTACGGCGACCTAAAGGAACACCTTGTCGGCATGACGGCAATCGCCATCGCGGGGGATGACCCTGTCGCCCCGGCCAAAATCATCAAGAATTATGCCGATAAAATCAAGTCCTACCGCATACTTGCCGGCTACCTTGAGGGCAGAGCAATCGACGCCGACACGGTTATAGCTCTTGCCGGCACCCCGTCGCGCGAGGTGCTTATTGCCAAGTTCCTCGGCAGCATCCAGGCCCCGCTCTACTCGCTCGCCTACCTGCTCCAGGCCATTGTCGACAAAGCAGGCGTCACAGAAGAGACGGCACCTGCGGAAGCATGACCACTCAATACAATCTTATATCAAACCACAAAAACTATCTGTCAGGCAAACCACACTATTTATTCGGAGGTAATTAAAATGGCTTCAGAAAAAATCACGGCTATAGTAGAGGCGGTAAAAGGCCTTACCATTCTTGAACTTGCAGAGCTTGTAAAGGCTGTTGAGGCTGAATTCGGCGTCTCGGCAGCAGCACCGGTCGGCGTTGCGGCTGCGGCCGCCGGTCCCGCAGCTCCCGAAGTTGAGGAGAAAACCGAATTTGACGTTGTCCTTACCGAATTCGGCTCCAACAAGCTCGGTGTTATCAGAGCTGTCCGCGAGATTACCGGACTTGGCCTTAAGGACGCTAAGGAGCTTGTCGAGTCAGTACCCAAGCCCGTTAAGGAAGGCGTATCCAAAGAGGAAGCTGAGGCAATTAAAAATCAGCTCACCGAAGCCGGGGCAACTGTTGAGATTAAATAATTCAGACAGGCTTGCGAGCAATCCGGACGCTGTAGAAACGTCCGGATTGCTGTTTTTTATTTTTACTTCATTGAACGTGCAATAGTTTTGTCGCAAGGTGCAGCAACACGGCGTTTCACTTCGCCTTTTTTTATACTTTATATATTGTAGGGCGCGAGGTCC
>DURE01000007.1 GCA_012837425.1 Clostridiales bacterium
GAGAGCAACAACAGCTCAGAGCGGCGTGAGGTGGCACCGCTGTCTGCTCCTGTCAAGGCAACGGCTGATGCCTCCCCTGCGGCGGTCTTGACAGTACCAGCCATCTGTGCTTGATGGGGAGAAAGAGGCTTAAGCAGCCTCCTGCACAATGTGCCTAAAGGAATTTATACACAATTTCGGACTTGACATCAGGTTTGTGTAGCTTATCTCGGTCATCTCTCCCTTATCGTTATAGCTCACGACGGCAAAGTCGACCGATCCGTTGTTGGGGTAATAAGCAAGTCCCACATACAAATAACCGCGGTCGTCAACCGCAAGGCCCTTGGGATGCCCGCTTTCCGTCGGCCTGGGCGTGTATGTAGGCGCCAATCGGAACAGCGGTCTCAAGGTCAAACATATTTACGGCCGAGGTTCCACCAAGCAGGGCTGCGGCCGCGGGTTTTAGTGTCTGTTTCATGGCAACCCTCTTTTCTGTTAGTTTTATGCCTCTATTTAATGCCTCTGCTTACATAATAGCACAACCGCATCCGTATTAATTTTCCTCGCCTGCGGGATGAGTTGCCCGAATTTTTCATGGGAGTTATTTAGCCTTATCAGCATAATACTCGTGACGCAGAATCGCATAATTGAGCTTGTCAAATTTCTGGCCATTGAGATAAACCGACTCGCGCTCACGGCCTTCAAGCCGAAAACCGCATTTCTGCAGCAGCTTCTGGGCGCCGATGTTGTTCTCAAGCGTGTCGGCATAAATGCGCTCCATGCCCAGATATTCAAATCCGTATTTTAGCATCAGCCTTGTGGCCTGCTCGCCGTAGCTCCTTGAGCGGTTGGTCAGCTTGGCAATAGTCAGCCCTATCGAGCACTTGCGGTTGACCCGGTCTATGTTCTGCAGCGCGATATCGCCGATGACCCGTTTGTCGTTGAGGAATATACCAAGGCGCACGTTTACCCTGCCCTGCAGCCTCTTAATCTCCTCGAACCATTCAAGCGCCCCCTCGTCGGAAAGCCCCAGCCTCAGCTCCTCGGCCGGATTGTCAAAGTCGTATTCATAGTCCTTCCAGAGGGTGACGCAGTGCTCGCGTGTCAGCGTGTCAAGATATATGTCCTTTGCCTGCAGCCTCATTAGAGCATCCTCCATTCGTATGCTTTGTTTTTTAGCTTATATACCTCACACCGGCAGAGCCGGTTTTACCGTCACAATTCCCTGACTTACTTGCAGTCATACCAGGTAGCCCCGCTGTTTACATCGACCAAAAGCGGCACACGGAAGGTCGCCGCCCGCTCCATTTCCTCGCGCAGTATCTGCCGGGCCGCCGCAGCGCAGCTTTTGTGAGCCTCGATTAAGAGCTCGTCGTGAACCTGCAGTATCAACCGGGCGTCAATCCCGCACTCCCGGAGCCTTTTGTGAACGTTTATCATGGCGATTTTTATAATGTCGGCCGCCGAGCCCTGTATCGGGCTGTTCATCGCCACCCGCTCACCGAAGGAGCGCAGGTTGCGGTTCTGAGCCTTCAGCTCGGGGATATAGCGCCGCCGGCCGAACATTGTGGTGACATACCCGTCCTCATATGCTTTTTTTATTGTGTTTTTCAGGTAGGCGTCAATCTTCGGGTAGCTGGCAAGATAGCTCTCGATATACCGCTTTGCGGCGGCTACCGATATGCCGAGATCCTGCGAGAGCGAATACTCGCCGATGCCGTACATGATACCAAAGTTGACCGCCTTGGCCCGTTTTCGCAGCTCGGGCGTCACCTCGGCGGGGCTGACCCCGAAGACTATTGCCGCCGTGCTGGTGTGGATGTCGGCGCCCGAAAGAAAATCCCTTATCATGTTTTCGTCGGCCGATATATTGGCGAGAAGCCGCAGCTCAATCTGTGAATAGTCGGCGTCGATCAAAAGATACTCCCTGCTCTCGGGCACGAAAAAGCGGCGCAGCTCGCGCCCGAGTTCGGTGCGCACCGGAATGTTCTGCAGATTCGGCTCGGTTGAGGACAGCCGGCCGGTTGCGGTTCCGGTCTGCCTGAAGTTGGTGTGCACCCGTGAGCTGCAGTCGGCCTCTCTGAGCAGGCCGTCGACATATGTGCTTTTCAGCTTGGTCACCTTGCGGTAATCAAGAATTTCGTCAATTATCGGGTATCCGCGGAGCTTTTCGAGCACCTCAGCGTTGGTTGAAAGGCCGGTTTTGGTCCGCTTTGAGTGGGGAAGCCCCAAGCGCACAAAGAGAATCTCGGAGAGCTGCTTGGGCGAGTTGATATTGAATTGCCCGCCGGCATAATAATAAATCCGCTCCTCAAGCTCGCGTGCCGCCATATCGAGCTGCCTGCCGTAGTCGCGTATGCCGTCACAGTCGATTTTAAATCCGGCCAGCTCCATATCGGCCAGCACCCCAGCCAGCGGCATTTCTATCTTGTGCAGAAGCCCCGCCTGTCCGCTCTCCTCTGCTGCCCGCTCAAGCACTCCGGCCAGCCTCCAGATGTATACCGGCATCGGTACGCTCTCATCAAAATTTGAGCCGAGGTATTCGATAACCAGCCGCGGAATCTCAAAGCTGCTGTCCCCCGAGTTGACGACATAGGCCGCCAGCATGACATCAAGCGCGCAGCCGCGCCAGTGGCAGCCTAGTTTTGAGAGGGATTTATAGAGCTTCTTGCAGTCATGGCAAATGACCTGCCGACCCGAGAGCAGCTCCAAAAGCGGCGCTATGTCCCCTTTGTACCCGTATAGCTTCACACCATCATATATCACAAATTCGGAATTGTTCTCTGTAAAATCAAGGGCTATCTTTTCGGATGTGATGTCGCACAGCCTGTCGGCGCTGATTTCTAAGATTTCGGGTATCTCCTCGGCCACAGCTATTTGCCCGTCAAGGCCGAAGCGCCTGATAAACCCGGCAAACTCCAGCCGTGTAAACAGCACCTTTGCACGCTCGCGGTCGATGCCTTTGCAGGAGTAGTCAGAAAACCTTATCTCAAGCGGCACGAGGCGGTTTATCTCGGCCAGCCGACGCGAGACCGTCGCCGACTCCCGGCCCGAGACGAGTTTGTTCTTTACGGACGGCGTCAGCGCGGCGGCCTCGAGCTTTTCATAAAGGTCGTCAAGCGAGCCGAACTCGGAAATAAGTTTCAGCGCGGTTTTCTCGCCGATGCCCGGCACCCCGGGGATGTTGTCCGAGCTGTCGCCCATGAGCGCCTTGACGTCGACAAACTGCCCGGGGCTAATCCCGTATGTTTCAATGAATTTCCCGGTGTCATATTTCACCGTCCCGCTGTTGGTCTCAAGCAGCACGGTGGTATTTCCGTCGATAAGCTGCAGCGAGTCGCGGTCGCCGGTTACTATATATGTCTCAATTCCGCCCGCCTCTTCCGCCGCCCGCGCAACCGTGCCGAGTATGTCGTCGGCTTCATAGCCTGCAAGGCTCAGCGGCGCATACCCGAGAATTTCGGCGCACTCTTTTGCAATGTCAAACTGCGCGGCCAGTTCGTCGGGCATCGGGCGGCGCCCGGCCTTGTATTTATCGTAAAATTCGTGCCTGAAGGTCGGCTCCCTCAGGTCATAGGCGATAACGCAATAATCGGGATTTAAGGCTTCAAGGTGCTTGGCGAGAATATTCACGGTCCCGTATACAGCGTTGGTCGGCAGCCCGTCCGAGGTGGACAGCGGCCTTATCCCGTAGAACGCGCGGTTGATTATGCTGTTCCCGTCAACCGCCAGCAGCTTTTTCATTTTCATACCTCTTGTATTTTCACTTCATTGACAGTATACCATTTTTTAGCCGGGAATGTCAAGCGGATAAATGGATCAGGCCGGCAGGCGTATAAAAAACCGACACGGGGCGGTTTTTGGGTTAATATATTTAACTTACGGTTAATATAATTACCGCTTTTGCGCGTTTATCTTCGGACTTGTTACATCAAGGCGGATGTATAGCCGATATAATACGATGGCGCGACAAAGAACTTGCGGCAGCGAAAGCCTGTTCGTTCAGAGCTTGCCATAAATGACTGCTTTGTACGCGAATATCTGGTGAAGAGGTACGGCACCGAAGACTTATTGGGATGGCTGCTCGATTGGTTATCGGACACAAATCAAAAAGAATATGCAGAGCTTAGGAAGAATTCTGATTTTATTGCAGTTCTCAATAAGTATAAGGTAACACAATAATTAAAGGGTGTCCTCGGTCAACGGCCGGGGACACCTGTAAATAAATTTTTTGAAGGCGCACCTCAGGTGCGGGTTAAGTAAGAGGTGATAAGTAAAAATCCGAAGACAAAAGTCTTCGGATTTTTGGTGGGGGAAGGTGGATTCGAACCACCGAAGTCGGTGACAACAGATTTACAGTCTGCCCCCTTTGGCCGCTCGGGAATTCCCCCGTATGGAGCTGGTGAACGGAGTCGAACCATCAACCTGCTGATTACAAATCAGCTGCTCTGCCATTGAGCCACACCAGCATAATCAATGTGCCCCGTCAAACGCCGCCGGTCTTGGGCGGTTTTCGGCCGGAGCAGTAAAAGCAACCCGAGCCGATCTACACAGCAGGCATCATTATAACACACACGTCCTTTATTGTCAATATCTTTTCCCGAAAAAATATTGGTTTGTCAAGCGGTTTTTCGTTTTTTGCGCTTTACACAACCAAAATTTGCTGTATAATATATTACAGATACCGCCACGGCCTGCAGCGCCCGCACCGGGCCTTTGCCGCTGGCCGGGTGGCCCTTTCGGGTAGACTCATTATACGCTTTGAGAGGCAGTAATCATGCTAAAACGAACAACTGCAGTTTTGTGCTTTCTGGCTGCTTTTCTGGGGCTTTCCTCTTGCGCGTTTTTCGGCCGGTATACCGAGGTTAAGAGCGACGAATACGCCTGCCGGCTTTACGGATGCAGAATCCTGCGCAGGATTGAGGTTGTCGCAGACGAACGCACCGTCGCCGTGCTCAGGGTCGGCGACGCGCGCGCCGACCTGCAAAACTGCAACTTTGAGCTGGTCGACCTGAACTTCGACGGACACGACGACTTTCGTTTTATCTCGTCACAGCAAAGTGAGGACACAAAATACCGCTGCTGGCTCTGGAACCCCGCAACCAAAACGCTGAGCACCGACAGCACGCTCAACTCGCTGCTCTCCCCTGCCATCAATTTTGAAACCAAAACCATCTCGGCACCCTACCGGACCTATACCACAGAGCCCGCGGTCGGAACCGAGCCCGAGACCTATATCAGCGAGGTCGGGGTTCTCACATACCAGTGGCGACAAGGCCGGCTTACCCCGATAAAAAAGGAATGCCGAACCTATTATTCCGAGACCGAAATATATTGCGTTGCAACCTGGGACATAAATACCGAGGGTGAGCTTGAGCCCACCATCGAGCGCTGGCTGACCCCCGAGCAATACAGGCGGGCCGGGTACCAGCCATTTGACTGACAGTCAGGCCGGTTTGCTCAGCGGCACCTGAAATGTCCGGATTTGGCGCGCGGCAAAATATCACGAAAAGCAACCAACTGTATCTTGACATTAGCGTTTTGCGGGTGTATAATTGCGCTAAACAAAGCAGTCTTTTCCCTTCATGGCATTTTTCGCGGGTGCTGAATCGCCCCGTACAGTTTAACCGATACCAAAATGAAAGGCAGCTCAAATGAAAGCTCAGAAAAAACTCGAAGCGTTCTTTTTCCGCAATGATTCCCTGTATGTATTTGGCGGAGCCTTGCTTGTGGTAGCTTTGTTTTGCGTGTGGATTGCATTTTCCTACCACGCGTATTTTTTGTACTTTTTCGGGTCGGTAGCAGCCCCCGCGGGGCTGGTCCTATTCATCGCCGGCAGCGTCGGACAGGTCGCTCCCGAGGACATAGACAAAATTGTATCAGACAAACTCTGGGAGTTTGACAATGAGCTGCTTGAGGATGTCCGGCTTGCCAAACGCATGTCAAAGCGCGTCAGGCCCGCGAGTATTGCACAGTACGACTACGAGGGCAAAGACCTTAAGTCCAAAAAGTGTAAGGATGGCTGGCGCACGTCACAGTATACCGCGGTTAAGATTTTCTTTCTTAAGGACGCGCTGAAATTTATCCGCAAAACCGTCTCGGTACTCAATGACGACCCCGAATACAACAGCACTGAAGTTGCCGAATATCCGTATTCCGAGCTTGCCGGGGCCGAAATTATCCGCGACACGGTCAAACTTCAGAGCATGAAGCACACATATACAGTCAGGCGCGCGCGGCTCAAACTGACCACTACCGACGGCAGGACAGTCCTTTTGGTTCAGGTCGGCGACGATGTCGATTCCGACGCGCTTGCTGACAACATAAATAAGCTTATCAGCGGCAGGTATTCGGGTTGATATAAAACCGGGCGGCGAAACTAAGCCGCCCGGTTAGTTTTATCACATATAAGCACAGCGCAAAATTACACAAAAGGAACAAGAAACCAATGGAGACGGTATATGCCCCGAATGGCGTCGTATATCTGAAATCCGGACTGATCCCCTGCACTCACGGCTTTGCAACCCGTGTCGGCGGCATTAGCCGGGTCAGGCACACAGCCTCGCTTAACCTTGCCTTTGGCCGGGGAGACAACGAGGCGACGGTGCTGCAGAATCTTGAGCTGTTCGGCAAGGCCGCTGGGTTTGACCCGCAGAGCGTCATATCGCTGCGCCAGGTTCACTCCTCTTGCGTCCGCACAGTCACCGCCTCAGACAGGGGGCTGGGTTACTACATCCAAAGCGACTTCTGCTGCGACGGATATGTGACCGACGACCCGCGCGTAACACTCGGTGTGAAAACCGCAGACTGCGTACCGGTCCTGCTCTGCGCTCTCGACAGCGGCGGCAGGCCATTCGTCGTCGCCGCGATTCACGCCGGCTGGCGCGGAACCCTGGCAAAAATTGCCGAAAACGGTGTTGGTGCGATGATTAGGCTAGGCGTCCGTCCCGAGCAGATTTTTGCCGCTATTGGTCCGGCTATCGGGCAGTGCTGCTTTGAAATTGACGCAAGCCTGAAGGACGAGTTTTTCGCTAAATTTGGAGAGGAGGTCTGCTCCGAATTTATCCGCCCCTCGGAGAGGAGCCCCCGAAAGTGGCACGCCGACCTGAAGAGGCTGAATGCCAACCTGCTTCACGCCTGCGGTGTCCCCGCCGGCAACATCGACATCTCATGCGCCTGCACCTGCTGCAACCCCGAATTATTCTACTCCCACCGGCGGGACCGGGAGAGACGCGGGACCATGCTATCGGTGATAAACCTGACGACTTGAGGTATAATGAGCGCGCTTGGACTTCTTGAAAGAAGTTTCTTCCAACCTAGTTATTAGTTAGAAAATAGACACTAGTAGATGCGAGGGATACGAGAGTACGTTGACACCGGAGCGCGCCGGGTTAGCGCGCCCTAAAATAGATTAAAGGCGCGGCGGGCGCCGCAGTTTTTATATAACGAAAACGCCGTCCGCGGAGCCGAAAGGCTGACGTGGACGGCGCAAATTTATCTGGTCAGTTATTGAATGCGTCGACAAGTTTTTCGACCAAACTGCCAAATACCTTCGACTGGGCTTTCGCGATTGTCGTCCATGATGCGGCGTTTCCGTATACCGCTCCCTCGGATAGGTACTATTCCAAACTCAAGGTCCTCATTATCTGAAACGTAATAGCCTGACGCGCACGATCCATCCAGAAGAGCGATTTGCCCTCGGCAAAGTATACATAGGTATTATTCAATGTAATCATTATGCCGTTGCTGCCGGCCTAGAGGAAGGTGTTGACCTTCTGCAGCAGGTTCTATATCATTTCACTGTTGAAGCTCTCGGATACTTTGAGGGTGTTGCCGGTATTGTCGACGGTTTTAATTCCGGTATCCCAGAAAATTGCATCGGAATGCAGCTTATACGCGTAGAAGCCGAAGCGGTCGCCCTCGTCCAGATTTTTTTATTTATTTGAGCTAAATCTGCCGGGTTACCCTAACATTTTGTGTAGAGCATAATAACAGGGCTTGAAAAGCAGCCCCGTTGTCTTTATATAACCCTTACCCTTGTAACCTCGGGTATCGCGCCGATTTTTTCAATCACGCTCTCGGGCACTTTGGCGCTCACATCGACCATCGTGTAGGCATTGTCGCCCTTTGACTTGTTTATCATATTCTCGATATTGATATGATGCTCGGAAAGGGCGGTCGTAATCTGCGAGATGAGCGTAGGAACATTGGCATGGAATATGCAGATCCGGGTTTCGCCGCTCTGAGGCATGCTTACGTTCGGGAAGTTTACGCTGTTTGTGATGTTTCCGAAGCTCAGATAATCGTCAAGCTCGGCTGCGGCCATGACCGCACAGTTGTCCTCGGATTCCTCTGTTGACGCGCCGAGATGCGGAATGGTGACCACCCCGTCGACTCCGACCAGCTCGTCTGTCGGAAAGTCGGTTACATACGCACCCACCTTGCCGGCTACCAGCGCTTCAATAATATCCCTGTCGTTTACAAGGTCGGCGCGGGCGAGGTTGATTATGCGCACACCGTCCTTCATTTCGGCAATGGTCTTGGCGTTTATCATGTTCTTGGTCTCAGCAGTCGCCGGGACGTGAAGCGTGATATAGTCGGCTTCCTTGTAGATCTCCTCATATGACTTCGCCTTTTTGACATTTCTCGACAGGCTCCAGGCGCCCTCAACCGTCAGATAGGGGTCAAAGCCGATTACGTTCATCCCCAGGTGGGTGGCGGTGCTTGCCACCATGCCGCCGATAGCCCCAAGCCCGATAACACCGAGAGTTTTTCCGTTAACCTCGCAGCCGGCGAACTTCGACTTGCCGGCCTCAACCGCCTTGGCGACCCCCGTGATGCCCTTTAGGGTTTTCACCCATTCGATACCGTCTACAATCTTGCGGGAGGCCAGCATCAGGGCGCAGATGGCCAGCTCCTTGACGCCGTTGGCATTGGCGCCCGGCGTGTTGAAAACGACGATTCCCTCTTTGGTGCAGCGCTCGACAGGGATATTGTTCACACCCGCGCCACAGCGCGCGATTGCCAGCAGGCTTTTGTCGAAAACCATGTCATGCATAACCGCCGAGCGGACCATTATTGCATCGGGATTTTCTACATCGGCGCCTACATTGTAGAACGCGGGGTCGAGCGCGTCGGTGCCGATCTTTGAAATCTTATTGAGCAGCTTTATTTTTTTCATGTCATGTCTCCTTATTTGGGATTCTTAGCGGTAAAATCGGCCATGAAGGCGACCAGCTTCTCAATGCCTTCGCGTGGCATTGCGTTGTATATAGAGGCTCTCATGCCTCCTACTGAGCGGTGGCCTTTGAGGTTTTTAAGTCCGGCCTCGGCGGCCTCTTTGGCAAACTTCTTGTCGAGGTCGGGATTGCCGGTGACAAAGGTCACATTCATCATTGAGCGCGACTCGGGCTTGACCGGGGCAATGTAGTAGTCCTGGTTGTCCAGATAATCGTAAAGGATTTTGGCCTTTTCCTCATTGATTATCTTCATAGCCTCAAGCCCGCCGAGCGAGAGCAGCCACTCGTAAACCAGCTTGGCCATATAAATACCGTAGCAGGGCGGCGTGTTGTACATCGAACCATTGTCGGCCATGACCTTCCAGTCAAGCATGGTCGGGGTAAAGGGCAGCGCATTGCCCAAAAGGTCCTCGCGGACGATGACGACAGTAAGGCCTGCGGGCGCCATATTCTTCTGCGCCCCGGCGTAAATCACGCCGAACTTCGAGACATCAAGCGGTTCCGAGAGAATGAAGGACGACACATCTGCGACCAGCGGTATGTCGCCGGTATCGGGTATATAATCAAACTTGGTCCCGTAAATTGTGTTGTTGAAGCAGATGTGGACATACGAGGCGTCGGGGCGGAAGGCGCTCCGCTCAACCTTTGGAACATAGGTAAAGTTATCGGCCTTGCTGCTGGCGGCTATTGCAATATCGCCGTATTTGAGAGCTTCCTGATAGGCCTTGTTTGAGAACTGTCCTGAGATTATATAATCGGCCTTGCCGGTGCGACCTATCAAATTGAGAGGAACCGCCGCAAACTGTGTTGAGGCGCCACCCTGAAGGAATAGGATTTTGTAGTTGTCCGGCACGTTCATGAGCTGACGGAGCAGCTTCTCGGCCTCAAAGATTATGGCTTCGTATTCGGGCGAGCGATGTGACATTTCCATAACCGACATGCCGGAGGTGCCGTAACACACCAGCTCGGCCGCCGCCTTTTCGAGTACCGGCAGCGGAAGCATCGAAGGACCCGCTGAAAAATTGTAGACTCTGTTCATGATTTTTCTCCCACAAAAAGATTGTCAAAGTTTTAACACATCGTGTTAATTGTTATACATTATATACCCTTTAGACCTTTGCGTCAATGGTCTTTTTGAAAAATCCCGCAAAACCGAGAATTTTCTGCTAATCCAACATCTATGGCACCGGTCGTATATTATAAATTATGCAATTTCCCGGTAACCTGACTGCATGGGTATGCAATAATTATGAATATTCGGGATGCTCAAACGCCAAAAAATCAACTTGGTGTTTCTTCGGATTCATCTCATTTTCATGCCATAGACAGCGGCCATCAGTGGCTGCTGTGGCAGCCCTGCTCGTGGTATGCTCGGCTGCTCGATGCTCCTGACAGGCCCGGGGAACTTCTTGAGGAAGTCCCCCGGGCTCACTCGCAAGCATCAGGCATTCGCGGTTGCTATGATGTCCGAGCCGGTGCCGAGAATATTAGGAATTATCACGTCGCCTACTTTGGCGTCTCTTGGCGCCTCGGCGCGGTTTATTGCCTTCATGCACTCAAACATCAGGCCGCGCGGCACAGGTTTGTCGGTCCTGACCGGAAGCAGACCGCCGCCCTTTATTCTGACTGTGGTGGTCAGCATCCGCGTCGGCGAGATGCACTCTGCCCGCGCGTACTCCTCGCCGCGCCGGCAGGCCTGCCCGGTCATTTTTATTATTTCTTTTGTGGCCTCGTTATATTCGACGCTGATTTCACAGCCCTTCGGGCAGACAATGCAAATAAGTTTTCTGTTCATATCATCACCCCTGTCCGGACTACTTGTCCTCCTCAAGCCCAATTCTGATTGTATCTCCGGTAATGCTCTCGATAAGCGAAGCGGGGAGGGTTATGGTCTCCATCTCACCGGGAGCCAGCTTGATTTTCTTGCGCCTGAGCAGCTTGCGCTCGCCCTCATATATGCCAACCGTGGCATTTTTGTAGATATTGCTCACCCTGTAATAGAGGGTCACATCCCCTTCTCCGGCAATGTACTGAGGCACGGTATATCTCACCCGACCGTCGGTCTGAATGCGGATGCGCCGCTCCGGTTTTATTTTTCCCATAAGATAATCGACCGCGGCACGTCCGGCGATAGCGCCCTCATCGGCCGCAAAGTCGGCCAGGTCATGGACATGCAGCACATTCCCGCAGGCAAAGATGCCCTCGGACGAAGTCTGGCGGAACTCGTCGACCTCGGCGCCCCCGGTCATGCGGTCAAGCACTACATCTGCCGACTTTGACAGCTCGTTCTCGGGGATAAGCCCGACCGAGAGAAGCAGCGTGTCGCACTGGATAAATTTCTTGGTAGACTCTATAGGCCTTCTCTGCGCGTCGACCTCGGCAATAGTGACACCGGTCAGGCGCGCGCGTCCGTGAAGCTTAACCACCGTATGGCTGAGCAGCAGCGGTATATCAAAGTCGTTAAGGCACTGCTCGATATTCCGAATCAACCCGCCCGAGTAGGGCATAATCTCACAGACCGCCTTGACTACCGCTCCCTCAAGCGTCATTCTGCGGGCCATGATAAGGCCGATGTCACCCGAGCCGAGTATTACCACTTCCCTGCCCGGCATATATCCGTGCATGTTTACATATTTCTGGGCCGTGCCGGCCGAGAATATCCCCGACGGCCTTGTGCCCGGAATGTTGAGCGCACCCTTCGCGCGCTCGCGGCAGCCCATGGCAAGGATTATAGCGCCGGCCTCTATGGTGTATATTCCCTCCTGTTCGTTAATCACGGTCACCACACGCTGTGGCGTGATGTCGAGCACCATGGTGCTCAGCTTGATTTCTATCCCGCGATCCCTTACCTGCTGCTCAAACCTGTAGGCAAACTCGGGCCCGGTCAGCTCCTCCTTGAAGGTATGCAGGCCAAAACCGTTGTGGATGCACTGGCGGAGAATCCCCCCCGGCGCGCTGTCGCGCTCGATAATCAGAATATCGCGAATGCCGTGGTCATATGCCGCCACAGCTGCGCTCATGCCGGCCGGGCCTGCACCGATAATGACAAGGGCCCGCTTTGTATTATTTATCTCAGACATTATCTTTCCTCCTTGGTTTTGCCGATCAGAATATAGGAGTCTCCGCCTGATTTGGTGACCTCTTCGAGCCTTATGCCGAGTTCGCGTGCTAGGATTTCCAGCACCGACGGCGAGCAGAAGCCCCCCTGGCAGCGCCCCATGCCGGCCCGCGTACGGCGCTTCACGCCGTCAAGGTCGCGGGCACCTGGGTTCATCCTGATGGCATCGACTATCTCGCCCTCGCTTATCCCCTCGCAGCGGCAGATTATTCTGCCGTACTTGCTGTTCTGCTTGACCAGTTTGTTGCGCTCGTCCGGGCTCATGTCGCTGAGGGCATGGCAGGGCTTGCGATTTGGATTGAAATTATCATTCGGTATAAGCTCAAGTCCCATTTCGGCCAGCCGGTCTCTCACATACCCGGCAATTGCCGGTGCGGCCGAGAGCCCCGGGCTGCCGATGCGCATAAGATTCACGCACTTCTCACCCGGCTCTATTATAAAATCGTCGTCCACCGAGCGCAGCCCGGCAAATGAGGTTATAACCTTCCAGTATGGAATATCCTTTACGGTTTTTCTGGTTTTCTCGAGTATTTCGTTGATGCCCTCGGGGGTCATTGAAGTGTCGTCCCTGTCCTCTCTTTCAATGGAGGTAGGGCCGAGCAAAAGGTTTCCGTGCACCGTCGGGGTGACAAGTATGCCCTTGCCGTGCTTTGTCGGGGTGGGGAATATGGTGTGCCGCACAAATCCGGCACACTCGCGGTCAAGCAGCATGTACTCGCCCGACCTTACAGTGCGCTGCAGGTCTAAGCCGCCGGTGTAGGTGCAGACCTCGCCGGCATGAAGTCCGGCAGAGTTGATGTAATATCTTGATGAAATTTCCCCGTTTGGCGATATAAGCTCATATCCCCTGTCACATGGCCGGATTCCGGTAACCTTGAAATTACGAAATAGTTCAGCGCCGTTGTCCATTGCGTTTCCAATCGCGGCGACGGTAAGCTCATACGGACAGGTAATAGCGCTGGTCGGGGCGTAGAGCGCGCAGGATATGTTGTCGCTGAGATTCGGCTCCATTGCCCGCAGCTCCTCGCCGCAGACAATACGCAGTCCGCAGACGCCGTTTTTTTTGCCGCGCTCTAGCAGCTCGTTGAGTATCTCCCGCTCGTCCTCGGTGCCGGCTACAAGCGCTCCGATGCGTTTGTACTCAACTCCGAGCTCGGCGCACAGCCCCTCGAACATCTCTGAACCGCGCACATTCAGCAGTGCCTTCAGGGTTCCGGGTTTTGCGTCATGCCCGGCGTGCACAATGGCGCTGTTGGCCTTTGACGCCCCCATCGACACGTCACTTTCTTTTTCAAGAATGCAAATTTTGAGCCGGTATTTTGACAGCTCACGTGCAATAAGCCCGCCGACGACGCCGGCGCCTATTATCGCAACATCGTACATGTTTACCTCAACCATACCTTCTATAATTATATTGCCCCCGTTCATGCCGGGGCGGATTTCCGGGCATATTGTAACATTATAAAAATGATATGTCAAGCGTTTTGAAAGTTTTGAAAATTTAGGTCAAATTCAGACAAATATTCTGCATATTGCATTCTCCCGCAAATCCTGTTCTTATTGTTTCTGTCAGTTTGCCGGACGATTCTGTTTTTTTTACATATCCGCCACCCTTCCTGGTGTCAAAAACAGTTGTGCGGTACCCGGCCGGCCGCCGGACAACACACAGGCCGGAGCATTTTCAGAAGCGAGGATTGCAAGTTGCCCCCGCAAAAAACCGCCAAAGTCACCTGTGCTGGTGTCTTTGGCGGTTTTCAGCCCGGCTCAGCAGGCTCCATGTGCCGTCATAGCGCTTACAACCTTCTCAAACCCGGTGATATTGGCGCCGGCAACATAGTTGCCCTCCATGCCGTACTTTGCGGCCGCGGCCTCTATGTTGTGGTAGATATTGACCATAATGTCTTTGAGCTTTGCGTCAACCTCCTCGAAGGACCAGGAGAGCCTGCCGCTGTTCTGCGACATCTCAAGCCCGCTGACCGCAACGCCGCCGGCGTTTGAGGCCTTTCCGGGAACAAAGAGTACCCCCCTCTCCTGCAGATACTTTGTAGCCTCAATGGAGGTGGGCATGTTTGCGCCCTCTACCACCGCCAAAGCGCCGTTTGCCGCCAGTGTCCTGGCATCGTCGAGCAGCAATTCGTTCTGAGTGGCGCAGGGCAGCGCGACATCGCACTTGACTCCCCACACGCCGCGGCCCTCATGATACTCGGCCGACGGTCGATATTCAATGTATTCGGAAATACGTCCGCGCCGCACTTCCTTGATTTCCTTGACGGCGGCAAGGTCAACCCCCTTCGGGTCGTAAATCCAGCCGTTTGAGTCGCTCATGGTAACAACAAGAGCGCCGAGCTGCATGGCCTTCTCGGCCGCGTGTATTGCGACGTTGCCGGCGCCCGATATAGCCACCGTCCTGCCAGCAAAGCTCATGCCGTGGCAGCGGAACAGTTCCTCGGTAATGTAGAGCAAGCCGTAGCCTGTCGCCTCTTTTCTGGCTAGCGAACCGCCGTAGGCCAGGCCCTTGCCGGTCAGCACTCCCTCAAAGCTCCCCTTTATGCGCTTGAACTGACCGAACATGTACCCGACTTCCCGCGCCCCGACGCCTATATCTCCGGCCGGAACGTCAACATCGGCACCGATATACTTATAAAGCTCGGTCATAAAAGACTGGCAGAATGACATGATTTCGCGCTCTGATTTGCCCTTGGGGTCAAAATCCGAGCCGCCCTTGCCCCCTCCCATCGGCAGGCCGGTCAGCGAGTTTTTGAAGGTCTGCTCAAAGCCCAGGAATTTTATAACGCTCAGGGTTACCGAAGGATGGAACCTGATCCCTCCCTTATAGGGGCCGATTGAGTTGTTGAACTGGACACGGTAGCCGGTATTCACGCGGATATTTCCGGCGTCGTCGACCCACGGCACGCGAAAGATAATCTGGCGGTCAGGCTCGACCAACCTTTCAAGCACCGCCTCTTTTTTGTAAAAATCCTCGTTCTTCAGGATAACAGGCTCAAGTGTCTCGAGCACTTCCCTCACCGCTTGAAGGAATTCGGGCTGATATGAATATTTCCGGTTTACATCAGCCAGCACGTCTGACAGGTAGCTCATTTTTATTCTTACTCCTTTTTGCAACATGTGTTAAGCATAATATCATGTAAGTGTTATTTTGTCAATAAAATTTATCAAATTTCTTGAATAATTGCAAGTATCACAAGCAACGCCTGCATGAAGTTTTTCTTGACATTATTGACCTTATGTGTTATGATGATACAGGCAGTTTTTTTGCTGCCGCAATCTTGAGTCCCCGGCACTCCCGGCCCGGAACAAGGAACACAAAAACAATGAGAATCGGATTTATCTCTCTCGGCTGTCCAAAAAACCGGATTGACACCGAGATTATGCTTCACGAGGTTTTGTCGGCAGGTTATGAGGTAACCCCCGACGAAACCGAAGCCGACATAGTGGTAATTAACACCTGCGCGTTTGTCGAGGACGCCAAGCGCGAGTCTATAGACAACATTCTCGATGTCGCCATGCTCAAGGAGAACCGGAGACTGAAAGGAATAATTGTAACCGGCTGTCTTTCCGAGCGTTACCGTGACCGAATATTCGACGAGTTACCCGAGGTTGACGCCCTACTCGGCGTCGGCAGCATACACAATATCGTCAGGGCTATAGATGCTGTATCCGCTCAAAGCAAGCGCGAGCCAAAGCTAAAATACTCCTCATTCGAGAGCTGCGACAGCACAGGGCTCGGCGGCGACCGGATTCTGACCACCCCCGACCATTGGGCATATCTGAAGGTTGCTGAGGGCTGCGACAACCGCTGCGCCTACTGTGCCATCCCGTATATCCGCGGCCCCTTCCGCTCGCGGCCCATGGAGGACATAATAAAGGAAGCAAAGGAGCTTGAGGCGCTCGGGGTGCGAGAGTTAAGTCTTGTAGCCCAGGACACCACGCGATACGGGCTTGACCTCTACGGCAAGCCGGCGCTGCCGACGCTTCTGCGCGCCTTATCCGAGAAGACCTCCATCCCCTGGATACGGCTGCTCTACTGCTACCCCGACCTTGTCACAGACGAGCTTGTTGACGAGCTGCGCGACAACCCGAGAGTTCTTAAATATATTGACCTACCGATCCAGCACATATCCGACCGGGTACTCTCGTCGATGAACCGCCGCGGCGGCAGCGCGGCTGTACGCAATTCTATTGCAAAACTCCGCGAAAAAATCCCCAGCATCGTACTGCGCACCACCTTTATAACCGGATTCCCGGGGGAGACCGAGGAGGACTTTGCCGGGCTCTGTGAATTTGTCAAAGAGACAAAATTCGACCGCGCCGGCGTATTTCCCTTTTCCCGCGAGGAGGACACCCCGGCATACAATTTTCCCGGCCAAATTGACGACAAGACAAAACAGGACCGCGTCAACACCCTCATGGAGTTGCAGCAAAAAATCAGCCGGGAGCGAAATCGGTCCATGATAGGAAAAACCCTCACCGTGCTGTGCGAGGGTTATGACGAGGTCGGTGGCATCCACTATGGCAGGAGCGAGGCCGACGCGCCCGAGATAGACGGCTTTGTGTTTTTCCATGCCGACAAAAGGATAAAACCCGGCAGCTTTGTCAGGGTAACCGTGACCGAAGTGCTTGATTATGACCTTGTCGGCAGAGCCGGGGCACCGCAATCGAAAGGAGACACGGTATGAATCTTCCGAACAAACTCACAACCGCGCGGATAGTTATGATTCCGGCTCTGATTGCGGTTATTATGCTGTCCGACTTTCTGATTCCCCGGAATGTCGGCTATGTCACGGCGGCAATTCTTTTTGTTGCAACCTCACTTACCGATTATTATGACGGGAAAATCGCCCGCAAGCGCAATATTGTGACCAACTTCGGCAAGTTCCTTGACCCGCTGGCCGACAAGCTGCTGATAATAGGAACTATGCTGGCCCTCCTATATAAGAATAAGGGAAATATAATCAGGCCATATCTGTTTTGGGCGCTGCTGGTCGTGGTCTTCCGCGAGCTGATGGTCACGGGGCTGCGGCTCATAGCGGTCAAATCCAGCGGCGAGGTAATAGCGGCCAACAAACTCGGCAAGGCCAAGACCGTGACCCAGATTGTCTGCATAATGACCGTGTTGCTTGAGCCGGTGCTCCAGGATATAATTGAGTTTTTCCTGCGAGACAGCGACACCGGGTATTTTCTGCACGACATATTCCCGCTGTCGCTTGCCTCTATTGCCGTCATGACCTTTTTCACAGTCCTGTCCGGGGTTGTGTATGTAGTCAGGCACAGGCGCTACCTAAAACAGTAATCAGGTTAACTCCCATTCGGGCAGATAATCGACGGTGTCGTCGAAATCGCCCGAGTCGGTTATAATATCCCTTCCCAGAATAGGGATTATCAGCATGCCCGGGGCTTCGTACTCTTTTTTCATCGATGTACCCTCCCTGTTTTTTTAGTCTGAAAGATTAAGCTTTCGGGCTTTTTTCTTTATGCGGGGTAAATGCCGATGCTTACATTGCCAAAGACGGTTATTGTGTAGTGCCCCGACAAATCCTTTTGCGCCAGCTCGCCGTTGACAATCACCACAGGGTCATTCTGCCCATTTGTATCCACCGAAAAGCAAAGGACGCTGCCGTACCTGGCCTCTCCGATTCCGCCGCTGAGGATATTCAGCGCATATCCAGACATATTTGAAACCGACACACTATAGCTTGTCAGAAACCCGTCAAGGACCTCGCGTGCGGCCGGCCGGTAGCGGCTGTACTCGCCGCCCGGCAACAGGTAAATATACCCCTCGGTCTGGTTTTCAGTCGGGCTTACATCGCAGAGCGCCCTGTATGCCACCTGCTCGATGCTGCGAGAGTTGGCTGTTGGCGAATAATGCGAGAAAACATAATAGTCAACCCCGCCCGACGTGTATTTAATATATGAGACCGCCGAGAACTCGCGCCGGTATGCCGCGGGCGTAAGATTGACAAGCGCGGCATTGACTGTAGCTCCGCCGTCAGTGCCGAGAACTATCCCCCGCTCGGCGGGTATGTTGACATAATACAGACCGTCGGGATTGGTATTCTGCGACAAATCGGTAAAATTGTACTGGACAAATCCGGCACCGTGAAGCCCGTTTATGTCTAACTTTTCAATGCGATATGTTGTAATGTAGTCGGTCGGGACAATCAGGGTTCCGAAAGAGGGCTCGGTGCCGGCGTCAGAGAGGCTACCGGCATATTCGATGTCACCGGCTGAAATCTGCGAGGTGAATCTTATCCCGCTTGTGCTGTTGAGCCGAACCGACGCTCCATGAAGCATCTGAATTATAAGCTCCCGGTTGCCGAAATGCAGCTCCCCGCCCTCCGAGCAGCCGTTGACAAATACTTGCCCGTGCGCTTTGTTTGTGGTGGGGCAGGGGTCGGGGGTGGTGGTGTCAATGTTCTGCCGGAAAACCTCGCTGGCGAGAGTTTTGTTCATCCTGTAGGCAAGCCCGCCCGACACAAGCTCGTCGTGTGAGAAGTAAAATTCCTCCATAAACGGTTGCTCTTCATTATTCTGGTAGGCAAAACAGTCGGCATAACCTTCGGGAAAAAAGTTGTTTTCAATGTGCGTGCTTGTGCTTTTGTTCCACAGAACGGCGCAGGTCGGGTTTGCTGCGGTCTCGCAGGCAAGCAGGCCGCCAAAGGCATAGCAGCCCCTTACAACAACCTTGTCCGAATAACAATACCCGAGCAACCCCGCAGCACAGGTTGTCGCCGTTACATCTCCGCCGGCATTAAAGCAGTATTCGATATAGGGATACTGGTCGGATTTCGTAACATACCCGACAATTCCGCCGGCTACGCCATTAGCGG
Source organism: Clostridiales bacterium (assembly GCA_012837425.1). Taxonomy (GTDB): domain Bacteria; phylum Bacillota; class Clostridia; order Oscillospirales; family CAG-272; genus UMGS1002. Next base: position 19,185 of record DURE01000007.1, read on the forward strand.
TCGAAATATTGCCATAATTCCCCGAGCAGGTAATCCTGGCGCAGATAAAGTCGCCCGACGCGCTGCAATGGCCGACAATTCCTCCGGCATTGCTTGACACCGAGCTTATGTCGGCATAATTGTAGCAATACTCAATATCGCACTGCACCACAGAGGCAGTGTCGCCCCTGACATACCCGACGATTCCGCCAGCCTGCCGGCTAGCCGATACGCTTCCGCGGTTTTCACATTCTGAAATCTCGGGCACGCCGCCGTCGGCCTTGCCCAATATCCCGCCGGCAATAACGCCTGTCGACCCCGGCGCCCCGGATATGCTCCCGCTGTTTGTGCAAAGCCGCACCGACATGCCGGCTGTGATGTACCCGACAATCCCGCCGGCCTGTCCCGAAGCGGTCGAAACCAGAGCCCTGTTCTCGCAGTTGATTATCATCCTGCGAAAATCGTTATTCGTCTTTTTTCCCCCGTCAACCTGCCCGACAATACCGCCGGCGCTGCCGCCGCACGAGATGACTGTTCCTGTGTTAAGACAGCCCTCGGCACGTATGCCCTTGCCTAAGGAACTGCCGCAAATACCCCCGGCGTCGAGGTCTCCGGCCACCTCGCCGGCATTCACACAGGCTAAGAAAAGTAAGGTTATTCCCCCCTCAACTCTGCCGACCATCCCCCCAGCATACCCAAAGTCACCGGTAGCCTGAAGATTTCGGTTATTTCGGCAGTTATGAAAACTTATTTCGGTTTCGGTGGAATCCCCGAATATCACCGCAGAACCCGCAATTCCCCCGGCGGGCCCGTCGGCAAAGACGTCGACATACAATTCTATATCCGAAAATTCAGCGCCGCCCGAAATACTGCAGGCCACTGCCCCCGCGCCGCCCGGGTATGCCGCGCACTCCTCTCCGACACTGCCCTCAATCCAGACATTTTTCAGCTTCCCCGAAAACCGGGCAAACATAGGCACACCCAAGAGCGTCACGGTATGTCCGCCACCGTCGAGTGTGCCGCAAAACGCCATATCTCCGCTCTCCCATGGGCTAGTAAGCGTTATATCCTGCGACAGGCAATAAACCCCGTTATGCGACATACCGAGAAAATCATCTTCGCTGTCAATACATATGGGAGGCGCCGTTTCCTGCGCGGTTATTGACAAAAAACAGCCAAGTGACAAAACAAGCAGGAGAAAAACCAAGGATGCGGGAAGTTTTTTCATATTTCAGGCATACCTCCTTTACTTTGGTATTATAATTATATATTGTTTGTCATATTTTGTCAAGACATTTGTGAATTTGTCGTTGATATTTTTTGCAGGGCACGACACCCGGCGCTCCGCACGTCCACGCTCCTACCCCAAATCAGCCAGTTTGCTTTTTCAAAAAAGTTTTAAGCGGGGTGTGGAGCACGCAACTCATAACAGCGGGGGAAACTTCTTTCAAGAAGTTTCCCCCGCGCGCATCTATTGTTCTTATTTTCGGGTTATATCAGCACCAGCCCGAGCTTCTTTTTCACCTTAGCCAGCGTCCGGGCGGCGCAGGCCGCCGCCGCCCCGGCCCCCTTTTTCATCATGTTCTCAAGGTAGGCTTTGTCGGCCATAAGCCGCCTGAACTCGGCCTGCACCGGCGACAGCGCGTCGGCCACAGTCTCACCGACCGCAAGTTTGAAGTCGCCGTAGCCCCGCCCGGCAAAATCGCGCTCAATCGCGGCAAAATCCAGACCGGTAAAGCAGGAGTATATCGTCATGAGGTTGTTGATACCGTCCTTGCCCGGCGCGAATTTTACACAGGTGTCCGAATCGGTCACCGCACGTTTGAACTTGCGGACTATAGTGTCACGGTCGTCGAGCAGGTAGATTACGGCGTTGGGGTTAGGGTCGGATTTATCCATTTTTCTGGTCGGCTCGGCCAGCGACTTGATTCTCGCCCCGCTCTGCGAGATTATTGGCTCGGGTATTGTGAAGGTGTCGGGGTATATATGGTTGAACCTTACGGCCACATCCCTGCAGAGCTCTACATGCTGTTTCTGGTCCTCGCCCACCGGCACTACGTCGGTCTGGTAAAGCAGAATATCCGCCGCCATCAGGGTCGGATATGTAAACAGACCGGCGTTGATATTGTCGGCATGTTTGGCGCTTTTTTCCTTGAACTGGGTCATGCGCGAGAGCTCGCCGAACATGGTAAAACAGTTGAGAATCCAGGCAAGCTCGGAGTGCGCCGACACATGCGATTGGACGAAAAGCGTATTCTTTTCGGGGTCAAGACCGCAGGCTATATAAAGCGCCAGCGTCTCGTATGTGCAGCGGCGCAGCTCGGCCGACACCTGCCGCACCGTCAGTGCGTGCTGGTCTACCACACAGTAAAAGCATTTATAGTTTTCTGAATATGTCGGGAAATACTTGATTGCCCCGAGATAGTTCCCTATCGTCAGGTTTCCGCTCGGCTGTATGCCCGAAAATGAGACCGGTTTTTCCTTTGGCATAGTTTCGTCCTTTCTTTATCAGAAATCCATTGATTTATAGTTTTTAAATCCCTCTCCGAATATCTCCTGCGCGCTGCTGACAATCATGAACGCCATTTCGTCAATCTCGGTCACAATGGCGCGGATTTTCGGGAAAACCTGTTTGCGGGAGGCGCACATGAGCACTTTTTTGTTCTTTCTTGTGTAGGCTCCCTCGCCCTCAAGGAAGGTGACCCCGACATCAAGCTGCCGCATCAGCCTGTCGGCGATTTCCTCGGGCCTGTCGCTGATGATATATACAAGCTTTGCGCCGTCCGGCCCGTAGAGCACAAGGTCAAGCACGCGGCTGCTGACTACGAGCACCACCGCAGAATAAAGCGCCAGCTCGATATTCCTGAACACTATGGCCGAGGCCGCGATAATGATCGAGTCGACTATGAGAAAGATGCTGCTTGTCTTCATGTGCCTGTATTTTATCCGTATGATTTTTATCAGTATATCCGACCCGCCGGTCGTGCCGCCTGCCAGGAAAACCAAACCCAGCCCCACCGCAACCAGCGCCCCGCCAACAAGCGAGGCCAAAAGCAGGTCGTCGGTCAGCGGCAGGTAGGCCGCAAAGCAAGACGAAAAAAAGTTCATGGCCAGCGAGGAGAGCAGCGTTGCGTATACGGTATAGAATATAAAGTTCCGTCCGAACTTCCAGAATCCCAATGCGAAGAGCGGAATATTGAGCACTATAATGACCGTACCGGTTTGCACCCAGCTTACAAGGTGGCTTATAATTATGGAAATACCGGTTACCCCGCCGGCCATAAGCCTGTTGGGGTCAAGGAAAAACGCTATCGCCGCCGCGTAGATAATGCTCCCGACGCTCATCAGCAAAAACTGCCGCAAAAGCAGCTTTCTTTTCAGTTTTGTGATAACCGCAGCCAACATTTCACTCACCGCCCCGCCGTCGTTGCCCGATATTCAGCAGCCTTTTCAGCCCGTTATTCTAAAAACTCCATGGCCGTCTCCCCGAGCCGCCTTGTGCCTTCGATTATCTGCTCGTCAGTGGGCGTCGAATAGTTGAGCCTGAACGAGCCGGACGGCGCGTCTGCATTGCAGTTGAAGGTGGTGCCGGGGACCACCGCCACCTTTTTTTCCAGCGCATGCCGCACAAAGCCCAGCATATCGGCGCCCTCGGGTAGCGTGCACCAGACGAAAAGTCCGCCCTCGGGGCGCGTGAACTCAACCGGCGCGGTCAGGTGCCGCTCAAGGCCTTCAATCATCAGAGCGCATTTGCGGCGGTATATGCCGCGGATTTTTTCGATATGCGCGTCGAGGTCGCACTCGGTCATAAACCTGTGGCAGAGCATCTGGAAAAAAATATTTGTGTGGACATCCTCCGACTGCTTTGCGACCACCATTTTCTGCACTATCTCTTTTGGGGCGGTGACGTAGCCCACCCGCATTCCGGCCGACAGAATTTTCGAAAATGACGAGCAGTAAATAACAAGCCCCTCGGTGTCCAGAGCCTTTATGGTCGGGACCTCGGCGCCCGAAAAGCGAAGCTCTCCATAGGGATTGTCCTCAAATATGATTATACCATATTTCTTGGCAATCTCATAGATTTTTATACGCTTCTCAAGTGAGGTGGTTATCCCGGTCGGGTTGTGGAAGGTGGGAATCAGGTAAATCATGCGGGCGCGGGGGTTTTGCTTTATGGACTTCTCGAGCTTGTCGGTGTCAATACCGTCACCAAGCAGCGGCACACCAACCGGAACAGCCCCCAGCGAGCGGATGGCGTTAAGCCCGCCGATGAAGGTCGGGTTCTCGCAAATCACCGCGTCGCCCTCGTTGCAGAGCACCTTTACGGCAAGCTCAATTCCCTGTTGTCCGCCCGAGACAATAATGGTCTGGTCGGTAAACCTGTCGCCCCGGCTCTCGGCGCACCCGATGCCGAATTTTTGCCGGATGCGCTCCCCGACCGCCTCGCGCAGCGGCGGATAGCCCTCGGTGATGCTGTACTGCAACGCTGCTACCGCCTCGGTACTGAATATCTCTGCCGAGAGCCGCGCAAGCTCGGCTACCGGAAATGTCTCGGCTGCCGGATTTCCGGCGGCCAGCGAAATCATGCCGGGTACCGACATGGATTTGAAAATTTCGCGTATCGCGCTCGGTGCAAGGTTTGCAACCTTGTCTGAAAAATTATAGGTCATATATCTGAAATCTCCGGGTTGTATTGTGCGTTTTTCTTGAATTGTGACTCAAGTCAGCTGAACAGGTCGATTCCTCTTGAGGTCAGAAGCTCCTGAACCGCCGCCGCTCCGAGTGCGCGGGGGGTGGTTTTGCGCTGCGCGGCCAGCGCCGCGGCGGCGCCCGCCGCCTCCCCCATGGCTATACAAATTGCCATGACCCTATACGAGGCATGCGCCCGGTGGGTCCCCGATATGCAGCGCCCGGCGGTGAGCAGCCCCTCAATTCCGGCCGGGAGCATGGCCCCGTAGGGAATGTCATAGGGCTTTGCCGGTCGGGAGTGCCCCTCGGCCTGCCCGGCGCCCGCCGGGTTGTGTATGTCGATAAGAAACCATGCCTTATGCACCACCGCGTCGGGGTGCCTCCTCCCCTCGACAACGTCGCTGTCGCATATAGTGTAGTCGCCCTTTATCCGGCGGGTCTCGCGCACCCCGAGGACATATGCCGAGCTTTTCAGCTCGCAGCCCTCATACCCCGGAACATATTTTCTGAGGAACTCAAGACAGCGCAAGACCTGCTCGCGAAGTTCTACCTCGGCTCGGCCAAGCTCAAGCGGGTCAAGCGTGTTGACGTCGTTGAGCTGGGTGGCGTTGACCGCCCGCTCGCCGGGTCGGCCGGTCCGGTGCAGCCTCACGATGGATACATTTCCGGGCAGCTCGCCGGCCGCCCACCTCTCACGGCAGAGCTCGCGGTATTCCTGACCCGAGGGGAGTTTTACCGGGTCGGAGCCGCCCCAGGCCGTAATCGCCCGGCTCTCGTCGACATTAGAGACCACAAACTCAATTGTAACCGGCTGCACCTTGCCGTCGCTCTCCCGACCTATGTTATATTCAGCGCCGGTAAGGCAGGCGACCTGCCCGTCGCCGGTCGCGTCAATTGTTGCCCTGCCGCGTACCGCAAACATCCCGCCCGGCCCGGTGAGCACCAGCCCGGACACCCGGTTTCCCTCCATTATGACATCGCTGACGGTGGTACACAGCATAATTTCGGCGCCGCTTGCGGCGAGAAGCCGGGTCAGCCTGATTTTGGCCAACTCGGGGTCAACCGGCAACTCGCGCCCGTTGCGGGTAGTTATTACCGGCTGCCCGGGGCAATCCCCGGTCAGCAGCTCTGATATTTCATCATACATCGTGCCCGAAGACACCGACCCCAGGAGCGGACAGACGTGCCCGACCGTCAGGTTCCCGCCTATCACGCCGTGGCGCTCCACCAAAAGCGCGCTCACACCCTGCCGTGCCGCCGACACCGCTGCCGCAAGCCCGGCAGGACCTCCACCCGCGACTATGACGTCGTATTCACCGAGAACCGGGATTTCCCTTTTGTAGCTGATTGATTCCATTTTTTATCCGCTCTGAAAAATAGTCAAGCAAATTATACCACCCCGCGACCTCAAAGTCAACCGACAAAGCGGCTTTGTGCCGTCACTCAGGGCAAAAAACAATTGTTTTCTGTGTTTATTTAGCGGTTTTAGCCGCCCCCGCGAATTTTACGCTTTTAACGGCTTGACATTCGTACTATTTTATGACATAATAAACCTACGGCATACACCATCGGCAATAAACATAAAGAGGAAAAGATGATTAACTACTACGCCACCGAATTTATCCGCGAGGGTGACAACCTCGGCGTATTCGAGCGGGTGCTGACATTGCGTAAGGAAGCACACACGCATGCATTTTACGCAATCTTATTTATGAGAGAGGGCAGCGGACTTCATGTAATCGACCAGAAAAGCTACGACATTGTCCCCGGCGGCGTCTTTTTCATAGACCGCTCTGTCCCCCATGCTCTGGAGCCCTTCGGGAAGCTGAAATACACCGAATTAATACTCACCCCAGAATTTTTCGGCAAGGACGGCGAGGGCGAAAACGCGCTGCGCCGGGTTTTCTATACCGACAGCGAATACCAACCCTCGGTCACCCTGAACCAGGACGAGCGCGAGGCTCTCGAGGCAATACTGCACTGCACCTCGCGCGAATGCGAGCGGCGCGCCGGGGATTTCAGAGCCATTCTCCGACTTTATATAGCCCTAATCGGCCAATACCTCGCCCGCGCCGTGGAGCGGGCGCGCAGCGAGCTGGCCAACCGCGACCCGGCCTATATCCTGTCGGTAACGCTGGAGTATGTGAACAAGCACTTCACCGAAAATATCTCCCAGGAGGAGCTTGCAGGGCGCTTCGGATACAATTCGGCCTATTTCTCGCGCATGTTCAAAAAGCATATGGGCGAAAACCTCACCGATTATATAACCAAAAAGCGAATAGAGCTTGCCGCGCGGCTGCTGGTCGAAACCGACCTTTCAGCCGAGCAGGTCTCCGAGCGGGTAGGCTACAAGAGCAAGCCCCAGTTCTACAACACCTTCACAAAATACATGAACACCACACCACGCCAGTACCGCATCGATGCCAAGCAAAAGACATAATGATTTTTGCGGGGGCGCTGCTCCCACGCCCCCGCTCAAGGAACTTTTTTAAAAAAAAGCTCCTTGAGAATCCCTCAAAAACTTCATAAAATAATATCGCTAATAAAGCAGCGTGGGCTCCATATCCCGCGCTCTGCTGCTACTTGCCCGTCGGCTGGCTTGAGGAAGGGCGCGGGGGATTCGCTTCTAAACAATAAATACAACCCTGAGCAGCGGAGTATTTCCGCCGCTCAGGGTTGTTCAACTGTATTTATCTGCCCCACAGCCCCTCGATTTCATTCCGGATGATTTCCACGGCGCGCCGTATGCGCCAGGGCTCGCCGCACAGGGTATAGATGTCGCGCAGCGCAAACTCCAGCCTGCAGCCCCGCGCGGCCTCGAGCGTTTCCCTGATATGCCGGGTAAAGCCGTCCTCGTCGAACACACAGCCCACCCCGACATAATTCGGGCTTACTTTTCGGTGAAATATTATACCGCTGCCGGCCAGCCGCTCTCCCATTACCCGAACGTCGCACCAAGGGGAGATACTGAGCTTTGAGAGCCCGTGAAGCTGGCTCACCCACTCCCAGACGCGGTCGACCGGCTCGCAGCAGCCGTAGGCCAGCCGGCCGAAGTGCCGGGCCATCTTCTGATAATACGGGAAGAAGAGCTCGCCGTACATCTCGGGGGAGACCACTATGGTCTCCTGCGAATCCATACCGAGCCAGAGGTCCTCGGTTCTGACTCTGCCCTCAAAACCGGCCGCCGGCAGCCTGTCGGTATATCCGTGTGTCGTAGGCCAGACATAGCAGGAGTTGTTGTTTAAGGTCAGGTAGCCGTTTGTCTCAAGAAATTTACAGTAGGCAAGGTAGTCGTCGGTCATCCGGCAGAGCAACTCGTCAAATTCTTCGGGATAGTCCATCATGTTATAGCACATCTGTTCCATCCCCATCAGGTAGACCACCGAGCGGGTGAGCACGAACTTGGGATTAATCGGGCCTCGGCGTACCTGCAAAAGGTCTCCGAACACCTCTTTTGCAAGTTCGACTTTCTCTTGCGTTTTTTGGGCATCGTAATACCATGTGGAGGGTTTGAGCTGCGGTAAATCCTCACCAAGATCCCCGATTTTATGTATATACCGCCGCCCGGTGTCATCTCCCGACGAGCTTTTGCTGTGCACCGACTCAATTTTAATACCGAAATACTCAAAATCGGTAACCGGCGCAACGTCAAATACCGGTGACACCACCCTGTCGTCTCCTATATGCTCATGGTTGAGCACGTTGCGCAGCAGTGCCAGCTCAAATTCCCTCGCTTTCGGCGACTCGCAGACCAACGGTGGCAGAAGCTCCCGCTCAAAGCTGCTGGTCTCGGTGTTTATCATCGGGCGCCCGCCCGAAAGGTCGTTGTGCTCTCTCCAGAGCCCGGCGCGCTCGGCCATTACCGGTAGCGCCGCATATTCGGCCTGTCGTCCGGCAAGCGAGCGCAGGCGGTTTCTTTCTTTTTCCGTGAGCATTGCCGCCATTTTGTTCCTCCTTGACAAGTATTCCAGCCCTGAAACAAGCCGGAGTCCGTTGTAATAAGTATTATATCACACAAGGCGTCCGAAGCACAACAACATACTTTGTAATCTGAATATTCAAGAATGTCCACATATTAAAACAGGTTGGAAAACACACAAAAGACATTCTTGTGGTACTTAAAGATTCTGTACTATAATAAGATTGCAACCGCTGTGAATGCCACGCCCTTTAGCGCCTGTAAAACGGTGTTGACGAAAGGAATCATGGTTTATGAAGAAAATTATGATTTGGCTTTTAATTCTAGTTACCCTTGCATCATCAGCAGCCTGCGGCGACCCGAAAGACGAAAAGACCGACGAGACGACCACCGCAGCCGGGGTGACCGACACATCGGCCGAGATCGAGACCGAGACCGTATTCAAGGCCTTCGACACTCTTGAGCTGAAGAATTACGGCGGCTACGAGTTTGACATTCTTTACACCCAGACCGAGCGCTTCTACACCGACTTTCACGCCCCCGAGCTCAACGGCGCGATACTCAACGACGCCATCTTTGAGCGTAACCTGAAGGTCGAGGAGGCTTTAGACGTTAAAATCAACATAAAGTGGCAGAGCTACAGTCAGGTCAATGCCGACCTTCAGACCCAGGTGCAGGCCGACAGCTACGACTATGACATGTACGGCGGCCACAAGACCTCGCTGACGCTCAGCTACAGCGGCTATCTCTATAATTTTTACAACATGGAGGATATAGACCTTAGCCAGGAATGGTGGGACCAGGACTGGCTTGCCAGCATGTCCTACGCCGACTCGATACACACCCTGGTCGGGGACATGTGCATCTCCCATCTCTTGCTCGTCCAGGCAATGACCTTCAACAAAAAGCTTTTCGACGACAACAGCCTCGAGTACCCTTACGAGCTTGTCCGCGAGAAGAAATGGACATACGACGCACTTTACAATTACATAAAGGATTACACCGCAGATGTAAACGGCGACGGGCAGATAACCTGGGAGTCCGACCGCTACGGGCTCACCGGCTGGGGGACCGAATCGGGTTACTCCACCTTCTACGGCTCAGCCTTTTCGTTCATTACAAAAACCCCCGACGACAAATACAAAATGGAATTTAACGCCGAGCGCCTGACCGCCATAATGGATAAGGTGTTCAGTATCTGGTACACGGCAAATTCGTATTTCAACAACACCGGTTCGGGCTCGGAGCACCACAAGCCCTTTATGATTTTCAAGGAGGACCGCGCCCTATTCTGCGATGTGGCGCTCTGCAAGATAGGTTCCTTCCTCTCGGACATGGAGTCGGATTACGGCATCCTGCCCGAACCGATGTTTGACGAAAATCAAAAGGACTACAACTCCTACACCGGTTATTCAATCCCGCTTATAATGGTGCCGGTCAACTGCCCCGACCCCGGGCGCACCGGAAAGGTCATGGAGGCGCTCTGCACGGCCTCATTTGACGACGTGGTGCCCGACATGTATGAGATAGTAACCATGGTAAAGAACGCACGCGACGCCGAGTCGAGCGAGATGATTCGAATAATCATACGCACCAAGGCCTTTGACCCGGCGCACTGGTATACAATCTCGGGCTATGGCACCTTCTCGCGCGACATAATAGCAACCGGCAACAAAAACTTCGCCTCCATGCTCAAAACTTATGAAAAGGTAGCAGAGAAGAATCTTGAGAGCATTATCAAGTCATACGAAGGAATGAAAAAATAACCAAGCCCAAACCCGGGGGCGCTTCATTTCGAAACGCCCCCGGGTTTTTCAGTCGCCGGCTACTCACTGGTATCTGTCAAACCGGTCCTTGATGTTGCCGTACAGCTTTTTGACCCAGGTGTATATCTCGCCCGAGGCAGTCTTTGCCTCTCTGAACTGCTCGGCCACCTCGTCGCGGATATTTTCGCTGACAAGCCGTGCGCGGATGAGCGCCTTGTAGGTGCTGCCTATCATATCAATCATCCGGTCATATCTGACCCGCGGATGGTGGATTTTCCCGGCCTTGTGGTTTTCAAGCACCACCTGATACCTTGCCGCAGCGCGCGCGACGCTGTCCTCCCAGGAAATATAAAGGTCCTCGGCCGCCCGCTCTCCGAGCTGCCTGATTTTCTCACGGTCTGAATGCAGTGCGGTAAGCACGCGGGTCATATCCTCGGCATTCTCGGAGATAATAATCCCGTTTTGCCCGTCAATCACTCCCTCGGCCGAGCTGCTGTCCTCAACCAACACACTGGCGGTGCGGCAGGCAGCCGCCTCTTTTACCACCAGCGGGTTGTTGTCAAAGACCGACGGCAAAAGAAAGAGGTCGGCGCGGGTATAATAGGCCTTGAGCTCGTCGCGGTCATAGATGGGACCCGTGAAAATGCAGTCGCCAAAAAGCCCCTTTTCCTTTGAATAGGCCTTGACTTCCTCAAGGTCGTCGCCTTTGCCGACAATTATCATCCTGAAGCCCAGCCCCATGTCCTTGAGCCCGCAGAGGCCGTCGAGTATGATTTTAAGGCCCTTATACCACATTACCCGGCCGACGAACAAATAGACCGGAACATCTTCAGCAAGGCCGTATTTCTTATTGATTTTGTCGATTATTTTGGGGTCAGCGGGCGTTTTGTCGATGTCAACGCCGTTGGGCATGACGATATAGCTGCCCTTGTATCCCAAACTGCGCAGGTTTTCACCCGCCCCGTTGTTGACCACCCAGACCTCGTCTGCAGCCTCTATGCTGCGTACAACCTCGCGTATGGCCGGCTCTTGGATGAACTTCAGCTTTAGTGCGCGCTTGATGTCTATATCAAATTTGGTGTGATAGGTAAACACCAGCGGCGCTCCGGTAATCGAGCGCAGCTCGCGGCAGAGAAAGTTTGAGGCCATCGGGCAATGGCTGTGAATTATATCGGATCCGAATGCCTCAAGCCTTTTCATTGCATCGTGGGAAAAGGGGAACCCCGTGCGATATCCCACCATCTTTATGGTGTTGAAACTCGTATATCTAACTACCTCAAATGGGTAGTCGTCTACAACACCGGGATATTTCGGGGTTGCTACGATGGCGCTCCCGTACTTCTGCCCAATAATTGTGGCATAATTGACCACAGTGTTGCTTACGCCGTCGAGCAGGGGCGGAAAGGAATCGTTAGCCAGGCATACTTTCATTTTTGACCGCTCCCTTTCAGCATTTTTTATTTCAGCTTCTCTCGGGTTTAGCTTCGATGTTTTTTATGAAGCATCTTCTCCTTTTATGCTGTACCGACTTGAAATACTTCCACTGCGCCTGAATCTTATGGTTGGTTTCGAGCATCGGCCCGGTCTCGGCATACTTTATGCCCATTTCGCGAACCCCTTTGAGCACATGGTCGAGTATTATGGCGTTGACGCCGATCCCGTTCAGCTTGGGATGAACCGCGATAAGGCAAAGGTCCATGGCGTCATTCTTGTGCAGCGCGCGAAGGACGTAATACCAGCCCAGCGGGAAGAGCCGGCCGCGGCATTTTTTTAGTGCGTCCTCCATTGCCGGCGCGGCAATGCCGAAGGCGACCATTTCGTTTTTTTCGTTCATAACAAAGCAGGTCAGCTGGGGGTTGATGAGCGGGCCGAACTTGCGGGCGTATCTCTTTATCTGCCGCTCGGTGAGCTCGACCGTACTGTAGAGGGGGGCATAGGCGATATTGAGCAGCCTGAAAACCTGCATTACATATTTGCCGTACTGGCTCTGGCGCCTGATGTCGGCAATATGCAGGTTCAGCCTTTTTATTACATAATTCGCCGTCTTTGATATCATGCCGAGGATTTTTTCATCGTCGGGCGCCTCGATCCGACGCTCAACCCAGTCGACGTCCTTCGCGTATCCCAACCGGGTGAGGTGGTCGATATAATAAGGGTGATTGTAATAGGTAATAAACATGCTCTTGTGCTCAAATCCCTCGACAAGCATCCCCTCCCGGTCCATGTCGCAGAATCCGAGCGGACCGTGCACCTCGGTGCAGCCCTTCTCCCGGGCGTAGTTCTCGACCGCTGCAAAGAGCGCGCTCGACACCTCAAAGTCGTCGATAAAGTCAACCTGGGAGAAGCGCATGCGCTTGGTCTGCCACTTTTCGTTGGCGCGGTGATTCAGTATGGCCGCAATTCTCCCGACTATCTTTTTGTCCCTGTATGCGAGGTAACATTTGGCCTCGCAGTACTCAAATGCCGGGTTCCGTTTCGGGTTCCAGTCGGCCAAATCGTCGGCATAGAGCGACGGGATATATTGCTCGCAGTCGGCATAAAGCTTGTTCGGAAAATCCACGAATTTTCTAAGTTGCCTTTTGGTCCTGACTTCTTTTACTTCTACCATTGCAAACCTCAATGTCGTAAACTTTAGTCTTTTCAGCTCTCCCGCGCCACGTCGGTCCCCCGAAAACGCCTGAGCACATTATACCATATAATTTGTTCCGCGTCATCTGTTTTTTCATTTTACCCCCTTAAAAGTATAATTCGGGCGGATTCGACCAATGCAAAAAATCCACCGGACGAAATATTGAAATTTTGCCCGTGGTGTGGTACAATTAACAGGACCCGGGGTTTGCTGTGGTATCGGGCAGACCGTGACGCCCTGTAGCACAAAGCCGCTCTGATATTTTTTTCTGAGATTCAGAAGACCGCATTTGCGGAACGTTCCGCGTAATTGGAGGCACCATGAAAAAATACTTATTGATTCCGATTCTGATTCTGTTTATTATCCTCCCGGGCTGTGAGCTGCCCGACAATCCCGGCAAGAACACCGGCACATCGGATTTAACCGACACCTCCGGTGCCCTGACCACCCCGTCAACACAGGACGCTCTCGTCTTTTCTGACGGTGAAATACAATACAGGCTTGTCCGTCCCGATGACTGCTCCGAAGTCGAAACCGCCCAGTACAAGGCCCTGCGCCAGGGGCTTGAAGCCCTCTCGGGCGGCTACCTCGCTATAACCACCGACGCCGAATATAAGGGGCATGAATACGACCCCTCAATACCCGAAATACTCATAGGTCAGGTATCCTACCCCGAGTGCCGCGAGCTGCTCTCGACGCTGGCATACAACGAATACGGCTTCGCGGTTGTCGGTAACAAGGTTGTTGTCACCGCCTGGTCGGTCGATGCGCTCTCCTCGGCGGTGTCAGCCTTTCTTGATTATGCTGAGAAAAATGTTGCCGGCGGCTCGCTGACAATACCGGCCGGGTTTTGTCAGATAAAAACCAGCAAGGTTCCCAAGCTGGGCCCGCTTGAAGAGGTGCCCGTATTCCCTGGCGGGGAGCTTGAGGCTATAACCGACTGCGCCGACGGCTTTACCCAGGTAACTATATCCAGGACCGACGAGGCAATGTTTGACGAGTACTGCACCCTGCTCGACAGCAGCGGCTACAGTCTCTACAGCGAAAATACAATGGCTGACGTCAGGTTTGTCACATACACAAAAGAGTCGAGTGCGGTCTATGCTTACTATGTTCCGCATTCAGAGTCCACACGGATAATTGCTTTCTCGGGCGCGCTGCTGCCACCACTTGAGCGACCGGCTTATACCAAGGTCCGTGAATGCAGCGTCACGCTCTTCGGGCTTGAGGTCGGCGGGAACGCGGGCGGTCTGGGCTTTATGATGCAGCTTGAGGACGGGAGCTTTGTCATAGTCGACGGCGGGCACAACACCGCCGCCGAAGCCTCGCAGATTCACAAAAAAATGACCGAGCTTGCGCCCGACCCGTCGAATATCCTCATCCGCGCCTGGGTGATTACCCACGCGCACGGCGACCATTACGGCGCCTTCGTCAGGTTCGCCAATACATACAGCACGCTCAAAACAATAAAGATTGAGAGCTTTATCTTTAACTTCTGCGATACATACGAGCAAACCCGTTACATGAGCGACGGCACCCAGAGCTGTGCAAAGGTCCGCACCACAATAAAGACTTATTATCCCGAGGCTGATGTTTACAAATGCCTCACCGGGCAGGTATACCGCTTTCCGGGCGCCGACATGGAGATTCTCACCTGCATGTCGGACTTCATACCGAATGTTATCGGCCTAGAACTGCCCGACGCCGATCTTACCAAGGCCGACGGCAATATTCAGTCAATAGTCGTCCGCTTTATCACCACCGCCGATAAATCCCAGTCGGTGATGGTCACCGGCGATGTTTCAAAGGTCAATGTAGATGAGATGTGCGCAAGATTCGGAGCGTACCTGAAAAGTGATATTATGACCGTCCCGCACCACGGCTGGAACGAGAACCGCTACCGCGCCCGCAACGGCACAATCCAGTTTTACACCCTGGTCGACCCCTCGGTTGTACTCTGGCCCGACGGTGTCGCCGCGCAGGCCAAAAAGCTGCGGTGGAACGGCGTCCCCGGCTCGGACTGGGAGGCGAATTACTATCTACTCAATTCGCTGAGTGTCAAGCAGTGCATTGTCGCAGGGAGTACCACGGTTACATTGACGCTGCCGTATTACAAATAATTTACCGCCGGGGGAGCTTTAAAAGTTCTCCCGGCTTCTTCTTAAAAAATTGCAGGGTGCGCCGCTGCGGCGCGCCTTGCCCCGCGTCCCTCGTGTAAAAAATAATTAAATAACCCTATTGACAACTATCGGTGCTTGTGGTATGATTATGATATCACAATGATATCATTTTAATCAGGAGGTTTTTATGGAAACAAAGAAACTGCAGCTTGAGGAGAAGCGGCCGAGGGCGCTGCCCGGCATGCCGATGATGATCCTCTTTATTCTGCTCTACCTCGCGGGTATCGCGGCCGTCGTTTACGGCGGCATTATGATGGATGACAACGCGGCTTCTGTCACCGGAATAATAATCTTCGTTGCGGGCATGGTATATCTGTTTCTGGGCTGGATTCCCTTCATGGGACTCAAAATCCTAAAGCCCCAGGAGGCGATGGTGCTCACCCTTTTCGGGCGCTATATCGGCACCCTGCGCGAAGCGGGCTTTTACTATGTCAACCCCTTTGTATCCTCGGTAGCCCCGCCCGACGTCGATGTTTCAAGCGGAGTTATTGTAGCAAAACCCACAGCCATGAAGGTAAGTCAGTATCCGGTCAACCGCAAAATATCGCTCAAGGCGATAACTCTGAACAACGCCGCGCAGAAAATCAACGACCTGCTCGGCAACCCGGTTGAAATCAGCATTGTCGTCATCTGGCGGGTGGTCAACACCGTCAAGGCGGTCTTCAATGTCGACAACTACAAAGAGTACCTGTCGATTCAGGCCGACGCCGCGCTGCGCAACATAGTCCGCATGTATCCCTATGACGTGTCGTCCGAGGGCGACGAAAAATCGCTGCGTGGCTCAAGCCGGGAGGTATCCGACCGGATACGCGACGAGCTTCAGCAGAAGGTCGAAATTGCAGGCATTGAGATTGTTGAAACCCGGATTACCTATCTCGCCTACGCTCCCGAAATCGCCGCCGCGATGCTCCAGCGGCAGCAGGCGACAGCAATAATTGACGCGCGGAAAATGATAGTCGACGGAGCGGTTGGGATGGTCGAGATGGCGCTTGCAAAGCTCAGCGAAAACAACATAGTAGTCCTTGACGACGAAAGAAAGGCGGCAATGGTCAGCAACCTTCTGGTTGTACTCTGCGGCAATCGTGACGCCCAGCCGGTTGTCAACAGCGGCTCGATATATTAAACCGGCAGATGATGACAATGGCTGATACATTAAAAAGAAGAAATGCCGAGACCGAAAAAAAGCAGATACCCCTGCGCCTTTCGCCTTCGTTGGTAAGCGAGCTGAGCGCCTGGGCTGCGGATGAGTTCCGCTCGCTGAACGGGCAGATTGAATATCTGCTCACCGAATGCGTCAAACAAAAACGACGGCGTCGCGACAACGGCAAAAAACCCGACGGCCTGCCTGGAGAATAATATAAAATGGAGAACAGCATGGAAGAAATCCTGATAACCCACGGTCTCACCAAAAAATATCGCGCTGTCACCGCCCTTGACAATGTGAACCTGACGGTTTGCCGCGGCGACATATATGGTTTTGTCGGCGCCAACGGCGCCGGCAAAACCACGCTTATCCGCCTTGTTTGCGGGCTGGCATATCCGACCTCGGGCTCATTTGAGCTTTTTGGCTCGCCCGACGGCTCGCCCGAAATCTCGGCGGCGCGGCGGCGCACCTCGGTAATAGTCGAGGCTCCGGCTTTATATAAGAATATGACCGCCCGGGAAAACCTCTACATGCAATGCCGCATTCTCGGCACTGATACCCGCCGGGTCGACGAGTATCTGGAAATTGTCGGCCTGTCAAAGGTCGCCGCAACAAGCCACCGTGCCGGAAACTTTTCTCAGGGAATGCACCAGCGGCTCGGTATTGCCATGGCGCTCTGCGGCGACCCGGAATTTATGATTCTGGACGAGCCGCTAAACGGCCTTGACCCACAGGGAATTTTTGACGTAAGAAACCTTATTCTGAAGCTAAACCGGGAATCGGGGATAACCTTCCTGGTCTCAAGCCATATTCTGAGCGAGCTGTCGCTCGTGGCCAACAAATACGGCTTCATCTCGGATGGGAAGCTGGTCAAGGAGATAACCGCCGACGAGCTGCACCGGCAATGCCGCAGGAGCATCGACATAGACCTGCATGACCCGGCAGCGGCCGGCGAATATCTCGCCGAACAGCTTGGCATCAAGGACTACACGCATGAGAACGGCACGCTGCGCATTTTTGACGATGTCGGTATCGGCCGGCTTGTCGCCGCGCTTGAAGCCGGCGGGTTCCCTGTGCTGAATATTATGAGCCGCGAGGAAAGTCTTGAGGACTACTATCTTAAAGTTACGGGAGGCAGAACCGATGTCTGATTTGCTCAGAGCCGATTACTACCGGATAAAAAAGGATGTTATCCTTGTCATTTCGCTGATTATAATCGCTTTTTTCGCCCTTTCTACCCCGGCGTTGTCTCTACTGCTCAAAAAGCTCTTAATAGACAGTATCGGCGAGCTTGACGGGATGAACCTTGGAATTTCATTCACCGGGAAATATGTCTTTGTGTCCTCCCTGTCGGTCTCAAACAATGTCGGCTTGATTCTGCCGGTGCTAATCGGCATTATTGTCTGCCGCGATTTTTCGTCCGGTACTGTCAGGAACAAAATTATCGCAGGCCACAGCAGGCTGCGCATTTACCTGAGTTCGCTCGTAACGGCGGCAAGTGTCGGCGCAGCTCTCTTTCTGATATATTCGCTGCTCATGCTCTCTTTCGGGAGCCTTTTGCTGGGCTACGGAAGCGCTTTCACTCTCAGCGAGTTTGTCTATGTTCTGAAAGTGTTGCTCATGGGGACACTGATGTACTCGGCACTCATGGCCTTTGCGGTCTTTTTTGCGGCAACCACGCGGCGTGTAGGCCTGACAATTGTACTGCAGATAGCCATAGCAATGATTGTTTCCATACTCGGTACACTTCCAATGATGCTGCCCGACTGCCCTGAATGGCTCGAGTGGCTCAGCCGGCTCAACCCCTCCTACCAGCTACTGCTTGCAACCTCAGACAAATTTTCAACCGACCTGTTTGTAACCTCGCTTCTCAGCTCGGTTGCGTATATTTCCATATCCGCCGCAGCCGGCTCGCTTATCTTCCGCCGGGCTGAACTTAAATGAATTTGCGGGACTCCGCCCCGCACCCCGCAAATTCCCCCATTGCCGCCGTATCCCGGCCTTAAGGCAAGACCGTCGGGTCATGAGGACCCGGCGGTCTTTTGTATTACAATTTTCGGCAATCCAGCTTATAACGCTTGATTTGTTCTATTCCGTGACATGCTCGCACGCCAGTATCCGCAGCGCTTCCTTAATTTCCGAATAGGTATAACCATACCTGAGCATCGCTGCAAAAATCCGCTCAAGCGCCGGCTTTTCGGTCGGTACCTTCTCGCCGCACCTCTTTTTTATTATATCAGCGCAGCGCCGGCAATAATCAATTTCCTCAAGCATAACTTTTACACCCGCAATTGCCTCGTCGCCATAGCCCTTCTCATGCAGCATGGCAATAATGCGGCGGCTGCCGTAGCCTTTTCTCAGGCCGGCCCCGGCTATCGCCTCGGCGTCGGCAGACTCGTTGATATAGCCGCGGCGGTAAAGGTATTCAGCGGCGCGCCCGGCGGTGTCTGCCTCAATCCCGCGGCGCAGCAACTTCCGCTCAAGCGCGCGCTTTGAGTTCGGGCCGTATGAAAGCAGGCCGAGACCCTTTTTCACGGCGTCAAAAAGCGCCGCCGACTCTTCAAGCGCATCGTATTCAACCGGGGATATTTCCCCGCCCTGCCGAAGTTGCAGGTCATTCCAGTCTGATTGTAAAACTACAAATCGCTTTTTTTCGCTGTGAACCCCGTCGCAAAGCAAAAGTTCCACAGCCACACCGCCGTCTCCGAGCGGGGCGGTGCGCTCAATAATTATCTGGGGCATCATCTGTTCACTCGTCGTTTTGCATCAGGCTGATATCAAATTCGTCCTCTTTTTCGACCACCTCAAACTCGTCGAGCTCAAATTCATCCTCCATTGTCTTTGCCCGGTCGCACATGGCACGGATTTTCTCCTCAAGCTCGGCCATAAGCTCGGGGTTTTCTTCTATATATACTCTGACATTGTCCTTGCCCTGACCTAACCGCTCGCCCTCATATGAGAACCATGTGCCGCTCTTTTTGATGATGTCGAATTTTACGGCGTAATCAAGAATCTCCCCGGCACGCGATATTCCTTTGCCGTAAAGAATGTCAAATTCGGCGATGCGAAAGGGCGGCGCAACCTTGTTTTTCACTATTTTGCACCTGACGCGGTTGCCGTATATATCGGTTCCGCGCTTGAGCTGTTCGGTTTTGCGGACATCTATTCTTACCGATGCATAAAACTTCAGAGCCCGACCGCCGGTGGTGGTCTCGGAACTTCCGTAAACAACCCCTACCTTGTCGCGGAGCTGATTAATAAAAATCACAACGCAGTTGCTCTTTGAAATGACGGCCGATAACTTTCGCAACGCCTGCGACATCAGCCTGGCCTGCACGCCTACCGACGAGGCGCCCATTTCTCCCTCGATTTCCTGACGCGGGACCAGTGCCGCTACAGAGTCTATTACTATTATGTCCACTGCACCCGAACGCACAAGTGCCTCGGTGATTTCAAGCGCGTCGTCGCCGCAGTCGGGCTGCGAGACGAGCAGGTTGTTTATGTCCACCCCCAGCGCCTTGGCGTAAACCGGGTCGAGCGCATGCTCGGCGTCAATAAAGGCGGCCTCTCCCCCTTCTTTCTGCACCTCGGCAATAACGTGAAGCGCCACCGTGGTTTTGCCCGAGGACTCGGGCCCGTAAATCTCGGTTATCCGCCCGCGGGGTAGCCCGCCGATTCCGAGCGCAAAGTCAAGGGCAATAGACCCGGTACGCACGGCCTGAACCTCCATGCGGGCATTCTCGCCGAGCTTCATTATGGTCCCCCTGCCGTAATCCTTTTCAAGCTGGGCAATGGCGGTGTCAAGCGCCTTGCGCTTTTCTTCCCTATTAGCGCCGGGATTCGGCATCACCAGCTTTTTCTTGGCCTGCTTCATTTGTCGGCTCCCCTGCCTTCCTGTCGTTTTATTAAATTATACAGTAACCCTTCGGTCTTGTCAATAGGTTTTGCAAAATTATTTTTCCATTTGAGGAATTATATCTGTGCTCTGCCCGAGGTTATTTTCAATGTTATGTATTGATGCTTCCAATTTTGAAATTATTAATGCTCAGGGCCACCGGCTGACTTTGGGATGCTGCGGGCGGATATATCTGCCCCAACCGAGCTTCAGACTTTAGGGCCCCTTGAGTGGGGAGCGAGGCAGCGTACCGCATAACAAGGCTGCCGCAAATCCACCTGACTTGCGGCAGCCTTCTCTCACACATCGTCATTGATAAGTTTTTCCATGAACTGCTCTTTGGTAATCAGCACCCGCCGGGGCTTGTTTCCGTCGGCAGCGCTGACATATCCGAGCTGCTCCATTTGGTCGATAATTTTCGCCGCCCGGCCGTAACCCACCTCAAGCCGGCGCTGCATCAGTGAGGTTGAGATCTTACCGGTTTCAATTGCCAGCTCTATAGCATCGCGCAGTTTCGGGTCAAACCCTTCCCCGCTGACCTCCCCGACATCGACTGTCCTACCGCTCTTTTTACCGCACTTGGCTGCCTCCTCTTCAATCCGCTTCAGGAACTCATGGTCATACTCCGCGCCACTGTTGTGGGTCCTGATATAATCAATAATTCTCTCAACCTCAAGCTCGCCTACATAGGCGCCCTGCACCCGTATGGGTTTGGCCGCCCCTACCGGCGAGAACAGCATATCCCCCCGGCCAATGAGCTTTTCAGCTCCCGCCATGTCTATTATGGTGCGCGAGTCTATCTGGGAGGCGACCGTGAAGGCAATGCGTGACGGTATATTTGCCTTGATAAGGCCGGTAATGACATCGACCGACGGTCTCTGGGTGCCTATAATCAGGTGTATTCCGGCCGCTCTTGCCTTTTGCGCCAGACGGCATATGCAGGTCTCCACATCGTCGGGCGCGGTCATCATCAGGTCGGCAAGCTCGTCGATGATTATCACGATTCTGGGCATCGGCATAAGCTCGGGGTCTCCCTCGGCAATGCGGTTGTAGTTGGTTATATCGCGGACATTAAGGTCCTCAATCATTTCAAAACGCCGCTCCATCTCAGCCACCGCAGTTGCAAGCACGCCGGCCGCCTTCTTCGGGTCGCTGACCACCGGGACATACAGGTGCGGCATATCCTTATATACATTGAATTCGACCTTTTTCGGGTCAACCAGAATCAGCTTCACCTCGTCGGGCCTGGCCTTGTAAAGAATGCTTATAATGATGCTGTTGAAGCAGACCGACTTGCCCATGCCGGTAGCGCCGGCAATGAGCAGGTGCGGCATTTTGTCGATGTTGAAGAATATAGGCTTGCCGGCCACGTCCTCGCCGAGACAGACCGCCAGCTTGCTCGGCGTTTCCTGAAAGGTTTTGGATTCTATCAGCGTTCTGAGGAAGACCGTCGCCTGGCTGCGGTTGGGAACCTCAACCCCCACCGCCGCCTTACCGGGTATCGGCGCCTCGATGCGCACTCCGGTGGTGGCAAGGCTGAGCGCAATGTCGTCGACAAGGTTAGCTATCGAGCGCACTCTGACGCCGGCGTCGGGTCTGAGCTCATATCGCGTGATTGTCGGCCCTCGCGAGTAGGCAATATCCTTAATACGGACATTGAAGCTGTTTAAGGTGTCCATAAGCTTTTTGGCATTTTCGCGCAGCTCCTCGGAATAATCGGCCTCCTTGGGTTTGGTTTCTTGTACCAGCAGGTCGAAAGGCGGGAAAATATATGTGGTGAGCTGCTTGGCCGCCGTTGTCTCCTCTTCGTCGTCAAGGTCGGAAATATCCTCGGTGTTGACAATGAGCCCCATATCGAGCTTCTGTATGTCCCGGTCGTCTTTTTGCTCGTCCGGCATATCGGTTGCGGCAGTGTCCGGCTCGCTGCGCAGCAGCTCGTCCAGGTCATTGTAATCGGCGTCACGCTCAAGCTCCTCTGTCAGCGCGCTCACCCCGCCCGACCTGATAGGATCTGTTATCCCGGTTTTTTGCCTTGTGTCAGGCGCCGACCCGGGGGCTGTCGGCTGTTCTGCCCGAGGCGGCGCGCCCTTCGCTTGGGCGGCGATTGGCTCGCCCTCCAGAGCGTTGAGCTGCGATACCTTTGATGTGTTTTCCCCGACTATGGTTTTGTGCCCCTCGGTAAAGACCGCATCAGCCGACAGGGCCGCGTCGCTGCTCCCGAGCACCGTATGGCGGCGACGCTTCTGCTCCTCTTTTTTAGCCTTCTTTTTCTCGCGCTCTGCCCGGCGGTCCTTCTTCTTGCCAGTGCACTTCCGTTCTGTATCGGTCTTGTCGGCATCCTCCTCGTCTCCTTCATCGCCTTCAGCCTCGGCTGCCATATGCCGGCGCCCGGCGCCCTCGTGGAGCTTCCTTGCAATATAGAGCCTGATTCCGCGCGGCGTTGTGCCGAAAAGGAACATCAAAAGTATTGCAATCAAAGGAATAAGTATAATCAGCGAGCCGACAATGCCAAGCACCGAGAAACTCAGCTCGCCCAAAAGGCCGCCTAGTACCCCACCGCCGATGAGGTTGACTCCGTCGCCCCACAGCCTGCCGACATTATAGCCGACACGCCCTGCGTCATTTATTGTTACGACATGCACCAACGAGGACACCGCAAGCATGATAAGAAAAGAGAGCGACAGCTTGAGGCCGACCAGCTGCATGTCGATATACCGCCGCCAGAAAACCGCAAGGTTGAGCAGAATCAGCGGCAGAAGATATGCCGGCCAGCCGAGCAGCCCGCAAAAAACATCGTTAAGTATCCGGCCGGCCACCCCCACTGCCCCGCTCACCCCGGCGGCGACGCAGACAAAGCAGGCCGTAAGGAAAAGGGTCAGTACCATGATAAGATAGGGCATGAGTTGGTGAATAAAGCCGGCTGAGGGCGGCGAGGCCGGCACCGCTTCCTTTATCGGCTCTCCCGAGCGCCGGCTGCGTGTCCCTTCAGCGGGCGGCA
The DNA here is from genome assembly GCA_012837425.1 of Clostridiales bacterium. Lineage (GTDB taxonomy): Bacteria > Bacillota > Clostridia > Oscillospirales > CAG-272 > UMGS1002. The sequence goes on from DURE01000007.1 coordinate 42,384, forward strand.
GCTGACCCCTGTTCCCCGGCCTTTTGGCCTTGAGCTTTTTATTTTCGTTTTTTTTATTCTCCGGCATTTGTCCTCGGTATCCTTTCGCGCCCGAGCGCCGCCCAGCGGCTGCTCAATTTATCGGTCTGAATCCCCCCCGGAAAATTCAGGCACTAGCATGCAAAGCAAGGTTTATTTGAAAATGCTCTCCAGCTCGCATGGCTGCGAATTATCCGGCGGTTTTGGGTAGATAATATGCTCAAGGGACAAATCCCTCAAACAGTATTATTATATCATCGGGCACCTAATATTTCAAGTAAATTAACAGATTTTCCGAATTATTACCCAGGGGCGGGCTACGAAAATCGACAGGAGGCATGAGTATGCGCGAGCCGGCAAAATGTATTCTGCTGGCGGCTGTAGGCCTTGCTTCGGGGTTTGTCAACGGACTGCTCGGCGCCGGCGGTGGAATCATAGCTGTATATGCGCTGAGCAGGCTGCTCGGCAGACAGCTTGATGACAGCCGCGACGCCTTTTCAAACGCGCTGGCCGTGATGCTGCCGCTCTCGGCGATCTCGGCCGCCGGATATGCCCTGCGGGGTGCCCTCCCCGATACGATCGGGGTCCTTGTGATTCCGGCGGTGCTCGGCGGACTTTTGGGCGGCGCTCTGCTTTATCGGACCAAGGCGCGCTGGCTCAGAGTGCTTTTTTCGGTGATGGTTGTCTGGTCGGGGGTGTCGATGCTCGCCGGGTAGCCTGTGGATTTATGACTTAACCGGAGATGTTTATAGTTGATATTTGATGTCATTGTAGCTTTTGGAATTGCTCTGCTCTCGGGCATGGGGGTAGGCAGTGCCGGCCTGCTTGTCGCCTGGCTCACTGCCGCAGAGAAAATGCCTCAGCTTGCCGCTCAAGGGCTCAACCTTTATTTTTTCCTCTTTTCCTCCTCGGCTTCGCTGATGATTCACCTTCGGCGTCAAAGGATATTGTGGGGAGTGGTGCTTCTCATGGCCATGTTCGGCGCGCTCGGCGCACTTTTGGGAACCTGGATTGCTTCGCGGACAAATCCTCACCTGTTGCGCAAGCTCTTCGGGCTGATGTTGCTCGCCTCGGGCAGTATCTCGATGGCAAGGTCTCTCGGGCTTGTAGGTAAACCAAAACCCGCCACTAAAAAAACCAAAGTCGGCAGATAAGCCTCAGCCGTGGCTGCCCCCAAAGCCGGAATGCCGGTCGGGTCACCCATTTTCTCTTGAGCCTGTCCTGCCGGCGAGAAATAATTCAAAAATGCCCTTTACAAGACATAAAAGGTATGATATAATTAACTTCGCTAACATTGGCTCGGGTTCCGGATCAAACCGCCTGTCGCGGTACTTTCACCAACCGGAATCTGTGTCAGTGCAAGAATTTTGAAAGGTGAAAAAAATGACCAAAGCAGAAAAACAGGCAATTATTGCGGAATACGCCATGCATGAGGGAGACACGGGCTCACCCGAGGTACAGATAGCGCTGATTACAGCCCGCATCAAAAACCTCACCGAGCATCTTAAGGCAAACCCTAAAGACCATCACAGCCGCCGCGGGCTGCTGAAAATGGTCGGCCATAGGAGAAACCTGCTCAACTACCTTATAAAAACCGATATCGAACGCTACCGTTCAATAATCGAGAAGCTCAGCATCAGAAAGTAACCTCAGTAATTGTTTGGAGTGACGAGCGGGATACTTCCGGCTCCTCACTCCTAACTGTTATTATCGGCCGGGCGGCGCCGGGCAGTATTTGCATCCGCCGGATACCGCGGGGCAGAAAATGCCGCCGGTATCGCTGAACATCATAAATATTGCATCTCTCACGACGGATTAGCAGTTAAATATGTGCCGCGCAGGGCTGTGCGGTGTGTATTTAAGTGCTAAACCTCCGTGAGATGCTATAAATAAATTATATGTATTTTATGGAGGACATATTGTTTATGTCGGAAAAAATCAGCTCGCAGATTCAGTTCAAAAACCACAGAACCTTCAACTACACGCTTGCCGGCAGGCCGCTTGTTGTCGAGTCGGGCAAACTTGCAGGGCAGGCAAACGGCTCTGTATTAATCCGTTACGGAGAGACCGCGGTGCTCTGTTGCGCCACAGCCTCCCCGAAGCCGCGCGAAGGCATTGATTTTCTGCCGCTGTCGGTTGACTATGAGGAAAAAATGTACGCGGCCGGAAAAATCCCCGGCGGATACCTCAGGAGAGAAGGGCGTCCTTCCGAAAAAGCCGTACTGGCCGCCCGCGTTATCGACCGCCCTATTCGCCCGCTCTTCCCAAAGGACCTGCGCAATGATGTCGTGCTCACGCTGACCGTAATGTCGGTAGACCCCGCGTGCCCGCCCGAAATTACCGCCATGATAGGCGCCTCGATTGCTCTGTCAATATCGGACATCCCCTGGAACGGCCCTGTCGGCGGTGTTCTGGTCGGTCTTGTTGACGGTAAAGTTATCATTAACCCCACCGATGAGGAACAAAAGAGGTCCGATCTGTCGCTCACCGTCGCGGCAACCAGGAAAAAAATCGTGATGATTGAAGCCGGCGCGAGCGAAGTAGACGAGGCTACAATGTTCGACGCCATAATGTACGCCCACAAGGAAATCAAGGATTTACTCAACTTCATTTATGCCATTGCCGACGAAATCGGCAAGCCTAAGTTCGAGTATCCCACCTGCGAGCTGGACCCCGAGGTGTTCGAGAAAATTTTCAGCTTCTGCGAGCAGGACGTGATGTTCGCCCTTGATACCGACGACAAAAACGTGCGGGAAGAGCGAATGCTGCCAATTGTCGACGGCATCCTTGAGAAATTCGGCGAGGAATATCCCGACCTGTCGGTGAAGCTGCCCGAGATAATTTATCAAATTCAGAAGAAGATTGTCCGCCGCTGGCTGCTGGTCGACAAAAAACGCGTCGACGGCCGCCGCATGGACGAAATCCGCCCACTCGGAGCCGAAGTAGCGCTGCTTCCGAGGACCCACGGCTCGGGACTCTTCACCAGAGGTCAAACCCAGGTTATCACCGCGGCCACGCTCGGCATGCTCTCCGAGGCGCAGATGCTCGACGGCATCGACAACGAGACCTCAAAGCGCTATATGCACCATTACAATATGCCGGGCTATTCGGTAGGAGAGGCAAAATCAAACCGCAGCCCCAGCCGGCGCGAAATAGGCCACGGTGCGCTGGCCGAGCGTGCGCTCCTGCCGGTGCTGCCCCCCGAGGAGAAGTTCCCTTATGCCATCCGCCTTGTATCCGACGTGGTTTCTTCAAATGGCTCCACCTCACAGGCCGCGGTCTGCGCCTCGACTCTGGCGCTGATGGATGCCGGAGTACCGATTAAGGCACCGGTCGCCGGAATCTCCTGCGGACTTATTACCGCCGAGGACGGAAGCTGGGACACCATTCTCGATATCCAGGGGGTTGAGGACTTCTTTGGCGACATGGACTTCAAGGTTGCCGGCACACATAAGGGCATCACCGCCATTCAGATGGACCTCAAAATAGACGGACTGACCCCTGAAATCATAAAAAAAGCACTTGCAGAAACCCGCCGTGCCCGCAAATATATAATCGACGAAGTACTGCTTAAAGCCATTCCGGCACCCAGACCCGAGATTTCAAAGTACGCGCCCAAGCTGACTACGCTGCATATTGACCCAGAGAAGATTCGCGACGTTATAGGAAAGGGCGGCTCGGTGATTCAGAAAATCGTGGCCGAGAGCGGTGCTAAAATCGACATCGAGGACGACGGAACGGTTATTATTGCCGCGGTCAACAGCGAGAGCGCCGAGCTGGCCAAGTCGGCCATCGAGGCTATTGTCTTTGAACCCGAGGTGGGCGCTATCTATACCGGCCGGGTCACAAGTATCAAGGAATTCGGCTGCTTTGTCGAATATGCTCCGGGCAAGGAGGGTATGGTCCATATCTCCAAAATCGCCCCCCGCCGGATAGAAAAGGTGGAGGATGTCTTAAAGCTCGGGGACATCGTAAAGGTGAAATATATCGGTCTTGACAAAAAAGGCCGCATGGACTTCTCTATAAAAGACGCAAAGTAAGGGGAACGCGCGGGGGCTCCGCCCCCGAACCCCCTACATGGAAGCGCTACGGGGGCTCTGCCCCCGTACCCCCGCCAAAGGAAACTTTTTGAAAAAAGTTTCCTTTGGAAACCTTCAAAAACTTCAAAAATAGACCCTACTTTATGTGCCCGGCGCCCGCAAGCCGGGCAAAGAGTCACAGGCCCCTTGACTAACCGAAAAAAGCAAAACCGTTTTGAAGGGGTCAAGGGGGTTTTCATAAATCCCCCTGCCCCCCATCGAAAGGAGTAATGAAGATGAACAGCCGCGAACCCGGACAATCTCCGCAAAAGCTCGGTTCAGGGCGTGCCGCCCGCCTGCGCCGAAAAAGAAGAAAGAGACTCGCTCTGTTTGCCTCATTTGTGGTAATAATCCTTTTGATTGTGCTTGCCATAGTGCTACTGGCGCTCGAGATTGCCGACGCCTCGCAGAAGCTTAAAGATAACAAGGATGACACCTCAGCCCCAAGCGGGACCGATACCACCGACCCGCTCTTGGACTATGTGCCGGCGAGCGGTACCTACAGTATCCATGAGGGTACCTTGATTCTGGTCAACAAAACAAACGAATATGTTTTTCCCGCGGTGGATACGCACCTTGCCGACATGCGCTCCAGCCGCACGCAGAATAGCTCGGGCGATTATTCCTACCAGTGTGATTACAACAAACGCCTTGATATAACGTCGCTTGCCGCCTTCAACAAAATGATGGACGCCTTTTTTGCCGCTACAGACAACCCCTATGCGCTGGTCTCAGACGCCTACCGCTCCTATTCGGACCAGGAAGGCAAATCAATCCCGGCGGGGCACAGCGACCACCACACCGGTTATTTGGTGTCAATCAAGTTTTACGACGACACTGGCATATACACCTCCGAGCATCCCAAATACGCCGACGCCTATGCATGGCTCGACTCGCATGCCGCACAATACGGCTTTGTCATGCGTTATCCCCCGAACAAAACCCATATAACCGGGGTGAGCGATTATACTTACAGCTACAGATATGTCGGCCCGGCCCACGCCGCCTATATGAGCGCAAACAACCTCTGCCTTGAGGAATATGTGGAACTGCTGAAAACCTCGTATCAGTTCGGCAGCGAGCACTTGAAAATCACCGACTCAAGCGGGGTGAATTACGAAGTCTATTACGTCCCTGCCACAGACGGCGCCGAAACCGAAATCAACGTTCCGGTCTCAAGCGGTGGCTTTGAGATTTCGGGCGACAACGAGGCCGGCTTTATAGTAACTGTAACCTTGAAATAAAGGCAGACGCCGCATGGCAAAAATTAATCCGGCCGATGAAGCCACCTCCCGTCATCTCAATATTCAGGCAAAAGCAGCCCCCAACACGCGCGCGGCCGACATGTTGCTTGTCATAATCTGCGCGGCAATTCTTGCGGGTTTCGGAATCTCCATCTGGGTTCTGCCCCACAAGGCCTTTTCTCCCGACGAAAACCGCACGCTCGCACAGTTTCCGGAATTCTCAATAAACTCGTTGACCGGCGGCAGATACACCGCTGCTGTCGGCAGCTTTTACGCCGACCAATTCCCCTTCCGGGAATATTTTGTCGGGCTTAAGGCGGTCTCTGAACTGGCGCAGCTCAAAATGCAGAATAATAATGTCATCCCCTGCGCCGGAGGAAATCTTGTCAAGCGGCTCGAATATCAGGATTATTCTAATGCAAAAAAGAATTTAGCGGCCCTTACTGAATTCCGCGACGCACTCGCACCTCTCGGAATTCCGGTAATCCCGGCATTTGTGCCGCGCCCGGTCGACGTGCTGAACTCAATCCTCCCCCCGCTCTACGGCAGCGACAGGTCGGACAGAGTCTGGGAGGTGATAGCCGCCTCACAGGTCGGCGGGGTTGACCTGCTCACGCCGACAAGGTCGCTTGCCGGGCAGAGCGAGTATGTCTGGTACCGCACCGACCACCACTGGACGACGCGCGGTGCATACGCCGCATATATTGAACTGGCCGAGGGCCTCGGGTACACTCCGAAGCCACTCTCGTTTTTTGAGATAACAAGGGTTTCGGACGAGTTCTACGGCACCATATGGTCAAGCTCGGGTATGAGGTGGACCCGACCCGACACCCTGGAGTTTTACCGCTATGCCGGGGATAGTGACTATACCGTCCGCAATATCCTGACCGGCGAGGAAATGCAGGGCTTCTATGAGCTGTCATATCTTGATACAAAGGACAAATACGCTGCCTTTCTCGGGGGCAACAGCGCGCATGTCAGGGTCACGGGTAAGGGCGCCGACCGGCCGACACTGCTTTTGGTAAAGGACAGCTACGCAAACGCGCTTGTGCCCTTCCTTGCAATTCATTTTGACCTTGAGATAATTGACCTGCGCTCCTATACCGGCTCGGCGGGGGCGCTGGCAAAGGATACGGGGGCAGTGGCGGTTTTGATTCTATACGGCGCCGACATGATTGCCTCGTCCGACGACCTGACCCTGCTCGGCTACGGGCTATCCGCGCTAAAAAATCAATAACCCGTATTATTGTACTTGTGGCGAGCAATAATAAATCCAAAGCAAGCGGCCAATGTGCCGCTGGCCGCAATTCTTTAGTAACCGCTACTTGCGGTATGGGGGTTATAGTATGATGAAAACCAAGCTGAAAAAGAACGGGAAACTCTTCCGCATGTTCAAAAAGCCCTATGTGCAGAACCGCGTAACCTTCACCTCGCAGCTCTATCCCAACGCCAACACCTCAAAGCCGGCGCTCACCGCCGGAGCCTCGGGCAGCTTCAACATCCCGCTGCTTCCGCTTCTGGCATGGCTGGGCGCTATGACCGCGGTTTTTGTTGTGGTCTCCAAAATGAGGAGCCATTAACCAAAGCCGAATAAATTCCATATAGCCTGCCCCTTTTCGCGACGCCTGAAAACCGTATTTTTCGATTATGTAAGGCGGCTGTCGCCGCC
>DURE01000008.1 GCA_012837425.1 Clostridiales bacterium
CCGTTTGATTTTTGTCTATTCTGCTATCAAGTAGTTTTTGCCGCGGGGGCTTTTTTGCAATAACTCTCCCGCATGGCCGCCTGCGCAGCTTGTTTTTATTTGGGGACATTTCGCAATTGGCTATTAATTTATATTATCACATAAAAGCAGATGTGTCAATCACAACCCCAGAAAACGGCACACATTTCCGGAGGAATATGCGTCTGCGTGTATCTGGGTTGCCTGCAAATACCATGAACAAAGCCCCGTAACAGAGGTTACAGGGGCTTTCCTGAGTATCCCGCTTATCTCTTTGAGAACTGCGGCGCGCGGCGCGCGGCCTTGAGTCCGTATTTCTTTCTTTCCTTCATGCGCGGGTCGCGGGTGAGAAAGCCTGCCGACTTGAGCAGCGGCCTGTAACTCTCGTCAACCAGCGTGAGTGCCCGTGCGATTCCGTGTCGGATAGCGCCGGCCTGCCCTGAGATGCCGCCGCCGGTGACACGGGCCAAAACGTCAAACTTGCCGACCGTGCCTGTCACGCCGAAGGGCTGGTTTACTATCAGCTTCAAGGTTTCAAGCCCGAAATAATCGTCTATGTCGCGCCCGTTAATCGTGATGCTACCGCTGCCCGGCAAAATGCGGACCCGGGCAACCGATTTTTTTCTTCTTCCGGTCCCGTAGAAATAGGGCTTTGCGCTTGTATAATCAACTGCCATTGTATCTGCCATCCTTTCCTGTTAAACCTCATAGGGTTCAGGCTTCTGAGCGGCCTGTTTGTGGGTGTCGCCGGCATAAACCCTGAGCCTTTTTATCGACTTTCTTCCGATGCTGTTCTTGGGCAGCATTCCCCAAACTGCCTTTTCCAGAGCAAACTCGGGGCGGGTTTGCATGAGCTGCTTGTATTGAATCTCCTTGAGCCCTCCGATATAACCCGAGTGGCGCCGGTAGTATTTCTGTTCGAGCTTCCGGCCGGTCAGAACGGCGTCCTTTGCGTTTATAATAATAACAAAATCGCCGCAGTCTACATGGGGCGTAAATGTGGCGCGGTGCTTGCCGCGAAGTATGCTGGCTGCCGCGGCAGCGGTTCTGCCCAGCGGTTTTCCAGCCGCGTCGATGACATACCACTTGCGCTGTAGGGTAGCTGGCTTTGCCATGTATGTGGACATTTCACTTGTCTCCTTGTTTTTTGTCGTGTCGTATTCATAGGACCTGCCAATTATACCATGCAAAAATACGCCTGTCAAGAGTTTTGTTTCAAAAAACCCGACTTTTTTTAATTTAGCAGCTATTCTGCTCGTTTTAACTCCTCTTACCTCGGTTATTCTACCTGTTTTCTCGCTCGCCGTTCACGTTTTTTAAGACCCCGCCCCGGACATACAGTCATAAATTAAGGCCCGATAAAATATCATTTAGTAACTAAAAAACAAAGGAGCCGGAACAATGCAGAAAACATACAAACCCGAAGGATATTTAATTGATACAAAAAGAAACTCCGAGCTTATCTCCTCGCTCACGGGGCTTGAATACGCAATGCAGCAGGACATAATCCTTGAGGGGATGGCCATGCTCTGCGACAGCAGGTACGACCTTCACGTAAACCTGGGCGAAATTGAGGGCATTATCCGGCGAGCCGAGGTCGCCGCAAGCCGGGACGGCTCGGGAATTAAGGATATCGCGATTATAACGCGGGTAGGAAAGCCGGTCTGCTTTAAAATCAAGGGGTTTGAAAACTATTGCGGCAGGGTTCGCGCAATCCTCTCAAGGAGCGCCGCGCAGAACGAATGCTACGACAACTACCTGCTCACCTTAGTCCCCGGCGATATTATCCCGGCCAAAGTAACGCACCTTGAGAATTTCGGCGCCTTTGTCGATATAGGCTGCGGCATACCCTCGCTTTTGTCTGTCGACTGCATTTCGGTTTCGCGTATATCTCACCCCTCGGACCGCCTCTCGTGCGGGATGAATATAATGACGGTGGTCAAAAGCATCGACTACGACACCGGCAGAATATATGTCACCCACCGCGAGCTGCTCGGGACATGGGAGGAAAACGCCGCGCGGTTTGCACCGGGACAAACCGTCGCCGGGATAGTCCGCAGCATTGAGCAGTACGGCATATTCGTCGAGCTCACGCCAAACCTCGCCGGCCTTGCCGAGCTGCGCGAGGTGAGCACCCTTCACTGCCCGGTCGTGCCCGGACAATGGGCGGCGGTTTACATAAAAAGCATTATCCCCGAGAGGATGAAGATAAAGCTTGTTCTGATAGACACACACAAGGGCAGGGTCGCGCCCTCGCAGCCCGAATACTTCATAGATACCTCTCGCATAAGGCATATCAGCCGCTGGCTCTATTCGCCGAAATGCTCCCAGCGGGTTATCGAGTCGGTGTTTGATTGAGGACGCGCCGGGACCGCTCGCAGGGGCTCTGCCCCCGAACCCCGTTTTTGTGGGGCGCCGCCCCCGCAAGTGCCTTGGCTGGAATACGCCCTTCGAAGTTTTTTTCGATAAAGTGTTGCACTTAGCTAGTAAAAACATGTAAGTGTAAACTAAAAACGAATTATGCCAAAAGCCCCGGTGTGCTATGCATGCCGGGGTGTGAGATGTGTATAATTAGCTATATAATCTTCTCAAGCTTGGCATACGATGCCATTATCTTCTTCGTCCCCATGCGGTCGAAGGCCACCTCATACAGAATATCGGCCCCCATCTTCCGGACCGCGAGCACCTCGCCCTCTCCGAAGACATTGTGCCGCACCCTGTCTCCCTCCGCAATTTTGCCGAAGTCTGCCGGCTTTTGCCGCGCCACCAACGGCCGGTTTATTGTGATGTCGCAAGTCCCCTCCGCACGGGGCTTCTCCGAATAATAAACCCTTGTGTCCGGCCTTCTTGACCGGCCTTTTTTCATATCCGTGCGCTCGATATGCTGCGGTGGAATTTCGTCAATAAACCTTGAGGGCTGGTTGCACCCGGTCCTGCCAAAGAGCATGCGCCGGGCGGCATGCAGTATATACAGCTTCTCCTTTGCCCTTGTCACCGCGACATAGGCCAGCCGCCTTTCCTCCTCCAGCTCGTTGTCCCCGCGCATTATCGCCTGTATTCCGGGAAAAATTTCCTCCTCCATTCCGGCCAGAAAAACCACTGGAAACTCAAGTCCCTTAGCGCTGTGGACGGTCATCAGCACCACCGCGTCGGCACTCTCGTCGTATTTGTCGATATCCGAGACCAGCGCAACCTCCTCAAGGTATCCGGCAAGACCTGCGTCTTCGTTCCTGGCCTCATAGTCAAGCGCGCCCGACACCAGCTCGTCTATGTGCTCCTGCCGCTCCCTGCCCTCGTCACCTGCAGCAAGCAGCATGTCCCGGTATCCGCTGGCATCAACTACCTCCCTTATCAGCTCGGAGACCCGATGTGTTCCGGCATATTCAGACAGCCGGTTTATCAGCGCCGCGAAATCGCCGAGCTGGCGCACCGCGCGCGAGAGTTCGGCATATCTTGAGGCATTCTCGATTATATCAAACATGCCGCAGCTAAAGGCCCGCGCCAGCCGCTCAATTTCCTCGACCGTGCGCTCGCCTATCTTGCGCTTCGGCTCGTTGATTATGCGCTTGAGCCGCTCCGAGTCGTTGCGGTTTTGCAGCACATTAAGATATGCGACAATGTCGCGGATTTCTTTTCTGTCAAAAAATCTGATTGCCCCGATGGTCCTGTAAGGCAGGCCGGACTTTGTAAATGCCTCTTCAAGCGCCCGCGACTGGGCGTTCATGCGGTAGAGCACCGCAAAATCGCGGTAACGCCGGCCGCTCAGGCGGACCAGTCGGCTTATCGTATCAACGATGTATTTTGCCTCGTCGTTTTCACTGTCAAGCTCACACACCGAAATAAGCTCGCCGGCCGGCTTGTCGGTCCAGAGTTCTTTTTCCCGGCGGGTGCGATTGTTTGAAATTATGGCATTGGCCGCACCCAGAATGTTTCCGGCCGAGCGGTAGTTCTGCTCCAGCTTGACAACCCCGGCATCCGGATAATGCCGGTCAAAACCGAGAATATTGGCTATAGTCGCCCCTCGGAACCGGTAAATGCTCTGGTCGTCGTCTCCGACCACCATAATATTGCGGTGTCCGCCCGAGAGCAGCTCTGTCAGTACAAACTGCGCCTCGTTGGTGTCCTGATATTCATCGACGCTCACATAAAGAAAGCGCGACTGATACCTCCGCCTCACCTCCTCGTTGCCCCGCAGGAGGTTTACGGTCCTGAAAATTATGTCGTCAAAGTCAAGCGCATTGGCCGTGGCGAGCAGGCTCTGGTACTCGCCGTATATGCGCCCTATCTGCTTTTTGCGAAAGTCGCCGCCGTCGGCAAAGTCTCCTGGCCCTATCAGCTTGTCCTTGGCGTGGCTGATTTCTTTTATCACGCTGCTTATCGGGAGCGTTTTCTCGTCAATATTGAGGCGCTTCATGGCGGCAGCCACCGCCCGCTTTGTATCCTCGGTATCGTATATCGAAAACCCGGGTAAAAGCCCCGCCGCCTCGGTATATGTGCGGAGAATTCTCAGGCAGACAGAGTGAAAGGTCCCGGCCCAGATGTCGGTCGCATACTCCTCGCCGAGCTCCGCGGCAAGCCGGCTCTTTATTTCATTTGCCGCCTTGTTGGTAAAGGTAAATGCAAGTATCCGGTAGGGCGGGCAGGGCGACTCTATAAATTCGGGCAGTATGTCGGCCAGCTGCTCCCTGGTGAGCGAGGCCGCCGCCTCAAGCTGGGATACCCGGGATACAGCGAGGTCCTCCGGGATTTTGTCGCTCATATATGCGTTCCCGTAGCGTATGATATAGGCAATCCGGCGCACCAGCACGGTTGTTTTGCCGCTGCCGGCGCCGGCCAGAATCAGAAGCGGCCGGTTTATCGTGAAAACCGCCCGCCGCTGCTCGGGGTTCAAATCAGAATAGTATTTATCAAAAATCCGCCGCTTTGCGGCCAGATACCGTCTGCCAAGCTCGTCCATTTCCCGGCATGCCCTGCCTTCCGTGATTGATTATACCAATTAATTATACTATAAAACCTGCTTGTTTGCAACAAAAAAGCCCTGCTAGTTTATAAGACATTAGATATTAGTATAGGGGATACGGTTTTGATAAGCGGAGCCGCAGGCCGCCCCTTGTTTTACCTCGGAAGAAAGCACCTAAGCGAAACTCAAAAAGCGGGGGAAGCCGACGGCTTCCCCCGCTCAAGTTCTTAGTCAACTTCGATAATCGATTCATCCCAAATCTCAGGAGCTTTATATCCCATAAGATTCACTGCGGTGGCCGCCACGTTTGACAGCCCGAATATCCGGTCGTCGGCCTTCACTCTATAGGCACCTGCTGTGACGTTGTCATAAATAATGCAGGGCACGGGATTTAGGGTGTGGCTGGTTTTAGCGATAAAGTTGCCGTTTTTGTCCTTTTTCGGCAGGCCGCTTTTGTCAAGCTCATACATCTCGTCGGCGTTGCCGTGGTCGGCGGTTATAATCGCCGCGCCGCCGGCCGCGTCCAGAGCGGCAAGCAGGCGCCCGAGCTGCAGATCAAGCGCTTCCATGGCGCAGCGCGCCGCCGCAAGGCTGCCGGTGTGCCCCACCATGTCGCCGTTGGGGTAGTTCACGCGCAGGAAGCGGTATTTCCCGGATTCTATGCACTCAATGAGCCGGTCGGTTATCTCGGCGCACTTCATCCAGGGGCGCTGCTCGAAAGGCACGCAATCGGAGGGTATCTCGATATATGTCTCAAGCTCATCCGAAAATTTGCCCGACCGGTTCCCGTTCCAAAAATATGTGACGTGCCCGTATTTCTGGGTCTCTGATATGGCAAGCTGGGTGATGCCGGTGTTAACAAGATACTCGCCCATGGTGTTGACAATCTCGGGCGGGCTGACAAGGTATCTTGACGGGATATGCATATCGGCGTCATATTCAAGCATACCCGCAAAAAGCGCCCTGGGGCGGCGCACGCGGTCGAACTTGTCGAAGTCGTCGTATTCAAAAGCCTTTGATATTTCAATGGCGCGGTCGCCGCGGAAGTTGAAGAAAATCACGCTGTCGCCGTCATCTATCGGGCCGACCGGCTCGCCGTCCTTTGCTATGACAAAAGGCGGCAGGAACTGGTCTATCACATGCATCTCGTCGCGGTAGGTTTTCACCGCCTCGGCGGCCGAAGCAAACTGTCTGCCCTCGCCGAGCACATGCGCGCGCCAGCCCCGCTCGACAATGCTCCAGTCGGCCTCATACCTGTCCATGGTAACCTTCATACGGCCGCCGCCCGAGGCGATCATTACGTCAAAATCTTCCGAGCGCAGCCCGGCAATGTATTCCTCAAATGGCGCGATATACTCAAGCGCCGAGGTATCTCCGACATCCCGGCCGTCAAGCAAGGCGTGAATCCTCACCCGGTGCACGCCTTCGGCCTTGGCCTGCATTATCATCGCCATAAGATGCTTTATATGAGAATGCACGTTCCCGTCGGACAGAAGGCCGATAAAGTGCAGCGTGCCGTTGCTCTGCCTAACATAGCCGACAAGCTCGCGCCATGTGTCTGACCTGTACATTTTGCCGGTCTCAAGCGATTGGTTAACCAGCTTTGCGCCCTGCGCATAGACCTGCCCCGAGCCTAGGGCGTTGTGGCCGACCTCGGAGTTGCCCATATCCTCGTCGGTGGGCAGCCCTACTGCCGTTCCGTGCGCCTTGAGCTGTACCATCGGGTAGTTTGCCATCAGCCGATCGAGCATCGGTGTGTTGGCCGCGTCCACCGCGTTGCCGGGTGAGGGCGGGGCAAGTCCCACGCCGTCCATAACCACAACCAGCACCGGACCACCAACACCCTTGAAGTTGTCAAGTTTCTTTAGTTTATCCTTCATATTAAGCCTCACATATTTAAATTCTCCTAAATAGTATATCCTAAATTGGAAAAATTGCAATAGCACAGCGGGATTTTCGGGAAATTCTACATATACCGCGCCGCGGTGTCGGCTAAATTTATATCCTCTCATAGACGGGCACCCCTTGTAATAGCGGGGAATTGGGTGTATAATATTGACAATAATTTCAGGGAGAGGTTTCTATGCTAAAAAACCTTCTAAAACGCTATTTTATCGATGCCATGGGCGCTATGGCTCAGGGGCTTTTTGCCTCGCTGCTTATCGGCGCTATCCTGTCGGCTGTCGGCCTTATCCCCGGGCTTTCGTTCTTTGCCGAAGTCGGGGGATTTGCCAAGGCGGTGGCCGGGCCGGCAATGGCGGTAGCCATTGCCTATGCGCTTAAAGCTCACCCGCTGGTCATCTACTCCTGCGCTGCCGTCGGCTGGGCGGCCAACTCCAAGGGCGGGGCAGGCGGCCCGCTCGCGGTGCTCTTTATCGCAATTGCCGCCGCCGAGATAGGAATGCTCGTATCAAAGAAAACCAAGCTTGACATCCTGGTCACCCCGATTGTGACAGTCCTTGTAGGGGGCGGGCTCGCGATGCTCGTAGCACCCGCAATAGGCCGGACGGTGGGATATGTCGGCGACCTTATCTCACTTGCAATGGAGCTGCAGCCCTTTTTGATGGGGGTTGTTGTCTCTGTCGTCATCGGAATGGCGCTCACCCTGCCGATAAGCAGCGCGGCAATCTGCGCCTCGCTTGCGCTCTCGGGAATTAACGGCGACCCCGGGTTGGCGCTTGCCGGGGGTGCGGCGGTTGCCGGCTGCTGCGCCCAGATGGTGGGCTTTGCCACAATGAGCTTCCGCGAGAACGGCTGGGGCGGCCTGCTCTCCCAGGGGCTGGGCACCAGTATGCTGCAGATGCCGAACATAGTAAAAAATCCGCAGATTTGGCTGCCGCCCACAATAGCCTCGGCTATCACCGGCCCGCTCGCCACCTGCGTTTTTCGTCTTAGCATGTACGGCGAGCCGATAAACTCGGGCATGGGAACCTGCGGTATGCTGGGTCCTGTCGGCGTTATCCTCGGCTGGTTCGGCGGGCTCTATCCCGGCGAGGTCGGCCTTTTTGACTGGCTCGGACTTGTACTTATCTGCTTTGTCCTGCCGGCGGTCCTGTCGGTGGCGCTTGCTCTGCTGCTCCGCAAAATCAAATGGATTAAACCCGGCGATATGAAGTTGTAAGGCGCTCGGGGAATGCTCCGGTAACTACCCGGGCATTCCCCGCATTGTATCAGTACATTACTCATCGGAGGAAGATATGATAATCAAATCCTTCTGCGCCCACCGAGGGCTGTCGGCGCTGGTCCCCGAGAACACACTCCCGGCCTTTGCCGCCGCTTATGCGCTCGGTGCCGACGAAATCGAATTTGATGTCAGGCTTACGTGCGACGGGCGCATGGTGGTGTCGCACGACTCAAAGCTCGAGCGCATATCCGACGGTCGGGGGCGTGTAGCCGACTTTACGCTTGCAGAGTTGCGGGAGCTGAATGTCGGCATAAAGCAGGGCTGGCAGGTAGGCCTCTGCACCCCCGAGGAGGTCTTCGAACTGCTCAGCGGGAGGCTGCGCTTCAATATTCACCTAAAGGAGCACGGCGAGGGTATTCTTATCAAAATGCTTGTCAGGATCGCCGAAAAGTACCATGCCAAGAAAAGCATATATTTTGCCGCGTCTCCGACCGAGCTTGAATATATGGTCAGATACGCCCCCGACATCGAGCGCGCCGCTATCCAACTACCAAAGGACACCATGCCGATTTACGACATGGCGTGTGACTTCGGCTGCACGCGCGTGCAGTTCTGGCATGGTATGTTCGACCCGCCGCTTGTCGAGAAAATGCACAGCCGGAACATTCACTGCAACGTCTATTTTGCCGACACGCCCGAGGACTTTGACCTGTATTTTGGCATGGGTATCGACACAATCCTCACCAACCGCATGGACATAGCCAGGTCATACCGGGAAAAGAAATAAGGACACGCCGGGGCTCCGCCCCCGAACCCCCGCTCAAGGAACTTTTTTTGAAAAACTATTGAAAATCCTCAAATATATTGCTAAAACGCAGCGCGGGCCCCACATCCCGCGCTGCGTTTGATTCTCTTAGTTTTATTGCCTCTAACTGCCGCCAAGCTCGGCAATAATCCGGGTGTACTTTTCCTCAAGATAGTCTGTATAATAATCAGAATTAAAAGCCTCCCCGCAGCAGGACTCAATCAGCACCAACGGGTCGTACATGCAGCTATGCCTGTAAATTCTCTCGGTCAGCCAGGCAACAATTTCGCTGATTCGTCCGGCCTTATCAGGCCGTCGACATCCATCTCACGCTTCAGGGCTGGCTTTTGTTCACCGCCAGCCAGACCCCGTGCGGGCCGACATCGGCAAACTGCTCGAGGAAAAGCCCGCGCAGCTTCGGGAAAATCAGCTCCATGTACTCGCGGCTGCGGCCTATCTGGTTTTCAAAGAGCCTTGACTGGCTCTCGTGAACCCCCATCGAAACGCCGCCCGAGAGGCAGGTGCCCTCATATTCGTCGCCGCTGCCAAGCTCATAGAGCGCGTGCCCGCCCTCGTGGATTACCGAGTACAGCGAGCTTGCGACATTGTTTTCGTAATAATGTTAACTGCTCCGAGGGTGACAAGGTTACAGTAAACCGGTCGGATTTTGATTAATATTGAAATGTAATACCAGCAAAAAGGTGGTGAAGCCATGAAATATCTCATAGGTGCCATAATTGGCGGGGTTCTGGGGTATTTAGTAATATTCAGACTAATCGGCTGTCCGGCCGGCAGCTGCTGGATTTCAGGCAACCCTTACATCTCGGTAATTTACGGCGCCGCACTGGGGCTGCTGGTCGCCGGGATGATAACACTGCCGGCAAAAAACCAGCCGGCCGGGGTTAGCGGGGGGGAACAGACAAGCACCCCGGGCAGCGAAACACTCCTGACGAAGGCCGAATATAAAAAGCTGACGGCAGAGGCGGCAAAGGCCAGAATTGACAGCGGCGACGAGGTGATAGTGGTCGATGTGCGGACCGAAAAGGAATATGCGGCCGGCCACATTGAGGGTGCAATTCTGATACCCAACGAGACCATAACCGACAAAAGGCCGGAGCAACTGCCCGACCTGGATGCCGAAATTCTTATATACTGCCGCTCGGGAAGACGCAGCGCCGAGGCGGCCAAAAAGCTGATAGCCATGGGATACAAAAGGGTTTACGACTTCGGGGGAATTATCGACTGGTCCTACGGGATAGTTACCGGGTGATGCCCAGCTCAAAATCGCAAAAGAGCGGGCAGTGGTCGCTTGAGTCAAGCGCCTCCCGGTCTATGACAGTTACAAACCGCTGCGGGCTGATATCCCCGCGCGAGAGTATGTGGTCGATGCTACGCTCGGCCTCCCTGCTCGGGCAGGTCCCCTCGCCGAAGACTCCACGCTCGGGGTCATATTTCGGGTAGGCATGGTGAGAGCGCCAGGGCGAGCTCTCGGGGGCCTCATATCTTGCCTCGACAAGCCCGAATTTTCTGAGCACGTCAACAGGCGGCTCGTCGGAGCGACAGTTGAAGTCCCCGGTAAACACCGCTGGCAGCGAATACTTTGCCGTCACTTCGAGCATAAGTGCCAACAGCTCTCCTGTGTTGGTTATGCGTGCTGCGCGCCCGGGGTCGTCGCCGGTCCAGTAAAAATGCGTGTTGAAATGCAGAAATCCGGCGTCCGGGTCCCGAAGCCGATAGCAGGCCCAGGTAATTGTCTTTGAGCCCGAATCGTTGAGCCCGGCGAAATAATGCCAGCCGCAGTCAATCAGCTCGAGCCGGTTTTTGCGGTAGAGTATCGGGGTGTAGTTGTTCTTTTTTTCGTTAGTAGGCGTTACCGGAACCTCCTCATATTCGGCGGCCAGCAGTGCGAATATATTCGGCTCCTCGGCCCTCATTTTCGGGGAGCATTCCTGCAGCCCCGCGCTGTCGGGCAGGTAGCGGAGGATTACCGCCGCCGCAAGGTCGTCGCGGTTTGAAATTGTCGTGCCCTTCGGGCAGTTGCCCCAGATGTTGTAGCTCATCACGCGGATTATGTTCGGCCTTTCCATATTCAGTCCCCTTTTATGTTGTTTCCAGACCACCGGCACAGGTCAGTCCTTGATAAACTTCGGGCGCCGGCCCTCTCGGATGTATGCAAAGAGGGCGTCAAGCAGGTAGGCCGGGCTGTCCGAATAGCAGTTTACCGTATCTCCCCCGCGGTGGTTGGTCAGCGTTACGTTGTCGAGCGCCGGGAAGGGGCTGCCCCCGGGCAGCGGCTCCTCGGGGAAAACCTCAAGCGCGGCGCCGGATATGCGGTTTTCTTTCAGGATTTTCGCCAGATAATCATAATCAACCATGTATGCGCGCGCCGTGTTGATAAATGTGGCAGAAGGCTTCATCAGGTCAAATTCTTCTTTACCTATTATCACGCATCTGTCATCGGTGCGGGCATGTAGCGATACGATGTCCGACTCGCTCATTAAGGTATGCAGGTCGACAAGCTCAACATGAAGCCGGGCTAAATCCTCGTCGTCCGGCGCAATGTTGGGGTCGGTTGCCAACAGCCGAACATTGAAGGTCTGCAGCATCTCGGCGACCCGCCGGCCTATGTTGCCAAAGCCCACAAACCCTATGGTCTTGTTCCTCAGCTCAAAAACCCGCCCGAAATTCGGGTATTGCTCCCTCCAGATGCTGTTTTTCAAGGCATGGTGAGACCTTGCGACATTGCGGGTCTCGGCAATCATGAGGCATACAGTGAGCTCGGCCACCGCGTTTGAGTTGTGGGCCGGGTTGTAGAGCACCGGAATGTTGCGCTCCTTGGCGGCAGCAAGATCGATGTTCTCAAGCCCTCCGCGGTTTGAGAGTATAAACTTGAGCCGCGGTGCGGCGTCAAGTACCTCGCGCGTTATCGGGCAGAGGTGCACCATCAGCAAATCGGCATCGGCAACCGCTTCGTACAAGTCGTCGGGCGGCGGCAGGGCATAGGGGCCGCCTTTTTCAATCATATCCGCAATAGCCCTCATTCCCCGGCGGGTTTTAGCCCCGAAATACGGAATTTTTGTCACCTCAAGTCCGGGGTAGGCCGAAAAACACTGGCGGTAAAAATTCTCCTCCATGAAGTGGTCGCTGACGGCGGCTATTTTCATTCTGGCCTCCTTTGAGTGTCGGGGTTTCTGTCTAAATACAACACAACACATGATACTCCAAAAACACTTGTTTGTCAAGGCCACACAAAACCCAAAAGCTAATATGGCAACGCTTATTTAAATATATCTCAAAATGGGTTGACAAAAAAATTTATTATGTTATAATATAATTGCCGGCAGACTTGGAGCAGATCAGCCGCAGCGAAAACCAGAACCGAAGGCAGGCCGCCGGACTAAAAATAATACTATCACGAAGAACCGTCTTACTATAAGAAGGGCTTTTGATATTTTTGCCAGGCACGGCACTGATATTAAAGCCCTTTCTTTTACACGCAGGGAACGGGCTGCTCAAAAAACAGAAAAGAACCGTCTTAAAACAAGAAGGGCTTTTAGTATTTTTGCCGGGCGCGGCACTGATATCGAAAGCTCTTCTTTATTGACAAGGAGGAAAAATGAACTTAATCAATAAAACCGTGCGACACAGAATTTTAGGCGAGGGCACCATAACCGACATTCAGGACCGGGTTGTGTTTATAAGGTTCGGCGAGGAACTGAAAAAATTCGCCTTTCCGGATGCATTCAGCAAGCACCTGAACCTTGAAGACAAGAAATGCAAGACCTATGTCGACAATCTCCTCGCTGAATACAACAAGGAAGCCGAGCTTTTGCGCAAAAAGGAGCAGCAGGAGATTGAAAAACGCCGGCTCCATGCCAAGCTCCCGCTAAACGACAATTCACAGGCCGCCTTTGGCTTCATCTACAACGACCGGCAAAAGGTACTCCAGGACTGGACTGTTACCACAGGTACATATCTGTCGGGCAGTAATTTCGGAAAACCCCGGGTTGCCTCTGATATATATCCGAACACGGCCTGCATATTGACCTGTCTTGACAAAGGAGAACCCGAAGAAAACAGATATATTTGGGGGCTGTTTATGGTGCAGGACGATTTTGTCGGCTCCGAGTGCACCGACGGAATCATTCCCGCCCACCCCGATTACCGGCTTGAGCTCTCAGATGAGCGCAAAGACCGCTTTTTATTCTGGAGATACTTTGAGCCCCCGGTAGCTGGCAAAAAACCGAGTTGGGGTTCAAAGGAGTTCCGATATGTATCAAACTGGAAGACCGCACACCTTTTGCTTGATATTTATTCGGTTGCACAAGAGCCTGAAAAGCAGCTGTCCCGGGATTTTTTTGAATACTTCTGCCGGCTCAACAAATTCAACAGCGAAGTATTGATAAGTCATCTGCAGAAAAAAAAGAATATAAGCGGAGGTTACTATGTATACCCTTGAGGTTATGCCAGGGGACAAGGCACAAAAGGCAAAGCAACTCAGAAATACCATACCGGGCGCTGCCCTCCAAACTGATTTAAAAAATCGAGATTGATCCTAAAAGCCCAAGTCCTGGAACATCAATCGGCGACCTTGACCGTAACCTATTCGTACGGGGTCACTCTCGCTTACATGCACCAAACAGGCAACAGCCCCGAGGGGCGACGGCGTGGCCAGCATTCTTATTCAGAACCCGTCCAAATCAAATCAGAGCATTGTTTGACAATTTTTATCACCCTTCTGCTTGCCGCAAGCCTTGTCACAGGCGCCTTTGCCGACGAAATCACAAACTAGGGTGGCACGACCAGCGCAGATGTCAAGGCCACCTACAAGCCGGCGGGTGAGGCGGCTATCGTTTACAGCGTTGAGGTAATCTGGGGCAGCATGGAATGCAAGGTAAAACTGAAAATAATCGCCTACCGCCCCCAAACCTATACCAGCATGAGGACAATATGACTAAATACTCATCTGAAAATTGACCCGCAGGATTAAACCCTGCAAAAAAGTAGGGCAGCCGCAAGTTGAATAAACTTGCGGCTGCCCCTGAATTTATGTATTTTACACTTTTTCACATTCCACAAGTGGCTTGCTTAGAGAATACTTGGTCCTGTATTCCTCATAGAAGCGCTGCGCCCCGAAAGATTTGATATCCTGCACGCTGTCAAGATACTCATCGGTATTGAACACGGCCGAATCCGAATGGATAATCCCGAGCGCGATATTGAGGCACAGGTCGGTGGTGCGCTCGTAGTTTGTAAGCAGGTCGTTGAAGGCGGTTATGTGATTTATATTGCAGTTATGCCCCTGCACACGCAGGATTTGCCGCATTTTTATCTCGCTGCACAGCCCACCTATCAGATCCTTCAGCGATCCGACACGGTAGGCCTCCTGCAGGTCGCCCTGCGTGAAGGCTGCAATCGAGATTAAAATTATCTCATCGACGGCGCGCTGCAGTACCTCCAGCTCATATGTCGCGTCAGCTGAAAAGGAAATCTTGTTTTTGTGCATTTTCTGAGCAATTCTGGAAAACACGACCGCCCGGTCGCCAATTCGCTCAAGCTCGCCGAGTATCAGGATATACCTTGCCACCTCGTCGCCCTGCTCTTCCGAAATCTCTCGTCCGGCCAGCTTGACCAAATAATCGCCGAGCTTGATAAAGAACTTGTCGACCGTGACCTCCTTTTCCTGAATGGTCTGATAGTTCTCGTCGCTGTAGTTTTCAATCAGCTCCCATGCGCGCAGGACGTTTTCATGCGCCTTCCCGGCCATGGCATCGAGGGCTGTGCGGCACTGCCCGATAGCCACGGTCGGGTGGTCAAGCAGCCTGTCTTCTAGGAATTCGAGCTCGCCGGTTTCCTTGTCGGCCTCCTTATCCTTGAATATCCAACAAAGCAGGCGCTCATGCAGCGAAATGAAGGGAAGCTGTATCGACACGGTGGCAAGTCGCGTCACAGTGTTGAGCACCGCGAGGCTGAAGGCGGTCATCAGGGAGTTCATAAACGGGAAATGGACAAATGCGTTTACTATGTAGAAGAGCGGCCCGAAAATCAGAACACCTGCTGCTTCAATAAAAAGGTAGACAAAGGCCGTCCGCTTGCCGTTGACACTCGTGCCGATAGACGAAATAAGCACCGGAATGGCGGCACCTACCGAAATTCCCAGGACCAGCGGGTATGCCATGGAAAAGTCCAGCAAACCGGTTACCGCCAGCGTCTGAAGAATGCCAATGGCAGCCGATGCGCTCTGTATCACGCAGGTGAATAGGCAGCCGGCCAGAATGCCGAGCACCGGGTTTGAAAAGGTGGTTAAAAAGCTGACGAAGGCCTCGTTCTCCTTCAGGGGCGCCACAGCATTGCTCATGACACTCAGGCCGAACATCAGTATCGAGAACCCAAGCAGTATGCCGCCGATTTGTTTTTTGGTCTGAGTGCGGCAGAACGTGCGGAGTATGATGCCTACTACCGCAATAATTGCGGTGAGCGTTGAGGTTGAGATAAGCGACACCCAGCCGGCGCCCTCTCCCTCAATAGCCGAGAGGACGAGTATCCAGTTGGCGACAGCGTTCCCGAAGATTGCGCCCATAACGACGCTTATCCCCTGTCTGAACTTCATGACGCCCGAGTTCACAAAGCTCACCACCATCACCGAGGTGGCGGATGACGAATGAATAACCGTAGTAGTACCGGCTCCGAGTAGAAATCCCTTAATTCTGTTGCCGGTCAGCTTGTAGAGTATAGACTCCATCTTGCCGCCCGCAACCTTGTTCAGGCCGCCGCTCATCTGCTGCATGCCAAAAAGGAAAAGAGCGACACCGCTGAGCAATGTAATAATAATGTTAACGCTGTCAAGACTCATTTATGTAAGATCCCTTTTGCTTATGGTATAACGGGTATTATAGCAACCTCATGTTAAATGTTATGCACATCTTATGTTATATTTATGTAAAACTGGGGCCGGCCTGCGCCTCTTTCATGTCGGTAATTTGTTCCTTTTTCATAAACCCCGGCCGGGCCGGGGATGCGTCTGCCACTGCTGTTCATGCGATTTAAAAATCAAGCGACAGCTCGCGGGAATAAATCTTCGGATTAGGGCTTATTAGTGTCGGCTTTTCTTAGCTTGTTTTTCGCTAAAACATTGACTTGTGCCTTGACAGGGCGTATAATACGAGTAGATTCGGCCAACTCAACCTCCGGTTGAGGGTTTTCTCTACCAACGGTTGTGTAATACCTGTCATTTTCAACCAATGATTGCTTCACAAATTCGCCGTTCTGTCGTAAAATCATCTCATCAAATCATAAAAGGAGAAGCACTCATGAAAAAAACACTGGGCCTAAGAATTTCAGAATACCGCCGCGCCAAGGGCATTACACAGGAAGAGCTGGCCGAACGGCTGAATGTATCCCCGCAGGCCGTGTCAAAATGGGAGAACGATGTATGCTGCCCCGACATCATGCTGCTCCCCAAGCTTGCCGAAATCCTCGGGGTCAGTATTGACAGGCTGCTTTCTGACAAGACCGAACCCGAAACCCGGATGCTCCCCGAGGAGAAGCGGAAGAGCATCGATGAGATGACGCTAAGGATAATAGTGAATTCCGGGGACGGCGACAAAGTAAGAATGAACCTGCCGATGGCTCTGGTAAAGGCCGGGCTTGAGCTCGGTATGCAGATGCCGCAGATATCCGGCAATGATGCTCTGAAGAATATTGATATCAAAAAAATTCTTGAGCTTGTCGAGCGCGGCGTATACGGCAAGCTGATTGAGGTCGAGACCGCCGATGGCGACTATGTCGACATATTTGTTGAGTAGTAAACATGAAAATTTCGGTAAAGAAGGACGGCCGGCGGGAGCTTTTGATTCTCTTCCCCTCCTGCCTGCTTTTCAACCCGCTTGTCGCGACCTGCGCCGCCGGCATCATCAACAAATGCCTGCGCGACAAGGGGGTTCTCGACCGCAACATTACGGCCGGGCAGCTGCACCAGCTGTCCCGGACCATAATGAAATACAAGAGAAGACACCCGCGTTGGAATCTGGTCGAGGTTCACAGCAAGGAGGGGGACGATGTTATCATCAGACTTTAGAGGAGCACCGCCCGCATTATCGACCCTGCAAATCCGTCCGGGTACAGCCACGCGAGTTCAACGCGGGCCGCTCAAAATAAAAATTATCGCCCGGCTGTTTAATATCAGGAAGAGAAGCCGGCCGAAAAGCCCGGTATTTTCCGACACCCAAGCGCATGACAATATAGCGGCCTACCTTGCCGGCCTAGGCCGCCGTATGAGATAATGAAATCAGACAGGCCGCCCGCCGTACGGCGGCGCGGCAACTTGAAAAGGAGCAAGCATGGAAAACTACACAATATATGTATCAAAAGACCCGGCGACCGCCGCAGACCTTATCAGCCGCTATATCGTCGGGGGCAGCATATCAGGCGAGCTGCTTGACGATTATGTCCTGCAGCACGGCGAGAGCGGCTACTGCCGCGTGATGGTTTTTGAAAAGTACTACTACCGCGTCTCAAACCGCCTGACCCTGACCGTCGCCATAGATAACTTCGAGGGTCGCACCAGAGTTCACTGCGTCAGCGGGGGCGGGGGACAGGGCGTTTTATTCCGCTTTGACTGGGGCTCCTCGAGCAGCTTTGCCAGGTCGGCCTACCATGCGCTGCAGAATTACATTATCTGACGCCTGCAAAAATTCTGTCAAAACTTTTTTCTTAAAAACCCTTGACAAATCAATCAGCTTCATGTAAAATGGTTTTACTGTGCGGTGCGCGACAGCCCCGCACAATTTTTTAAGGGGAAACGTATGTACAAGGACAAAACTTTAGTCTGCAAGGATTGCGGACAGGAATTCACGTTTACTGCCAGCGAGCAGGAGTTTTACGCCGAAAAGAACTTTACAAATGAGCCGCAGCGCTGCAAAGCCTGCCGTATGGCGCGCAAAGGCCACTCTGGCGGCGCTCGTCAGATGTACGATGCAGTATGCGCCGAGTGCGGCCAGCCTTGCAAGGTTCCTTTCGAGCCGCGCACAGACCGCCCGGTTTACTGCAGCGACTGCTTCAGGAATAAACAGTGATTTCAAAAAACGCCCCCGCCCGGGGGCGTTTTTTTTGGGAGGATTGGCGGGGCTTTGCCTGACAACCCGGCTTTTACGGGGGTGCTCCCCCGTGCCCCCTTAAAAGGGAAACGCACGGTGCGTTTCCCTGCACCCCGCCCAAGTAACTTTTTTGAAAAAAGTTACTTTTGAATCCTCAAAAACTCTCAAAAGGATGCTGCGGCGCGGGGCAAAGCTCCGTCGCACCGATGCATTTTTACTGAGTTTTCGACGGGGCAAGGCGGTTATCCCGGTATGTTCTGCAAAACCCTGTGCCGGGAGAGGATTTTCACCAGCTCGCAGGACAGGATA
Organism: Clostridiales bacterium; assembly: GCA_012837425.1. GTDB lineage: Bacteria > Bacillota > Clostridia > Oscillospirales > CAG-272 > UMGS1002. Next base: position 18,312 of record DURE01000008.1, read on the forward strand.
ACGCTCACCAAATCACCCGGGATAAAGACAAGGAAGCACCAGACAAGCACTCTTGCAACCGATACATTGTTGTGCAGATAAAAATTCGAGACAAGGAAAAAATACAGCACCCCGCAGAGGTAAAGCAGAGCCTCGTTAACAAGGCTCTGCAGGTACACCCGCTTTTTGTCGATAAAGGCCGAGGACAGCGCGGCAAGGAGAAAACCGACCAAATATCCGAAGGTAGGATACAGGACATACCCCGGCCCGCCGCCTCCCGAGAAAACCGGCAGCCCGAGAAGGCCGAGAAGCATGTACGACGCCACCGAGAGGGTCGCATATCTGGCTTTCTGTGTCAGAATCGCCGTGTTTACAAAGAAAACCTGCAGCGTCAGAGGCACGAAAAGAAAGGGGATTTTAATCCACGCCCCGATGCATATAGCCGCCGTGAAGGTTGCGGCGACAATCAGGCTCTTAATTTCTGCCCTCATGCGGCACCAGCCTTTCTATATATTTGCCGGTAATTTCAGCCGACCCGAAATTCTTTGAGTATTCAAAAATTCTCTGCGAAATTATCTCTGCCAGCGCCCCCCGGTCAACCTCATGCTCAAAAATATGCCCGGCAATACCGGAGAGGCGTGCCGGGAAGCCGCCCGGCGGCTCACGGAAGTTGAGTCCGATGCCGAAAACGGCATAATAATCGCCGCCGGCATGACTCGCGGTGGTCTCGACTAAAATCCCGCCGGCCTTTTTTGATTTATATATAATATCGTTGACCGGCTTGATTCCGAGTCTCACCCCGCACATCTCCTCCACAGCCTCACAGACCGCAACCGCGGCCGCCTGCGTCAGGCAGGCATTGTCGGGGCGGATGCCGGATGTCAGGCAGACGCTCATATAAAGCCCTCCGGGCGGTGAGTAAAACTCCCGTTCAAACTGCCCCCTGCCCGAGGTCTGGCTGTCGGCAACCACATAAAAACAGCCGCTCTCTCCGCGCCTTATGGTCCGCTTGGCCTCCTGGTTTGTCGAATCAAGAGTATCAAAGTAATATTTCTTCATAATGTGTCTATACCATCATATCAGGCGCGCAGCTTTGAGCTGTCGGAAATCCCGCTCTCCCGCACCTTCGCGTCCTCTTTCCCCGCTCCCCCGTTCAACAAATGTCTAATATCTAACAACTAACTGCGACCACATTCAGCCCCAGATGCGCGCTGAGTACCGGGCCGAGCTTGCTAAGCCTGATGGCGATTTGGGGGTGTTCTTTTTTTATAACATTATAAAGGTTGCTCACCACTTGATTGTTGCTGATATAGTTTATGATAACCTCAGACGCCCCTTTAGGTATCTTGTCGGTAAGAACCCTTATGATTTCCTTTGTCCCGTGCGCCACCGAATCCTGGACCACCGCCCCGTCCCGCAGCAGCAGTATGGGCTTTGAGTTGAGTATCGTGCCGACGCTCATCCGCACAAAGCCTACTCTCCCGCTGCGTCTAAGCGGCGCCATATCGCCGACAGAAAAACAAACGGTTATCCTCTCGCGCAGCCTTTCAAGGTCGGCAAGAATTTCGCAGATTTTAAGACCCCGGTCTGCAAGTTCCCTCGCCCGGCGCACCAGAAGATAGAGCCCGCCGGCGGTCAGCCGGCTGTCAAAGACATGCACGCGGTCGCCGACCTGCTTTGCGGCAAGCGCCGCCGAGTTGTAAATTCCGCTCAGCCTTGAGGACAGGGTAATGCAGAGCACCTCACCCCCCCGCAACAGCTCCTCGCGGAATATACCCGAGAACACCGCCGGCGAGGGCTGCGAAGTGGTGATGCTGCCGCCCGAGGCCAGATATTCCTCGAAGGCATCGTCGTCCGAATAGTATTCCGAGTACAGGCAGCCGCCCATTGAGTATCCGATAGGCACAATCCTTATCCCCAGCTGCCCGGCCTCGTCCCGTCTCAAATAAACGGTCGAATCGGTTATCAGCCTAATCACTCAAATCACCTATCCTTCTGAAGCGCAAATATCTCTCCTGCGCTATCTCCTCACCTGTTCTGCCCGAGTACCGCGCTATTGCCGCGGCAAGCTCGCATTTTAGGTTGTCAAACAGCCGAGCGTCCTCGGGAATGATTTTCTCTATTACACCGAGTGCCAAGAGATGATCGGCGGTGAGTTTCAGGCACTCGCAGGCCTCCTGAACCCGGCTGCTGTCCTTCCAGAGTATGCTCGCGCAGCCCTCGGGCGAGATTACCGAATAAACCGAGTCCTCGAGCATCCAGACCTCGTTTGCCACCGCAAGCGCCAGCGCGCCGCCGCTGCCGCCCTCGCCGACCAGCACCGAGATAACAGGGGTTTTCAGGGACATCATCTCCACAAGGTTCTCGGCAATAGCCTGCCCCTGTCCCCGCTCCTCGGCGCCGATGCCGCAGTACGCGCCCGAGGTGTCTACAAAGCATACCACCGGACGCCCGAATTTCTCGGCCAGCTTCATCTGGCGCAGCGCCTTTCTGTAGCCCTCGGGGTGGGCCATGCCGAAATTCCGCAGCGCCCGCTCCTTGATGTCCTTGCCCTTTTCAATCCCGATAACCGTAACACAGGTGTTCTCAAGCCATGCGAGGCCGGCGACAACAGCCCGGTCGTCGGCAAACCGCCGGTCGCCGTGCAGTTCGGTAAAGTCGGCAAATATAGAGTTGATAAAATCCAGCGAGGTAGGGCGACCCCTGCCCCGTGCGGCCGCCACCTTCTCATACGATATCATACCGCCACCCCGCCCCTTGTGTGCATTCTGAGGATTTTTATAATATAATCCCGCTGGCCCCTGCGGTCGACAATGTCGTCGAGAAAGCCCCTCTCAAGCTGAAACTCGGCTCTTTGGAAGCCCTCGGGCAGCTTTTTTCTGATTGTCTGCTCGATTACCCGGGGGCCGGTGAAACATATAAGCGCGCCGGGCTCGGCAATTATTATATCGCCCTGCATGGCAAAGCTGGCGGTCACCCCGCCGGTCGTCGGGTCGGTCAGAACACAGAGAAAGAGGTTGCCGGCCTCGCTGTGCCGCCCTACCGCGCCGCTGGTCTTGGCCATCTGCATCAGCGACAGTATCCCCTCCTGCATACGCGCGCCCCCCGAAACCGTAAAGCCGACCACCGGCAGGCGCGCGTCTGTCGCGGCCTCAAAGAGCCGGGTTATCTTCTCACCGACCACTCTGCCCATGCTGCCCATCATAAAGCGCGGCTCCATGGCAAATATTGCACACCGAACCCCGCCAATCTCACAAAACCCGGTTATAACCGCCTCGTTCTCCGAGCTCTCCAGCCGGGCACGCTCAAGCTTTTCGTCATATTCCGGGAACTGAAGTATATTGTCCGAGGTCAGCTCCCGGTCGGTCTCGGAAAAGCTGCCGGGGTCGCTGATAATTGCTATCCGCCGCCGGGCGCTCAGCTTCAGATGATACGAGCAGAGCGGGCAGACATTGAGGTTTTCGCGCAGCTCGCTTTTGGCGATATTCTTTTTGCAGCCCGGGCAGGGGTAATAATCACCCTCCCCGGCCCTTTCTTCTGCCGGTTTTTTATCGCTTTTGCTCTGCCCTTCAAGCGTGTTTGACGGTTTTTTGAATCTCATTTCTCATGTCCTCCGTTGCCAAGCCACCCCTCAAGAAAATCGGTGGTATATGCCGCGCTCTCAAATTCCTCCGAGGACAATATCTCAAGCTGAAAGTCGGCGTTGTGCTCTATGCCCTCGATGATAAGCTCGCAGAGCGCGGCCTTCATCTTGCGTATCGCCTCGTCCCGGGTTTTGGCGTATACTATGAGTTTGCCTATCATAGAATCGTAAAAGGGCGGAATTGTGTATCCCTGATATATCGCGGTATCGAACCTCACCCACGGCCCGCCGGGCACATGGAGCATTTCAATCCTACCCGAGGAAGGTCTGAAGCTCCTGTACGGGTTTTCGGCATTAATTCTGCACTCAATTGAATGCCCCATGAGGCTGATGTTGTCCTGAGAAAAACCGAGCGGGCTTCCGGCTGCAATTCTAATCTGCCATTTGACAAGGTCCACCCAGGTAACCATCTCGGTCACCGGGTGCTCGACCTGGAGTCTTGTATTCATCTCAAGAAAGTAAAAATTTCCCGCGCCGTCATAAAGGTACTCGACAGTGCCGGCGCCGCGGTACCCCGCAGCCACCGCCACCATGACCGAGGCCTCGGCCATGCGGCGCCTGACCTTCTCGGGGATGGCAGCCGGGCTTTCTTCTATCATCTTCTGATTTTTGCGCTGGGCCGAGCAGTCGCGCTCGCCGAGGCACACAATATGGCCGTGGTTGTCGGCAAGTATCTGCACTTCGATATGCTTTACCGGCCTTAGGTATTTTTCAAGGTAGACCGAGCCGTCGCCAAAGGCGTTCCGCGCCTCGGCTACCGAGGCGGTGTATTGGCGCTCAAACTCGCCGGCCTCCCTCACAAGCCGGATACCCCGGCCGCCCCCGCCGGAAGAGGCTTTGATGAGCAGCGGAAAACCTATTCTCTCTGCTTCATGTCGTGCTGTTGCAATATCCCGGAGGGTGTCGCTGCCCGGAATCACCGGCACGCCGGCCTGCCGCATGGTCTCTCGCGCCGCGGCCTTGTCGCCCATCCTCTTTATTACCTCGGACGGCGGACCGATGAAAACAATCCCGTGCTCCTCGCAGAGCCGGGCAAACCGATGGTTCTCGGCAAGAAAGCCGTATCCGGGGTGTATGGCCTCGCATTCTGTCGCCCGTGCCAGCGTTATTATGGCCGACATGTTGAGATAGCTGTCGCGCGGAGCCGGCCCGCCAATGCAGTAGCCCTCGTCGGCAAGGCTGACATGCAGCGCGTCCTTGTCGGCCTCGGAAAAGACAGCAACCGAGGTGATTCCCATTTCCTTACAGGCACGGATTACCCGCACGGCAATCTCACCGCGGTTGGCAACTAAAATTTTAGAAAACATGCCCACTTCACTCACCCGGAACAACCGCAAAGGACAGCTCGCCCGACACCACCGGCTTGCCGCTTACATAGCCTGCGCACCTTACAAAATAAAAAACGCCGATTTTTCTTGTCAGCTCGCACCTGAACTCAACAGTGTCGCCCGGCAGGACCATGTTTTTGAACTTTACGTTGTTCATGCCGGTGTAATACGGGGTAAAGTTGCCCCGCTCCTGCACCAGCAGGCAGGAGGACTGCGCCATCATCTCGCAGAGTATAACCCCGGGGACAACCGGGTTCCCGGGAAAATGTCCCCGGAGAAAAAATTCGTCCCCGCGGACTGTGTATTTTCCGACCGAGACCCCGTCGACCAGCTCCACCTCGTCAAGCAGCAGCATAGGCTCCCTGTGCGGCAATATATTTTTGATTTCTTCCCTGTTCATCCTACACAGCCCCCTCAGAACATCTTAAAGAGCACCTGCCCGTATTCGACTATCTCGCCGTTTTTGACGCAGACATCCACAACCTCGCCGTCAACCTCGGCCACAACCTCGTTCATCAGCTTCATCGCCTCGACTATACAGAGCACGTCGCCTTTTTTCACCCTGCTGCCTACCTTTACAAAGGGCTCGGCGCCGGGGGCGGGTGCCTCGTAAAACACCCCAACAATAGGCGAGCGCACCTCGATTATGTTGTTGAAGTCAAGTGTCGGCTCGGCTTTCGCGGGCGAGGCAACCGCAGGCTGCGGCACTGCCGCCGGGGCGCACGCCCCGGCAACCGGCGCGGCCTTCTCAAGCAGAATACTGCGCTCGCCCGACCTGTATTCCAGCTTTGAAAGCCCGTAGGCCGTAAGGATCTCAGCCAACTGCTTGATATCGTCAACCGTCATTTTCGCTCTCCCCTTCTTTGCAAAACAGTATGGCCGAGTTGTGTCCCCCGAATCCGAGCGAGAGCGAAAGCGCCTTGTCAACCTCGCATCGCCGCGCCTCATTCGGAACATAGTCAAGGTCACACTCGGGGTCGGGCTCGCGGTAGCCAGCGGTCGGCGGTACCATGCCTGTTTTTATCGCCATAACCGCTGCTATGGCCTCGACGCCGCCCGCCGCGCCCAGCATGTGCCCGGTCGCCGACTTGGTGGAGCTCACCGGGACCTTGTAGGCCAGCTCGCCGAGCGCCTTTTTTATCGCCATAGTTTCAATTTTGTCGTTGAGTGGGGTGGAGGTGCCGTGGGCGTTGATATACAGTCCCTCGTCGGGCTCAAGTCCGGCGTCAAGGAAGGCCAGCTCTATTGCCCGTGCGCTGCCCGAGGCGTCGGGCGCGGGCGCGGTTATGTGGTATGCGTCGCAGGTGTTGCCGTATCCGGCAAGCTCGCAGTAGATTTTCGCACCCCTTGCCTTTGCGTGCTCATACTCCTCAAGCACAACAACCCCCGCGCCCTCGCCCATGACAAATCCGGACCGGCGCCTGTCAAAGGGGATTGAACAGCAGTCGGGGTCATTTGAGGTCGTGAGCGCCATACAGTTGGTAAACCCGGCAATCGCCAGTTGGTTTATGGCGGCCTCGGTCCCCCCGGCGATTATCGCGTCGGCATAGCCGTATTTTATCGCACGAAAGGCTTCTCCTATCGCATGACTTCCGGTGGCGCAGGCCGACACCACCGGAAGAGTCGGCCCGGTGGCGCCGCACCGGATAGCCACCAGCGCCGAGGCCATGTTTGAGATCATCATGGGGACAAAATAAGGTGAGACCCGGGCCGGCCCCCTTGTAATCATTTTCTGATGCTCAACAATAAAGGTGGCTATCCCGCCTATCCCCGAGCCGATGTAAACGCCCAGCCGCCCGGGCTTGACCTGTTCGCAAAGCCCGCTGTCCTCGACCGCCTGCGCGGCGGCGGCCAGCGCATACTGGGCAAACAAATCGGTCTTTTTCACTTCATTTTTATCAATATACAGCCCGGGGTCAAAATCCTTCACCTCGGCGGCAACTTTAACCTTCATCGAGCCGGCGTCGTATTTCGTTATCTCCCGAAAGCCGTGCCTGCCTTCGACAAGGCTCTGCCAGAATGACCTCACATCGTTCCCCACCGGCGTAATGCACCCCAGCCCGGTTACCACTACTCTCTTCATATTAACCTCTATATCCCGTTATACTAACTCCTAGCAACTAGCTCCTACATGGCCATCCCGCCGTCAATGCGAATGACCTCCCCGGTTATATAGGCCGCCTGCTCTGAGGCCAAAAAGGCTGCAAGGCCGGCGACCTCCCCGGGGTTTCCCATTCGCTTGAGCGGTATCGCCGACAATACGGCAGCCTTAACCGACCCGGGCAGGTCCCTTGTCATTTCGGTTTCGATAAAGCCGGGGGCTATGGCGTTGCAGGTCACGCCCCGGGGCGCAAGCTCGCGCGCAACCGTCTTGGTAAGCCCGATAATCCCGGCCTTTGAAGCAGAATAATTCACCTGTCCGGCGTTTCCCATAAGGCCGCTTACCGACGAAATATTGATAATCCGGCCGGCCGGCGAGCGCATCAGTGCCTTTGAGAGGTGCTTTGTGAAGTTGAAAACACCCTTGAGGTTCACGTCAACAACGAGGTCAAAATCGGCCTCGCTCATTCTCAGCAGCAGGTTGTCCTTGGTAATCCCGGCGTTGTTGATAAGAATATCAACCCCGCCGAAGTCGGCGACAATCTGCCCGCAGACCGCCCCCGCCTGCTCAAAGTCTGACACGTCGCACTGATACGCCCCTGCCCTGACTCCGAGCCCGCGCAGCAGAGCGCAGAGCTCGTCGCACTCGGCCGACCGGTCAACTATGGCTATATCGACACCGTCCTGTGCCAGCCGCAGGGCTATTGCCCTGCCGATGCCTCCCGCCCCGCCGGTAATAACCGCTACTCTGCTCATTTTTTTGCTCTCCATTCACTTCATAAGTCTCGGGCTCAGCGCCTCGACTGTTTTCTCAAGCGAGCCGGCGTCGCACACGTTGAGGACCAACACATCCGGGTTTATCCGGCTTATCAGGCCGGACAGCACCCTGCCCGCGCCCACCTCGATAAAGGTGTCGACGCCGTCGGCTATCATATTCTCAACAGTCCTCTGCCACAAAACCGGGCTTGACACCTGACGCGAGAGCAGGTCCCACGGGTTGTCGTCATAAAACTGCGCCGTGACATTTGAGTAAACCGGAATTTTCATTTTCCCCGGCTGCCTGTTTTGCAGGTAAGCCTTGATTTTCTCGCCCGCTCCGGCCATATAGGGGCTGTGAAAGGCGCCGCTCACCGGCAGTCTGATATATTTCCCCCCATTATTTAGTACCGCCCTGCCAAGCGAGGTTACACTCCCCTCGGCGCAGGCCACCACGGTCTGCCCCGGGCAGTTGTAGTTGACCGGATAGGCCCCGGGCACCGCGGTGCATATCTTCTCTATTTCCTCCGCCGGGAGTCTGAGCACCGCGAGCATCGCGCCGGGATTCTCTTCGGCTGCCGCCTGCATTGTGCCGGCGCGGAAGACTACAAAATCATAGGCATCGTGAAGTCCCATAATGCCGGAATGGCAAACTGCCGGAATCTCGCCGAGCGAAAAGCCGGCAAGTACGTTGGCATATATTCCCCGCTCACTCAGCAGCACCGCACAGGCGACGCCCATCGTAAAAAGACAGGGCTGAGCGTTCTCGGTTTGGTTCAGCTCGCCGGCCGGCCCAAAAAAGGCCATCTCCCTCAAGCGCTCACCGAGCATATCAAAAACTGGCCGGACAGAGGCGTATTTTTCGTACAGGTCATATCCCATGCCGACGCTCTGCGCCCCCTGCCCGGGAAAAACAAAGGCTATTTTACCCATTTTGACGCTCCGCGCAGCATCTCCTCGGTCTCGGCCATCATCTCCTCGACAATCTCGCGCGCGCTCTGCTCGCGTTTTATCATCCCGGCAACCTGACCGGCCAGAAAACTGCCCCGCTTCTCGTCACCCTCATGGGCGGCCAACCGGAGCGAGCCCACACCGAAGGCTTCGAGCTCCTCGTTTGAGACGCTGCTGTCGTATTCCTTTGAGTAAAACTCGCGGGTAAAGGGGGTTTTTAGCGCACGGACCGGGTGCCCCAGCCGCCTGCCGGTGACTATTGTGTCGATGTCCCTGGCTTTTATAATCTTGTCCTTATAATTCTGATGTATACCACACTCCCGGGCGACAAGGAACCGGGTGCCGACCTGCACGCCGACAGCGCCGAGCATTAAGACCGCCGCAACCCCCCGCCCGTCACCGATGCCGCCGGCCGCTATAACCGGGATTTTTACCGCGTCGACCACCTGCGGCACCAGCGCCATTGTGGTAAGGTCGCCCACATGCCCGCCGCTCTCGCTGCCCTCGGCAATAACCGCGGCAGCGCCGGCCCGCTCGACCAGCCTGGCTATGCCGGTCGAGGGAACCACCGGGATAACCTTGACTCCCGCCTCAAGCCAGCGCTTCATGTGTGCGGTGGGAAGGCCTGCACCGGTCGTCACCACCGGCACCCGCTCCTCGGCCACAACCTCGGCCACCTCCCCGGCATAGGGGCTCATCAGCATGACATTGACGCCGAAAGGCTTATCTGTCAGCTCTCTTGCCCTTCTTATCTGGCCGCGCACATGTTCGCCGGGGGCGTTGCCTGCGGCAATAATGCCAAGCCCCCCGGCCTCTGATACCGCCGCGGCAAGATTTGCATCGGAAATCCAGGCCATACCGCCCTGGAAAATCGGATATTTTATGCCGACAAGCTCCGAGATCAGCGAGTTAATCATCTTTATTTCTCCAGTATTTTTATCAGGTCACCCACGGTTTTGATGTTCTGGTCGAGCTCGATTGTAATTCCGAGCTCATCCTCAAGGTTCATGACCAGCTCGACGGTTGCCAGCGAGTCAAGCTCAAGCTCGGCGAAGGTGGTATCCTTGGTGATGACAATGTCGGGGTCCTCTTTGTAGTCTCTGATTACCTTTGTGATTTTGTCCAGCATTTTATGCCTCCGAAAATAAATGTTGTTATTATGAAAGGGATTATTCCCATATCATCACGCAGGTGCCGGTGGTCATTCCGGCGCCGAAGGCAGACAGCAGCAGTTTTGTCCCCTTCTTTATACTGCCGGCCTCAAGCAGCTCGTCGAGCAGCAGAGGTATGGTCACCGATGAGGTATTGCCGTAGCGGTCAATGTTTGTCGGGAACTTTTCCTCGGGCTGCTCAAGGCGTGCTCTCGCCGAATCAATAATCCGCTTGTTGGCCTGGTGCAGGATATACAGGTCTATATCGTCTGGGGTCAGGTTAAGCGCCTGCAGCGCCAGCTCTGTCTGCTGCCCTACTTTTGAGACCGCGAACTTAAAGACATCCTGCCCCGCCATCACAAGAAACCCGGGCTCTTTTTGGGGCCGAAAGGGGCTGTTGCCGCTGCCGACCTGCTGATAAAGCAGGTGAGTATGCCCGTCTGAGGTCAGGTTTATATATTTTATTGCGTTACCCTCGCCGACCACGCAGGCCGCCGCCCCGTCGCCGAAAAGCACGCAGGTTGAACGGTCGGTCCAGTCGCAGAGCCTTGACATCATCTCGGCGCAGACTATCAGAATGTGTTTCGACCGACCGGTTGAAATAAACTTATCGGCAATATCAAGCGCATAGATAAAGCCCGAGCAGGCTGCGTTTAGGTCGAAGGCCGGGCAAGTTACACCGAGAGCCTCGGCAACACAGCAAGCCAGCGACGGGAAGACATAGTCCCCGCACATGGTCGAGCAGATAATCATGTCAATATCCGAAACCCGAATTGCCGCCCTCTCAATCGCTGTCCCCGCCGCCGCAATCGACAGCGATGTGAGGTTCTCGTCGCCCGAGGCGATGTGCCGGTACTTGATTCCTGTTCTGCTTGAAATCCACTGGTCGCTGGTATTCATCATTGTTGCGAGCCGGTCATTTGAAACTGCGGTTTTCGGCAGCGAAATGCCGGTCGATAAAATTCTTAAGCCCATAATATCTCCGTTGCCGCCTTGGCGGACCGATGTCTCCGGCCGCCGGACAGCCCGGCTGACACCTGTGACAGTCTTTTTTACTTGTTAATACCGTCCGGACGCAAAAAGATACATCAGTCAAAAACTTTAGCTTTTTCTCCGAAAAAATCACCGAGCTTTTTCACGGCTACAAGGAGGATGTTCTTTTCGGTGTCGGTGAATTTCCGGCTGATATTGCGTACCATCCTCCGGTGAAAAATGCTGTGCGCCCGGTCGACCTTCTCTCCCTTTCTTGTCAGCGATATGATAAACCGCCTGCCGTCCTTTGAGAAGGGCACCTTGATGACAAAGCCTTTTTTCTCAAGCTTTTTCACCGCCACGGTGGCGGTCGGGGGCGTTATGTTGAGGTCGTTTGCAATATCGCTTACCGTCGACTGCCCTCCCCTTTTTGAGATGGCCTCAATCATGTGAGCTTCGGCCATGGTCACCGGTATGTCGGCAATGGTTTTCAGGGAGGCCTCCTCGTACTTTAAAATATTGTTGAACGTGTTGACCAGAATATCGTTCAGGCTTTTTTCAAACTCGTCCATACGACGCCTCCTCCCAAAAACAGTAATTAGTTTTGCTAACTAATAGTAGCATATGGTTTTACATATGTCAATATGTTTGGTTAATTTTTTACCGCAAGGCTCGCGGACGCAGTCGCCTCTAATTTTCACCTCTCCAGAATATCGGCTATCCTCCGGCTGGCAAATCCGTCCCCGAAAGGACTGACGGCACGCGCCATCTCCTCATACGCCGCCCGGCTCTCAAGCAGTTCGGCGGCATTCCTGAATATTGCCTCCCCGTCGGTGCCGACCAGTCTCAGCACCCCTGCCTCCACCCCCTCGGGGCGCTCGGTGGTCTCGCGCAGGACCAACACCGGCCTGCCCAGCGCCGGGGCCTCCTCCTGTACCCCGCCGCTGTCGGTGAGTATCATGTAGCAGCGCGCCATAAAATTATGGAAATCCAGCACATCAAGCGGCTCGATTATATGCAGCCTGTCGCAGTCCGAAAGCTCCCCGGCCGCCCGTCGGACCTCAGGGTTCATGTGAATCGGATATATCACCTTAACGTCCCGGTATTCGGTGAGTATCCGCCTAACTGCCCGGAATATGCGCCGCAGTGGCTCCCCGAAGCTCTCCCGACGGTGCGCCGTGAGGATTATCAGCCGGCTGCCAGCCGCCCAGTCAAGCTCGGGGTGCCTGAAGTCCGGAGTGATCGTGGCCTTCAGCGCGTCTATTACCGTGTTCCCGGTCACATATATCGAGCTCTCGGTCTTTCCCTCGCGTATCAGGTTGTCACGGCAGGTCTCGGTCGGCGCAAAATGATAGCACGATATGCTGTCCACCGCCTGCCGATTGAATTCCTCGGGGTACGGGGCGTGTATGTTATATGTACGCAGTCCGGCCTCGACATGCCCGACCGGAATGTTCATGTAAAAAGCCGCCATAGCCGCTGAAAATGCCGTCGTGGTATCGCCGTGCACCAGAACAATGTCCGGTCTTTCCTTCTCCAGCAATTCCTTCATTCGGGCAATAATACTTGTTGTAATATCAAAGAGCGTCTGCCCCTCCCTCATCACCGCAAAATCATAGTCGGGGACCACGCCGAAGATACCGAGCACCTGCTCAAGCATCCACCGGTGCTGACCGGTCACACAGACAACCACCTCAAAGCTCTTCCGCGACATAAGTTCAAGCACGAGCGGGCACATTTTTATCGCTTCCGGCCTTGTGCCGAATACTATCATAACTTTTTTCACGGCTGTTGCCACCCTTGCCGTCCGGCCGGCAGGTGTGCCGGCACAATCTGTTTACTTAATAATTATGCGCCCTCATCAAGCATAAGACTTAGGGGCATGACAAAGCGCGGCCTCCTGAGAGTGCCGCGCTTTGTCATGCCTTTTGTATTTTAGCCCTGCACAACAGACATGCTATTACCGGTAAAGGAAAACTTTACCGAGCCGGATTTTATAGTCGTCCCGGTCCAGTTGAGCAGTGCATAGTTGTTTTCAGCCAGGACATTGATTATCCTGTTGTCGGGCGGGTTACCCTTTCCGTTTGTGAAGTATACCTTTATCAGGTCGGTGGCTTTGCACACCCGTTTTATTGTGCTGGTAGCGGCAGACAGGTCGGAGGAGTCGGGGTCGGTTATCCCCTTATTCTCGTAGTATGTATTCACAAGATTATTGTAGCTGGTTGTGACAATTGCATACTTCGGGTTCAGATGGGCAGCGGTGGTGTCGGGCTTTATGCTGTTATAGAAGCCGTGATGAGCCACCTGATATATGCTGACATGGCCGACAATATCCGCCACCCTGTCTGCAATCTCATAGCTGTAGCCCTGATAGCTGTTCTCGCCCAAATCGGAGCCGAGATATGTGGTATAAATTTTACCGGTGCTGGTGGTACATCTGAGTTTAATCGGGGTGGCGTTGACGTTCTCGTCCCAGCCCCCGTTATGGCTTGATATAAAGTTGGTCTTATTCCAGTTGTTGCCGTTGTAAAAGGTAATAGTGAAGCGTCCGAAGGTGTATGTGTTGTAGAGCGTTCCGTCGGATACATAGCTGCCGCTTGAGTTGCGTGTGAATATCTCGTATTTGGCCATGAACTTGCTGTCCGACAGATTTCTGATATCCGATATCGAATTTACCGAGGAGGCCGAAATGCTTGAATAGGGCCTGATTTTCACAATAGGCATATGCTTGGCCTTGGCGGCGTTTTTCATGGCAAGGTTAATCTGGTAAACATCCTTTTCCTTGCCCGAGGTGTTGCCCGCCACATCCTTGAGGAAAAGCTTGGTGTTTGAGTTGGCAAAATCATTGATTGCCAAAACTATGCCCCCGGCGTGGTCCGAATCCCCGTGTGTCACCGCGATGAAGGTCAGTTTTGCGCTGCCGAGCGCGGCCGTCAGATAGGGGTTTACATAACTGGTATACTGACTGCTGGTCCCCGCGTCAACGAGGCCGTAAATTGTGGTGCTGCCGCTTGTGGATTTCACAAGCGTGGCGTTGCCTCTGCCAATCTTGATAAATTCGACCCCCGCATCACTTGCGGTCGCCGACACGCCGGAATTGAAGGTCAGAATTCCCGTTAGGATACATAGCAACATAACCGTCACCACCCTAGCTCTGAGTCTTGGTTTCACTGTGATGCCCTCCTGTTAATTTTATTAAGGATACCCGTTTTTTTTGCGAAAATTGCTATGCGTGTGCGCGCCCATGGGCTGTTGCCGGTTGCTCAATAATCATAGCTGCTTAAGTCGTTTGCAATCAATATTACAGCAATTTCAAGAAAAAACACAGAATACAGCCGGCAGCTTTGCTGCC
>DURE01000009.1 GCA_012837425.1 Clostridiales bacterium
GCCCCCGAACCCCCGCTCAAGACCCTTTTTGAAAAAAGGGTCTTGAGAATCCCCAAAAATTTAAAGCGTGGGGCTCCACTCCACACCCCGAGCTTGTTGAAAAAAGCACAGGCTTTTATAAGTGAAAAATAATCAACCAGAAGACTGAATAATGGAAGAAATCATGGAATATAGTGGCACGGCGAGGCTTTTCGACGTCCACGCACACTATACCGACCCGCGCTTTGCCGCAGAATACCCCGGCGGCGCCGACGCCCTGCTTGCCCGGATAATGCCAGAGCCGGCAGGGTACATCATAAATGTCGCAACCAACCCTGACAATGCCAAAGAGGTTATCGGGCAGGCCGGCAGGTATCCCGGGATGTACGCCGCGGTGGGAATTCACCCCGGCGACCTGCGACCTGACATGTCGCTTGAGGCCGAGCTTGAAAAACTCCGTCAGCTGCTTGAGCGCGCGCGCGAGCACAAGATAGTGGCAATAGGCGAGATTGGACTTGACTATTACTGGAGACCCGGGGACAGGGAGCTGCAACTCTCTTTTTTTGAGGCGCAGATGGAGCTTGCCGCAGAATATAGCCTGCCGGTGCAGGTCCACAACCGCCAGGCGCACGGGGATTGCCTTCGTGTGGTGCGGCGGCACCCGGGAGTGCGGGGAGTGTTCCACAGCTTCAGCGGTAGCCCCGAGATGGCGGCCGAGTTGGTTGAGCGCGGCTGGTATATTTCGTTTTCGGGGGTTTTGACCTTCAAAAATGCGCGCCGGGTGCCCAAAGTGGCGAGAAGTATTCTGACTGATAGAATATTGCTTGAGAGCGATTGCCCGTATCTCGCCCCCCATCCGCACCGCGGCCGGCTTAACCATTCGGGTCTGATGGTCCATACCGCCGAGGAACTCGGCCGCCTTATCGGACTGGAGACCGAAGGGGCGATACGAAAGACCGCCGGGAACGCCGCCCGGCTTTTCGGGATAAGTCTTGTATAATTTCACAAATATAGCTGTGGCATATTGAACAATTATCGCAAAAATATTTTCCGGTACTTGCAAATCTGGTTTTTATATTGTATAATATAGTGAATAAATATGTCATGGCCGCAAAGCCTTGCCATTTATTGACAAACGAAATATAAAATGCCGTTAGCGGAGCTTGCAGCGCGGCGTAAGGAGGAACCCTATGGCAAGAATTGAAACCAATATCAAAAACATAGCGCTTCTGGGA
Source organism: Clostridiales bacterium (assembly GCA_012837425.1). GTDB lineage: Bacteria > Bacillota > Clostridia > Oscillospirales > CAG-272 > UMGS1002. The sequence continues at coordinate 1,215 of DURE01000009.1, forward strand.
CACAGCGGAAGCGGAAAGACTTCTGTGGCCGAGGCTATGCTCTATATTGCCGGAGGAGTAGACCGCCTCGGAAAGATTTCCGACGGAAATACCTTGTGCGACTTTGATGCCGAGGAGATAAAGAGAGGTTTTTCACTTTCAACGGCAATAGCCCCTGTGATATGGCAGGGAACAAAAATAAACGTACTCGACACTCCCGGTTATCTTGACTTTGTCGGAGAGGTCCTTCAGGCTCTCCGGGTAGCCGAATGCGCGGTTATTTCTGTCGACGCCAAGGCCGGCATTGAAGTTGGCACCGAGCTGGCGTGGGGATATGCGTCCGACGCCGGGCTGCCGCGCGCCTTCTTTGTCAACAAGTGCGACGACAATGAGGCCGGGTTTGACCGTGTTTTCAAGGAGCTTCAGGACCGGTTCGGCACGGTAATCTGCCCGGTAGCCGTCCCCTGCAAGGACGGGAATAATTTCACTATCATCAACCTGACCGATATGAAGGCTTATAAGTATGACGCAAAAGGCAAGCGGAGCGAGGTCCCGGTTGAGGGCAGGCTTGACTCGATTGCCGAGGAATACAAAGAGGCCTTTAACGACGCCATATCCATGGTCAGCGAAGAAATCATGGAAAAGGTGCTGATGGAAGAGGAGATTTCGCGAGAGGAAGCGGCCCAGGCACTGCGTCAGGGCATTGCCAGCGGTGACATAGTGCCGGTTTATTGCGGTTCGGCCACCCTTCTGTGGGGTATTGCCGACCTGCTTGACGGTGTGCGCGACACCTTCCCGAGCTATACCGACAAATCCGAAGAGCGGTTGGCCGACGGCGGCACTGTCGAAATCCAGCCCGACGGCCCTGCCAACCTGTTTGTATTCAAGACGGTCTCCGACCCGTTTGTCGGTAAAATGTCCTTCTTTAAAGTAATGAACGGCTCGCTGCGTCGCGATGCCGTGATGAAAAACGCCAAAAGCGGCGCAAATGAAAAAATGGCGCATATTTATACCGTTCGCGGCAAAACTCAAACCGAGGTTGATGAGCTGGCCTGCGGCGACATCGGCATGATCGCAAAGCTCACAAACACCAATACAAACGACACGCTCTGCGGCGCCGCCCCGGTAATGTATTCGCCGGTTGTATATCCAAACTCCTATATGACTCAGGCTATAATGCCGCTTGCAAAGGGCGACGAGGGTAAGATATCCCAGTCGATAGCCAAGATGCTTGAGGAGGATATGACCCTTAAATTTGAGAACAACGCCGAAACCAAGCAGATGACTATTTCGGGAATCGGCGAGATGCAACTGGCAGTGCTCGCCTCCAAGATGAAGACCCGGTTCGGCGTCAATGTAAAGCTTGAGTCCCCGAAGATTCCCTACCGCGAGCGGATTACCAAGGCGGTCGACGTCGAGGGCAAGCATAAGAAGCAGAACGGCGGCGCGGGGCAGTACGGCCACGTCAAAATCCGTTTTGCGCCCGGCGAGGCCGAGGGGCTGACCTTTACGGTTTCGGTCGTGGGCGGTACGGTGCCCAAGAACTTCAATCCCGCGGTCGAGAAGGGACTGCTCGACGCAATGCAGAAGGGCGTTGCGGGATTCCCGGTGGTGCAGCTTGCCGCCGACCTATACGACGGCTCCTACCACCCGGTCGACTCGGACGAAATATCTTTCAGAATGGCGGCCATGATAGCCTACCGGAAATGCCTTGAGCAGGCCGCGCCGGTGCTGCTCGAGCCGGTCGGTGACCTGCTTGTAACCGTGCCCGACTCTCTTGTCGGCGACATAATGGGAGACATCAACAAGCGGCGCGGCAGCGTCATGGGGATGAACCCGACCGAGGGGAAATCGGGATTTACGACAATAAAAATTCTGGTCCCCAGGTCCGAGTTGCTCGAATATCCTATTGCCCTGCGCGCCATGTCAAAGGGACTGGGGTCAATGGAGTACACCGTGACCGGCTATGATGTCGTGCCCGGCAATATTGCAGCCAAAATCGTTGAGGATTATAAGAAGTTTCAGGAAGCCTGATGGTGTATGCATTAGGCGCTGCCGCAAATCAATTTATTTGCGGCGGCGCCGCTTTTTTTATGCCGATTTGGGGGTTGCTTGTGTTTTTGTAGTACATTGAAAAGCCGCACAGCTGTGATATGACCGTAGGGGCGACCTGCGGTCGCCAGCGTGTGTCCTTCATACTTATATAACCGTATGGCGCGACAACCCGGCGCGCAACTTTGTTTTTTTATATTTACCGTAACTATTCACCCCTTAGCAAATCCCACAATCGGGATGGCCTGATAGCGCATTGCGGATAGCAGAAAAGGCATCAAATGAATGCTTTCGTGCGGTAGCAACATAAGACATGATGAGGGCGAAGATA
>DURE01000010.1 GCA_012837425.1 Clostridiales bacterium
CAGAAAAAAAGCACTGCGCGCGCAGTGCTTTTTTCAGTTATATTCACCATCCGGCAAGTTATATTGCTTCGCAGTTATAATCGGCTCCGACGAGTGATATTGCGCCCTGCCCGGCTTTTAGTAGCTGTGTTTTTGCAGCTCGTCAAGCATGGCCATAATGTTCTCGATCGGAACACCGTATTGCAGGTTGTGCACCGGCGCGAAGACAAATCCGCCGCCCGGGGCGAAAATCTCAATCCGCTCGCGTACCTGTGCCCGGACCTCCTCGGGCGTGCCGTGCTGCATGACGGTTTGCGTGTCCACCCCGCCGCCCCAGAAGACCAGCCTGTCGCCGTATTTTGCCTTCAGCTCCCTTGCGTCCATGTTCCGGCAGGAAAGCTGTATCGGGTTGAGGATATCGACTCCGGCTTCAACCATGTACTCTATAATATTGGCAATTGAGCCGCAGCTGTGGTACATGGTCTTGACACTGCTGTTTGCGTGAACAAAATCGTTGACCTTTTTTATATTCGGCATATACAGCTTTCTGAATATCTCGGGGCTGAAAAACTCGCCGTTCTGCGAGCCGTAGTCCGAGGTCGAGAGCAGCATTGTGTCAATGTACTTGCCCACCGCCTCAAGGTAGAGCCGGATGTTCTCAATAGCGCGCTCGGCGGCCGCCTCAAGTATGGAGTAGCAATAATCCTCATCAATTAGAAGAAGGCACAGCCAGTTAGATATGGTCTGCCCGGCTATAAGGCCGGCGGTGAACAACTTAAGGTTATTTATATTGCCGTGAATCGAGTAGTCGGTGTTCTCATACAAAAGTTTTGCGCGCCTCTCAAGGATTTTCAGCTCCTCGTCGGTATACAGGGGTATTGACCTGTAGTAGTCCTCAGGCGACATGAGGTTCTCGGTCAAGTCGTCGGTAGTGCCGGTCTCGCATACCCGCTCAAAGTATAACCCCCCATAGGGCATACGGCCGATAGGTTTTCCGCTCCTGTCGGGTATGTCCCAGTAGTCGCCGTTTCTGACCGGAGAGAAGTCGCCCGGCACTAGCACGCGGTACCCGTTGCCCGAGTCCCAGAACTTCCAGTTCTCATTCCTACATCCCCATCTTTTTTCAATAAAGTTCTCAAGCTCAATTACGTCGGTGCGCAGCACCCGGCGCACTATGTCGTCGGGGCGGGCGAGGAACTGAAAGGGGTCGTAGACCTTGGCCGGCTCGGCGTCAAGCCCGAGATACCTTATAAGCTCGATATATTCAGCGACATGGATTCCGGTGACGTTGGTTCCGGCAATGTCGACCGGCACCCTGTCGGGCTCCTTGTGATTTATGGCACACCTTATTCTTTCCCGTGACGTCATTTCGGGGCCCTCCTTTGCGCTCATTAATATTTCTTATATTATAGCATAGCTTAAAGCGCAAAATCAATGTAACCGACAGGCTATTTATAGCACAAACCTGCTTTTTATGCCTGCCTAAGATTTTCCATGTGGCACAACGAATGGTTTATTGCTTTTTTGCAACCGCCGTGGTATAATGTTATGGAATACGCCTTGGGGGCATTTTATGGACGAAAGGGAAAACAAAGAGAGGGGCAGCACTCTCAAAAGGGCAAGGCTGCTCTGGGGGCTGCTTTTCGGCTCAAAAAGGTTTTTTGTTGTCAGCATAGCCGCCTCCTTTCTGGTTGCCGCCTGCGACATGCTCCTGCCCCAGATTATCAGGGCGACAATAGACAGTATTATCGGCGACAAAGAGCTTGAGGCCCCTGCAATTCTGACAAGCCTGATAGACCGGGTGGGAGGCCTTGACGCCCTGGCGCAAAAAATCTGGCTGATTGCGGCGTTGATTATCGCGATCGGGGCGCTGCAGGCGCTTTTCAGATACCTGACAATCACAAACAACACCCGCGGCGGGGAGATACTCCTCAAAAGCATGCGCGACCGGCTCTTCTCGCATATTCAAAGGCTGCCGTACTCCTGGCACATGAAAAACCAGACCGGTGACATAATCCAGCGCTGCACCTCGGATGTCGATGTTATCAAGAATTTCGTGTCCGAGCAGTTGACCTCGGTCTTCAGGATTACGATACTTATTGTCTTTTCGCTCTTTTGCATGTTTGCCATGGACCTGCGGCTGGCGCTGATAGCCGCGCTGTCTGTGCCGGTTATAGTGGGATGCTCGGCTTATTTTTACAGCAACATGCGCAAATCCTTCCTTGCCTGCGATGAAAACGAGGGGGTTCTCTCGACTATAGCCCAGGAAAACCTGACCGGCGTGCGGGTGGTCCGCGCCTTCGGCCGTGAGATTTTTGAGAAGGAGCGTTTCGAGCGGCAAAACAAAATATACACCGACGCCTGGCTCAAACTCTGCCGGTTGCTGACCGCCTTCTGGTCGTCGGGAGATTTGCTCTCGGGGCTGCAGGTGGGGCTGGTATTTATCTTCGGCACGGTATTCTGTGTCCGGGGTACACTGACCGAGGGCGAGCTGTTAGCTTTTATCTCTTACAGCTATATACTTATGTGGCCGGTGCGCCGGCTCGGACGAATGATAGCCGAGATGAGCAAGGCCGGCGTCTCAATCGACCGAATTGCCTACATACTCGACTCGGAGCAGGAGGCCGACAAGCCCGGCGCTCTCTGCCCGGATATGCGTGCTGACATCGAGTTTTCGCAGGTCACCTTCGCTTACGAGGAGGGCAAGGAGGTTTTCTCGGAGGTCTCCTTCAAAATCCCGAAGGGCACGGTTTTCGGGATTCTAGGGGGCACCGGCTCGGGGAAGAGCACGCTCGTGCACCTGCTGTGCCGGCTCTACGACCTGCCACCCGAAAACGGGAAAATCACAATAGGCGGCGTGGATATTGCCGACATTAAGGCCTCGTGGCTCAGAAAAAACATCGGGATTGTGCTTCAGGAGCCCTTTTTGTTCTCGCGCACGCTGGGTGAGAATGTCAAAATTGCGGCTTCGTACTGCACCGATCAGCAGCTTGAAGAGGCGGCGGTAACCGCCTGCCTTGACTCGACGGTCAGAGGCTTTTCGCAGGGCTGGGACACGCTGGTCGGCGAGCGCGGAGTCACGCTCTCGGGCGGGCAGAAGCAGCGGGCGGCGATAGCCAGAATGCTCATGCAGAACTCGCCTATTATGATTCTGGACGACTCGCTCTCGGCCGTGGATACCGAAACCGACGAAAAAATCCGCAACGCGCTGAAAAAACACTTCGGGGATGCCACTGTAATACTCATCTCTCACCGGATTACCACGCTTATGATGGCAGACAACATTATAGTGCTCGACAGGGGGCGGATAGTCGAGTCGGGGAATCACAGCCGGCTGATTGAGAAAAACGGCATATACAAAAAGATATATGATTTGCAAATGAAGATGGAGGAGGCTGAAACCAATGTCTGAGTACACCGAGCAAAAAGACAATTTCAAACCCCTTCCGTATTTCGGGCTCAATAAGCTGCTGCCCTATATAAAGCGCCACAGCACCGCAATGATTCTTATGGTGGTATTTGCGGCGGCGGGGATAGCACTTGACACCATTACGCCGCTTTTTCAGCGCTATGCCATCAACAATTTCATAGCCTACTCCACGCTTGAAGGGCTTGGGGTGTTTATCCTGCTTTTCTGCAGCGCGCTGTTGCTGCAGGTTGTCTGCAACCTAATAGCTCTGTACAGCGCCTGCCATATCGAACTCAAAGTAGGGCAGGATATGAGACGCGACTGTTTTAACCACCTGCAGACCCTCTCGCTCTCCTACTTCAACCAAAGCAGCGTGGGGTACATACACTCCAGGCTGATGAGCGACACCTCCCGGATTTCCGCGGTTGTTTCCTGGAGCCTGGCCGACGGTGTCTGGAATGTCAGCTATCTGCTCTTTGCCAGCATTATAATGCTCAGGCTCAACGCAAAGCTTGCGCTCTGCGTGTTGGCGATAATTCCCTTCGTTGCGGTTTTCTCGGCCTTTTTTCAGCGGAAGCTGCTTTATCTCAACCGCAGGATAAGAGAGACAAACTCGAAAATCACCGCCAATTTCAACGAGGGAATTACCGGCGCCAAGACCACCAAAACCCTTGTCATAGAAGAAAAAATGGAGCAGGGTTTCAGCTCGGTGACCCGGGAGATGAAAGAGCTCGGGATACGCGCCGCCCGCGTGCGCGCACTCTTTGTGTCGGTTATAACCTTCTCGGCTACCGTGGCGCTGGCGCTGGTGCTCTGGCGCGGCGGGGTTATCACTATCGAGCAGCTCTTTGAAATCGGCACGCTTTCGGTGTTCATGACCTACGCCATAAATATGATGGAGCCTATTCAGTGGTTTGTGTACGCCATAGCCCAGCTTGTCAACGCGCAGGTGAATATAGAACGCTTCTCCCGGCTGCTTGAGACCAGGCCTGAGGTGCACGATACCCCCGAGGTCATAGAAAAATACGGCGACACATTCAGCCCCAGACGCGAAAATTGGGAGCCCCTTTATGGCGATATTGAGTTCTGCGACGTCAGCTTCAAATATCCGGATGGGGATGAGTATGTGCTTGAGCATTTCAATCTCAAGGTAAAGCAGGGCACCACCGTGGCCATAGTCGGGGAGACCGGTGCCGGGAAGAGCACGCTCATAAACCTGCTCTGCCGCTTCTACGAGCCCACCGAGGGGTGTATTCTGATAGACGGCCGGGACGCGCGCGAGCGCTCGCTGCTCTGGCTGCACAGCAATATCGGCTATGTGCTCCAGACCCCGCACCTCTTCTCAGGCACTATCGCCGAGAACCTGCGCTACGGCAAGCCCGACGCCACCGAAGACGAGCTCTGGCGCGCGCTCGAGAGCGTCTCGGCCGACGGGATTGTGCGGCGCATGGAGCACGGTCTTGAGAGCAAGGTGGGCGAGGGCGGAGACCTGCTCTCGACCGGCGAAAAGCAGCTTATCTCCTTTGCCCGCGCCCTGCTCACAAACCCGCGCATTTTCGTGCTCGACGAGGCTACTTCCTCGGTTGACACAATGACCGAGGGGCTGATACAGCGGGCTATCGAAAAGGTGATGGAAGGCAGGACCTCCTTTGTCGTGGCGCACCGGCTCTCAACAATTCGCCGCGCCGATATAATCCTTGTGGTCAAGGACGGCAAAATAATCGAGAGCGGCACACACGCCGAGCTGATAGCCAGGCGCGGCGCCTACTACAGCCTCTATACCCGCCAGTTCCAGGAGGAGTCGGTCATGGGGGTCATCGGCGGCGAGGCCGTTAAGGTGTAAAGCAGGGGCTCCACCCCCGAACCCTCACTCAAGGGCGCGCGCGGGGCTCTGCCCCGCACCCCACTCAAGGGGCTTTTTCAAAAAGCCCCTTGAGAATCCCCAAAAACTTCCTAAACCAAATCGCAAATAAAGCAGCGCGAGGTCCTGGCGCGCCTGGTCGTCGCGCTCTCGGAGCGCGACGGGCGAGGGCGGCGCAGAGGGCCGAGCACCCGTCAAGGGCATACATGCACTTCGTCCTGCGAAGACAAGCAAACCCCGCATAGGCGATTGACAGGACACCCTATTCGACACCACTCAACTTGGGCAAACCGGGCGTATAACATCGACGTGTCAGCTGGTTTGCCGGTGACTTTATGGCGGGGCCTACATAATCCGCCGCGCTGTGCGCGCGGCGGCAGGAGGAAGGGGGGTCTC
>DURE01000011.1 GCA_012837425.1 Clostridiales bacterium
AAAAGCGAGACAGGACGGGCGTTTTGCACCCCCCTTGTCTCGCATTTTCCTTGTATTACTGGCTTTTCTAATAGGCAAAATTAAAAGGTACACGGTGGAATTGTATCATCCACTGTGTACCTTTGTGGCGGAGAAGGAGAGATTCGAACTCTCGGACCGTTTTTGGCGGTCACACGATTTCCAGTCGTGCGCCCTCGACCAACTAGGCGACTTCTCCATGTATTCTGTTCGGCACCGGATACCGGCCGGCGCGGCGGCCTGTTTATGATAACACAAACCGGCATAAAAATCAAGAGTTTTTCACAAAAACGGTTTGCAAAATCGCCGGATGTGTGCAGGGCGGGTGAGGCCGGCCGGCAAAGAACTCGAGTCCCACGGCGTGCGGCGGGTGCCCGGTGCACGGCGGTACTCGCCGCGCGGACCGACATCTACCTGTCAATGCTGCCGGCGAGTTTGGCCGTCTCCCGCTCCCCGCATCCACTAATAACAAACAATTATACTATATCGGCCACCTTTATATACCTGTGGCCGTTTTCGGTGATAAACTGCTTTCTGGCCGGCAGGTTGTCGCCGAGCAGGGTATCGAACATCTCGAATGTACGCTTGGCGTCGTCTGGCCGGACCTGTATCAGCCGGCGGGTGGCGGGGTTCATTGTGGTTTTCCACATCATCTCGGGTTCGTTCTCGCCAAGTCCCTTTGAACGCTGGACCGTGAATTTCCGGCCTCCGAGCCCTTTGATAATCTCCTCTTTTTCGGTATCATCATAGGCAAAATAGGTTTCGTCCTTTGAGGTTATCTCATATAGCGGGGTTTCGGCTATAAAAACCCGGCCTTCTTTAATCAACGTAGGGAGCAGGCGGTAGAACATGGTGAGCAGCAGGGTGCGGATGTGGTAGCCGTCCTCGTCGGCGTCGGTGCAGATGATGATTTTTGACCAGCGCAGCTGCTCAATGTCAAATTTCAGTATGTCGCCCTTTACTTTGCCCTCAATCTCGACCCCGCAGCCGATTACTTTGAGCAGGTCGGTGATGACCTCGTTTTTGAACAGCTTGTCGTATGTGCCCTTTAGGCAGTTGAAGGTCTTGCCGCGGACCGGAATTATCGCCTGAAACTCGGCGTTTCGGCCGAGCTTGCAGGAGGTGAGAGCCGAGTCGCCCTCGACGATGTAAAGCTCGCGCACACCCGGGTCCTTTGAGCGGCAGGAGACAAACTTGTCCACTCGGTTGGCTATGTCCATTGTGCCCGAGAGCTTCTTTTTTATATTAATCCGCGCCGACTCGGCGGCTTCGCGGCTGCGCTTGTTGAGCAGCACCTGATTTGCAAATATTTCTGCCTCGGTCGGATTTTCGGTGAAGTAAATCTCAAGATTCCGCCTCAGAAACTCGTTCATGGCCTCGTATATGAAGGAGTTTGTGATTGCCTTTTTGGTCTGGTTTTCATACGAGGTCACGGTCGAGAAACTGTTGATGACAAGAACCAGGCAGTCTGCTATATCTGTAAAGGTGATTTTCGCCTCGTTTTTCGTGTACTTGCCGCTTGACTTTATATACTTGTCGAGTGCGTAGGTGAAGGCCTGCTTCACCGCGCGGTCGGGCGAGCCGCCGTACTCCAGAAAGCTTGAGTTGTGGTAATATTCGATTACATTGACGGTGCTTGACACGCAGAACGAAAAATCGGCCTTGAGGCGGTAATCCTCCTTGTCGTCGCGGTCGCGCCCGGTGGCCTCCATGTGCCAGAGCACCGGATCGGTTTTGGCGGTTTCCCCGGCAAGCTCGCCTATATAGTCGGCAATGCCGTTCTCATAGTAGTATTCGTGCTCCGAGAACCTGCCGCCCTCCTCCTCAAACCTCAGCACAAATTTTATTCCCGAGTTGACCACTGCCTGCTGGTGCAGGACCCGGTCAAAATACTCAAACGGGATATTGATGTTGGTGAAAACCTCAAGGTCGGGTCTCCAGTGGATGACGGTGCCGGTGCGCCGCTCCTTTTTGTCGAGCTCGCGGGAGGCAAGCTCGCTTGTCGGCTTGCCCTTTCTGAAGCTGATTTTGTGCTCGTGCGTGCCGTCGTATGAATATACGTTCATGTACTGCGAGCTGTACTGCGTGGCGCAGGCGCCCAGGCCATTGAGCCCGAGTGAATACTCGTAGGCACCGCTTGCCTTGTTGTTGTCGTATTTGCCGCCGGCGTAGAGCTCGTTGAAAATCAGGTCCCAGTTCCAGCGCCGCTCGCGCTCGTTATAGCCGAGCGGAACCCCGCGCCCGAGGTCCTCTACCTTGAGCGAGTGGTCTTTATAAACCGTGACTATTATTTCATGGCCGTAGCCCTCGCGCGCCTCGTCAACCGAGTTGGCCAGGATTTCAAAGAAGGACTGCTGGCAGCCCTCAAGCCCGTCCGAGCCGAAAATAACGCTCGGCCGCTTTCTGACGCGGTCAGCGCCCTTCAGTGCCTTAATGCTCTGGTCGTCATACCGGGCTTTCATTGTTTCGGTTTTGTACTTTGCCATTTTTGCCTCACATATCAAAAACCGCGCTTTGGGTTGCGGATAATATTGCCATATATATTATATCAAAAAAACGCATACTTAACAAGTGGAAAATTCAAAGTTATCGGGCGCGCGGCGGCACTTTGCTTAAAATATCGGCTAAATATCAACTTTTGCTTGCAATGCCGAAAAATTTGGAATATAATATTTCAAGTACAAGCACAAACGGGGGCATATAATTGGACAAACCTGCTCAACACAATGATACAATCGACCGGATTGCCTCGGGCAGGACGGCGGTCTGCGGTATCGGGATATCAAACCTGCCGCTCATAGATTTTCTGCTGGGGTTGGGCGCCAAGGTCACCGCAAGGGACAAAAAGGAGCGCGGGCAGCTCGGAGGTTGTGCCGATTTGCTCGAGTCGCGCGGGGTGAGGCTGGTGCTCGGTGAGCGGTATCTTGAGGGACTTGACGAGAATGTCATATTCCGTACGCCGGGAATGAGGCCGGATTCACCCGATTTGCGCGCCGCCGCGGCGCGGGGGGCGCTGGTCACCTCCGAGATGGAACTTTTCATGGAGCTGACCCCGGCGCGGGTTATTGGCATTACCGGCAGCGACGGGAAAACCACCACAACCACACTCACATATAAAATGCTCGACCTTCAGTGCCAGAGAAGCGGGCGGGGCAGGGCCTATGTCGGCGGCAATATCGGCGCCCCCCTCCTGCCACGTGTGGGGGTAATGCGCCCCGGAGACTTTGCGGTGGTCGAGCTCTCGAGCTTTCAACTCATGAGCATGAGAGTTTCGCCCGAGCGCGCGGTAATTACCAACATTACGCCCAACCACCTCGACTGGCATCGGAGCATGGAGGAGTACGCCGCCGCAAAGCTGAATATCTGCTCGCATGAAAAGTGCCGGCAGCTTGTCGTGAACGCCAACAATGAGATAACCCGAAAAATCGGGCGCGGCTCACCGCTTGAGGTAACCTTTTTCTCCTCGACCAAGAAAAGCTATGATGAAGTTGTGCCGGCCGGAAAAAACAATGCGGCTGCCCTTTTCGAGCGTGACGGTATGATTGTCAGGTGTAACGGGGAAAATGAAGAAGAGCTTCTGAGGGTATCGGATATTATACTCCCCGGGCGTCACAATATTGAAAATTATATGGCTGCAATGTCGATAGTTTGTGGAATTGTGAGCCATGATATATTTACTGAGGTTGCAAAAACCTTCCGAGGGGTCGAGCACCGGCTGGAGTTTGTCCGCGAGTTTTGCGGGGTGAGGTATTACAACAGCTCTATTGACTCAAGCCCGACCCGCACCGCCGCGGCGCTCTCGGCTCTGCCGGAGAAGCCTGTGGTCATCTGCGGCGGGTATGACAAAAAAATTCCTTTATACCCGCTTGCTGCCTCGCTTGTTGAGCGCGCCGCTGCGGTGGTGCTGACCGGGGCCACGGCCGGAAAAATAAAGGCGGCGCTCGACGAGTGCAGCGGGTATGACCCCAGAGCGCTGCCAACAATAATCGAGCCTGATTTTGAGGCCGCGGTGTGGCGCGCGCGGGAGCTTGCCCGCCCGGGCGGGATTGTGTTGCTCTCGCCGGCCTGCGCCAGCTTTGACAGGTTTAAAAACTTTGAGGAGCGCGGAAATTTTTTTAAGAGTATTGTAAACGGCTTTTGAAATACAACGATTGGAGTTGACCGAAAAAACATGAAGACTGAAATTGAGTTAAAGGAGCTTGTCGTCGGGCTTTCCGGGCTGATGTCGGTATCCGGCCGCGAAACCTTTGAACAAAAAAAGCTGCTCTCGCTTGTCGGCGGTTTTTTTGACGAGCAATACGCCGACGATGTAGGCAACCAGGTGTTTGTCAGATACAGCGGACGGGCTGGTGCGCCGAAGATTCTTATTGACACTCACTTTGACGAGGTCGGGATGTATGTCGCCGAGATAAAGGAGGGCGGTTTTCTCTCGTTTGTCAACATCGGCGGGCTTGATACGAGGATTCTGGGCGCCGCCGAGGTGATAATATACGGCGACAGACAGATATACGGCGTCATCGCCTCCACGCCGCCCCACCTGCAAAAGCCCAAGGACGCCGAGAAGCCCGGCGAGATTTACGAGTTTTTGATAGACACCGGCTACACCAAGGAGGAACTTGAGAGCTTTGTTCGTGTCGGCACGCCGGTGGGCTTTCTACCCAAATACACCGACCTGGTCGGTGGCAGCATTGCCGGCAAAAGCTTTGACGACAAGGCCTGTGCCGCCTGCGCTGTCTACGCCATAGCCGGGGTGCCGAAGGACGAGCTTTGCGGGGATGTGTACCTTTTGCTCTCGGCATTCGAGGAAACCCGGCGGGTCGGGGGTGCTGCGGCCGGGACATACAGGGTCGAACCCGACTACGCCATGGTGGTCGACGTCTGCCATGCCAGGGTGCCCGACACCTCAAGGGGCGAGACCACAGCCTTCGGGGGCGGCCCGGCCATAACCCACTCGCCGGCCACCGACCGGCGGCTGACCAAAATGACCGCCGAGCTTGCCGGGGAGAAGGGTATCAAATACCAGTTCACCGTATCCTCGCCCGGCACCGGGACCAACTCGCCGGCGGTCGGCCTGGCCCGGGCCGGCGTGCCGGTGGTCGATGTCGGGCTGCCGATGAAGAACATGCACACATACAATGAAATAATCTGCATCGAGGACTGCATTGAGACCTCAAAGCTTATATCGGCCTTTGTCTCTTCGGGCAGGATAGCGGGGGAGTTCAGACATGAAAAGATTTAGTGGAGTTGACCTTTTGCGCGAGCTTTGCCTTGCCTTCGGCCCGTCGGGCTACGAGGAGCAGGCGGCTCGGCTGATACTCGAGCAGATAACCGGGGCGTATGACGACTGCCGCACAGACAAAATGGGCAACATTATCGCGCACATCGGCGGAGGCGGTGAGGGGTATGCCCCCGATAGTCCCAAAAAAATCATGATTTCGGCACACATGGACGAGGTCGGATTCATGATAAACGACATAACCGAGGAGGGCTTCCTGAAGTTTCTCTGTGTCGGCGGAATTGACCCGAGGGTGATGCCCAGCCGGGGCGTTGTGCTCGGGAACGAGGATAAGCGGGTAAAGGGAATTATCGGCTCGAAGGCCATCCATCTGCAGTCACCCGAGGAGCGCAAGAAGATAGTCAAGGCCGACAAGCTTTATATCGACATCGGGGCAAGGGACAAAGAAGAAGCTCAGAAATATATAAATCTCGGCGACTTCGGGGTTTTTGACTCTGATTTTGTTCTCTTCGGCTCGGGGGACAGGTTTGTCAAATGCAAGGCCATTGACGACCGGTTGGGCTGCGCGGTACTGATTGAGGTAATGCGGCGGTTGAAGGACACCGGAAAAAGGCTGCCGTTTGATTTGTACTTCTGCTTTACCGTGCGCGAGGAGACCGGTTACTCGGGTGCCGGAACCGCGGCAAATACGCTTTGCCCCGACTTCTCTGTTGTCGTCGAGGCGACGGCGGTCGCCGACCTTGCCGGGGTGCCCGAAGCCGCACGGGTGGCAAAACTCGGCGAGGGCGGCGCGGTGTCCTATGCCGACAAGGGAACAATCTACGACCGCGAGCTCTCGGAATTTGCGCTTGAAGTTGCAAGAGAAAACAATATTAAAGCTCAGGTGAAGCAGTATGTGTCGGGCAGCAACGACGCCGCGCATATCCAGCGCTCGGGGCGCGGGGTGCGTACACTGGCGCTCTCGGCTCCGGCAAGGTATATTCACAGCCCGTCGGCCGTGGCGGCGCTCTCTGACATCGCTGCGATGGAAGAACTAATCTTTGCCATGCTCTCTAGCTGGAAATTTTAAGGGGAAACAAAAAATGCTGAATTTAATTAAAAAGATAACCTGCTGCCACGGCCTCTCCGGCAGCGAAAAGCCGGTCTCCGAGGTTATACGGGGGGCTATCTCGCCCTATGTCGACGAGTGCTACAACGACACACTCGGAAACCTTATTGCCATGAAGGCCGGCGCGGGGGAAGAGCGCAGAAAAATCATGCTCTGCGCCCATATGGACGAAATCGGCTATATGGTGACCTGTATCGAGGACAACGGCAACATAAGGTTCTCAAACATCGGCGGGATAAACTACATTGCCGCCGCGTATACCGGCGTGGTGTCGGGCCGCGGGGTGCCGGGCGTGCTGGTCCCCGAGGGCGGGCTTAAGGCCGGTGAAATAACGCTTGACAAGTGCTATATTGACATAGGGGCGAAAAACAAGAAGGAGGCCGAGCGGCTGGTGTCGGTCGGCGACGCATTTGTTCAGGAGCCCTATGTCAAAAAGCTGGCCGGGCGGCGGATAGCCGGAAGACCCTTTGACGACCGGTTGGGCTGCGCCATTCTGGTTATGATTGCCGAGCGGCTGGCGGAGGCCGACTGCCCCGACGACATTTATTATGTTTTCTCGGTTCAGGAGGAGGTAGGCTGCCGGGGCTCAAAGCCGGCGGCGTTTGAGATTTCCCCCGACCTTGCTCTGGTCTACGACGTCACCTCAACCGGAGACACCCCGGGGGCAAAGCCTATGGCCGTGAGGCTCGGGGAGGGGGCCGCGATAAAAATCAAGGACGCCTCGGTAATCTGCCATGCAGGGATGGTTGAGGAACTGATTAAAGTTGCAAAGGAAAACAAGATAAAATACCAGTGCGAGATTCTGGTCGCCGGCGGGACAGACACCAGCTCAATACAGATGAGCGGCGCAGGCTGCCGCGCAGCCGCGCTCTCGATTCCGACGCGCTATATCCACTCGGGTGTCGAGCTGGCCGACCTCGGCGACATCAGGGCGACGGTCGAGCTGTCGGTAAAGTATCTGCTGAGCAGGGAAGGACGCTAATGCCGCCAAAAACCGGCCGCCGGACGCGGCGCGGATTTGCGGCGGGGATATTATTTTGAGGAATGGAATTTTCGGAAAGACTGATTAACCTGGGCGCCGAGGCCGAGGCGGCGCTGGCGTCGCACTATGCCCGGATTGACAGAATATCATTTGAGAACACCGCGCGTGTGCTCGATGCATTCAGAGAACACCGCGTGTCGGACACAATGTTCCTGCCGGCCACCGGCTACGGCTACGGCGACCGGGGGCGCGACACGCTTGACCAAATCTGGGCAGATGTTTTCGGGACCGAGGCGGCGCTGGTGCGACACAATCTTGTGAGCGGAACCCACGCGCTCGCGGTGGGCCTTTTCGGGCTGCTCCGTCCGGGAGACATTATGCTCTCGGTCACCGGCCGGCCCTATGACACGCTCGACGAGGTGATAGGCGGGCGGCGCGGCGAGGGTTCGCTGGCCGATTTCGGTATTGAATATAAGCAGATAGAGCTTGCCGACGGGAGAGTTGACTATGCCGCACTTGCCGGTGCGCTGAAGAGGCTCGGAGACCGTGTCAGGGTGGTTTATGTCCAGAGGTCGCGGGGATATTCGGCCCGGCGCACACTTTTTGCCGGCGAGATAAGCGAGCTTACCGACTATGTTCACAGAAAGCTGCCCGGCGTGTATGTCGTGGTCGACAACTGCTACGGCGAGTTTACCGAGGAGCGTGAACCGCGGGCCGACCTCATAATCGGCTCGCTGATAAAAAACCCCGGCGGCGGGATGGCAGAGAACGGCGGGTATATCGCCGGCTCCGCGCGGGCGGTCGAGCTCGCCTCATACCGGCTCACGACGGTGGGGACCGGCAGCTGTGTCGGGGCCTCGCTCGGCCAGACCAAAAACATGCTCAAAGGGCTGTTTTACGCCCCGCACACCACGGCGCAGGCGCTGAAAACCGCGCATTTTGCCGCCTATATATTCAAAAGTCTCGGATACAGGGTCGACCCCTACTGGGACGAGGTCCGCTCGGACATAATACAGACGGTTGAGTGCGGGAGCCCCGAAGCGCTCTGTGCCTTTTGCCGGGGGATTCAGTCGGCTTCGCCGATAGATTCCTTCGTCACCCCCGAGCCCTGGAAAATGCCTGGCTATGCCGACCCTGTTATCATGGCGGCAGGGACCTTCGTGCAGGGCGCGTCTATCGAGCTGAGCGCCGACGGCCCGCTGCGTCCCCCTTACACGGTATACTTTCAGGGCGGGTTGACATATGAGTCGGGGAAAGCGGGCATTCTGTCGGCCGCGGCTGCATTGGCGGGCTCGTGCCAGAATCCTCCGGGCAACGATTGACCGGGAGTGCGATTACTTTTTATACGGCTATTGACAACACCGGTTTTTCTGTTATAATAAACACAGGTGAGTTTAGCCTGTTTGGCGTTGCAGGAATTTTGCCCTGCCGCATTTGACATATTGAAAGGACAAGTTCTGATAAATGAAAAAAGCAGTTTCCGCGCTCCTTGCGCTGATTTTTTGTCTCTCACTTGCGGCCTGTTCGGGGGGCGATGTCGATGTCCCCGAGGGCTACAAGGTCCCCGAGGGATACAAGCTGATTTCGGGGGAAGATGTGGCCTACCGGTTTTTTGTGCCCACGCAATGGAATGTCAGCACCGTAACCGGCAACTCCACAATAGCGTATTACTCGATAGACGACCGCTCGATAGTTCTGGTCGCCGCATATGTGCCCGAGGAGGGGCTTGAGAGCATAGACAAGTTCTGGGAGTATACCGAGCAGAAATACAAGGATATATACGGCGACTATGTCTTTGTCGAAAAGGGCGAGACCACACTCGGCGGGCGGAATGCGATGCGCTATGTGTTTACCGCCACCATAGGCGAGGGGCACTATAAGGTCATGCAGGTGATTGCCACATACCGGAACTATTATTATGTGTTTACTTACACGGCGCTGCCCGAGAATTACGACGCCCACCTTGAGGAGGTCAACGGCATGATTGGAGTTTTTGAGTTCAGATGATATACCTCGACAACAGCGCAACCACCGGGCTGTGCGCCGGAGCTGTAGAAAAAATGACTGAGGCGATGGGATGCTATGGCAACCCGTCGTCGCTTCATTCTATGGGACTTGATGCCCAAAGGCTGCTTGAGGCGGCAAGAGGGGCGGTCTGCGACTCGCTCGGGATAAGGCCGGGGAGCGGCTATTCGCTGATTTTTACCGGCTCGGGCACCGAGTCCAACAACCTGGCAATTCTCGGCTGCGCCGCGGCAAAGCAGCGGCGGGTATCCGAGCGGATTATCACTACAGACTCGGAGCACCCCTCTGTCCTCCGGCCGCTCAGCCGGCTTGAGGAGGCGGGCTTTACCATAGTAAGGCTCAGCACCCGGGGCGGGGTGATTGACCCCTTTGAATACCGCGAGGCGCTATTGCGCGGGGCCTTTATGGTGACAATAATGATGGTCAACAACGAAACCGGGGCGGTCTATGACGTCGGGGGCATGTTCGAGCTTGCCAAGCGGCTCTGCCCCGGCGTGATAACCCACTGCGACGCCACGCAGGGGTATCTCAAGGTCGCCTTCACGCCCCGGAAAATCGGGGCCGATTTGGTGACTCTCAGCGCGCACAAAATCCACGGGCCTAAAGGGATCGGGGCGCTCTCGGTATCTCCCGATATAAGAAAGCGGCGTGCGCTGGTGCCGATAATACTCGGCGGCGGGCAGGAGGAGGAATTCCGCTCGGGTACCGAAAACCTGGTGGGAATCGCCGGCTTCGGCGGGGCTGCCGCCGAGTATGCGCCCCGTGCGACAGAGTACACCGAAAAAATTACAGCCCTGCGCGACTGGGCCGAGGCAAAGCTTGAGGCACTTGGGGGCATACGCATAAACCGTCCACGGGGCGTGCGGGCGCCGCATATCATCAGCCTGACGCTCCCCGGGATTAAGAGCGAGACCATGGTAAACTTCCTTTCCTCAAGGGGAATTGCGGTCTCGGGCGGGGCGGCCTGCTCGTCGCGCCACGAAAAAGTCTCATCCGCCCTGCTTGCTTTCGGTCTTGAGCGGCAGGAGGCGGCCTGCTCGCTGCGCATAAGCTTTTCCTGCAAAAACACAAGGGAAGATGTCAACGCGCTCTGCGCGGCGCTGGGTGAGGGACTTAAGTCGCTGGTGAGGGCCGAGAATAACTGAATCGGTCCCGCATAAAAACAAAATGCGGCAAAGACAACACCTGTCTTTGCCGCATAATTTTCATACCACGCTATGTTTACCTGGATTTGACCACAAAGCTGTTGTAGCTCTCCAAAAACCGCTTCTTGAAGTTCTCGTCGGGCTCAAGGCCGACGTCCCACATTGCCTCGACTGCGGCGCCGTAGACCGGAGGGACCTCGGCGCGTATCATCTTAGCCCGGGGCGAGCCCAGCTTTCGCACCGCCTCGGCATATTCGGGAAAAGCGGAAAACAGCCCGCCGCCCATTACCACCGGGAACTCGCCCTCAAAGTGCTCCTCGGCGGCGAGGGTCAGCTCGGCCAGGCTCCAGGCGCACCTGTCGAATATCTCGCAGCAGATTTTATCCCCCAGCCGCCGTCCTTCAAAGACATTGTGCGCCAGCGACGCGATAAATGGCCGGCCGCCCTCATAAATTTTCTTCATGCACTTTGCCGGGTGGTCGCCGAGGTCGCGGGTGAGCAGCTCTGTCAGAATTGTCTTATCGCCGCGGCCGTCGAATGAGCGGAAGACCACCCGAAGCGCCTCCTGACCCAAGACAAAACCGCTGCCCCCGGTGTCTATAAGATACCCCACCCCGCCGATATGAACCAGCGGCCGCCCCGCGATTCTGGCAAACAGGGATGAGCCGGTTCCGGCGACCATTCCGCAGCCGTCGGCCGCGCCAATAGTGCCCGAAATCAGACTTGGCCCGTCGTCGTCGATTCTCAGACTCCTGGCCTGCAGTCTGGGGCGGAGGAAGTTGTATAAATAATTTCCCAGATGATATACGCCGGCAATTCCGCCGTAAATGGCCTCAATGTCGCCGGGCGCCCGGGCGGCAACCCGGCGTATCGCCTCAAAAATTCTCTGCTCGGACATTTTTGTCCCAATATCGAGCGCGTTGGCGCCGGGAGATATATCGCGGGCAAGGACGCAGCCGGTATTGTCAAACAATACGGTGTCGGTTTTGGTGCCTCCCGAGTCAATAGCAATCATGTAAGTCATGCTCAAACCTCAACAGCCTGGTTTTGCTTATAATACCATAGCCCGCATATAAAAGTCAAGCCGGGAGGTGTGCGGGGCGCCGCGCGCCCCGCACACCTCCCGCGTCCCTCTCCAAGTCAGCCGGTGGGCAAGTGGCAGCAGGGCGCGGGATGTGGGGCCCGCGCTGCTTGATTAGCGAAGTAAAAATGCTTAAAAAAGTTCTTGAAGTGCGTTTGGGAGGAAGTTCTTGAAAGAAGTTCCTCCCAA
>DURE01000012.1 GCA_012837425.1 Clostridiales bacterium
CCCCCTTGTTTTGTCTTAATTTTTCTCAACTCAAGCCCCCATCACGCCCGACGGCATAATAAGCTCCGGCCTCTCATGCTGCGGCATTTTGGGGTTGTCGAGGAGCACCGCGTGCCTTATTATCCGGCTCCCGTACCGGGCTCGCAGGGCTTCTATTGTCCTGTCCAGCGCATCGAGCTTCTCCTGCTTCTTTATGTCGAAGAAGATATTCAGCTGTTCGGGCTGGCCTTCGGGCAGCAGTTTTATTGCCCTGACGGTCACGGTCCTGATTGGCCGTTCCCATTTGTAGCTGCGCAGGAAAAGCTCAAATGCCTCCCGGGCTATTACCGACGGGCTTTGTGTACTGCTTTTGAGCCGGTACTGCCATTCCTTTGAGAAAAGCTCGTTGTCCCTGATTATTATAGAGACACCCGACGCCTTTTTGTTGTAGGTGTAGAGCTTATGCCCTATCTCCTGGCAGAGCTCAAGCATTACGGCCCACACCTCGGCAGGGTTCTCAAGGTCCTCCAGGGTCGTAATTCCATGCCCGACCGTCTTATCCGGGACGTCCATGTTCCGGACCACTACCGGAGAATTGTCCTTGCCGTTGGCAAAGAGCCATAGGTCGACCCCGCATTTGCCGAAGCGCCTTCTGAGAAAATCCGGAGGTGTGCGGGCCAGGTCGCCTATGGTCCTGATGCAATAGCTGCCCAGTATCTTCTTTGTAGCACGTCCGACGCCCAGCAAATCCCCCACCGGCAGGTCCCATATTATTTCCCTGAAGGATTCCCGGGGTATGACTGTTATGGCGTCGGGCTTCTTCATATCCGAGCCGAGCTTGGCAAACACCTTATTGAAAGACACACCGATTGATATCGTAATGCCAAGCTCAGACTTAATGCTCTGCCTGATTTTCTCCGCTATCTGCTCAGCGCTGCCGAATATCCTGCTGCCGGTAACATCCAGCCAATTTTCATCCATCCCGTATGGCTCAATAAGGTCGGTATACCTTGCGTATATCTCCCGCGCCAGTTCTGAGTATTTCATATACTCCTCATAGTGAGGCGGGATAACAACCAAATCCCTGCATTTACGCTTGGCCTGCCATACCGCCTCGCCGGTTATTATGCCGTGAGCCTTGGCAATATAGTTCTTCGCCAGTACAATCCCATGCCGCTCCTCGACCGAGCCGCAGACAGCGACCGGCTTGTCCCTCAGGCTTGTATCAAGCATGCACTCGACCGAAGCATAAAAATTGTTTGCATCGCAATGCAAAATCGCTCTCTCCATAAATTCCTCCGAAAAAATATTACAAAAACCCCCTTGACACGAACAAACCAATATGGTATCATGTTATTGCGAACACACGGTTCCGTCCCGAGGAGATTATATCACGCCCTTATTATTCGTGTCAAGGGGTTATAAGAATTTTGCGTTCGTTGTTTTTAATAATTTTTTTGAGGTGATAATATGGATTTTTCACAGCGTTTGAAAAGGGCAAGAATGACTGCCGGGCTGACGCAGGTGGAGTTGGCGCAGAAGCTGGGGGTTACCTCGCGCAGCATACAGCATTACGAGCTCGGGCAGCGCAGGCCGCGCAAGTTCGAGACGGTAGAGAAGCTTGCAGAAATACTTAACGTCGAGGTAAATGATCTTTTTGATACGCAAACCCTTTTGCTCATCGGCGCACAGGAGAAGGGTGGAGCTAAGTCGGCGCGCGATGTCGAGGAGCTGGTATCCGAGGTGTCCGCACTGTTTGCCGGCGGAGAACTTGCCGAAGAGGAGAAAGACGCCGTTATGGCCGCGCTTACCGAAGCCTATTGGGACGCGAAAAAGGTCAATAAAAAATACACCCCGAAAAAGTATCGCAGAAAACGCACACAATAAGCTGCGATACTTACATGCGAGGTGTATAATATGCAGATTTCAGAATATGAAAAGGTCGGCCAGAAGCTTGTCAGGCGTTTTGGCTCCCGAGACCCGGAGGTTATAATCGAGGGTCTGGGGATAAGGCTCTATGAGGCTGACTTTGACAGGCTCAAGGGCATGTACCGGGTAATCAAGCGCAACCGGTGTATTTTTATAAATAAGAAGCTTGACCCACGGACATACAGGATAGTGCTGGCTCATGAGATAGGACACGACCAGCTTCACCGCGAGTATGCCAAGGGGAACGGTCTGCAGGAGTTTATGCTCTACCGGATGAACTGCCGGCGGGAGTATGAGGCAAACATGGTAGCCGCGGCGATTCTGCTCCCCGACGACGAGGTGCTTGAGTATATTTACGACTACAATTATGACGCCGAGCAGATAGCGCGTGAAATGGACTCGGATGTCAACCTTGTGGCGCTGAAAATCGCCCATCTTCAAAGCCAGGAGCACAAATTCCGTGGGATGGAGTATAACTCGAAGTTTTTGAAATGAGGTAGTATATATGTGCGGGAGATATACGGCCAATTTGGATTATGACGAAGAAATACGTAGCATTTATACCGCGACGGCAGTTGCATTTCCAGGTGTGAAGCAAAATTCGGGCGAGATTTTTCCGACTAACACTGTTCCTGTTCTGCGGGGCGTATCAGGCGGCATTGCGCCGGTTCCGGCGGTTTGGGGATACCCGAAGTATACGGGAAAAGGGGTTATAATCAACGCCAGAGCCGAGACCGCCGCAGACAAATACACCTTCAGGGACAGTTTACTGAGCCGCCGCTGCGTAATTCCGACGACGGGATATATTGAGTGGTCGGCAGACAAAACCAAGTACCGATTCAATCTTCCGGGCCAGACGCTCCTCTATCTTGCGGGGTTCTTTAAGCAATTTGAGGATGGTTCCCGATTTGTAATCCTGACGACAGCGCCGAATGAATCGACAAAACAGGTCCACAACAGGATGCCTGTAATTCTGCCAAAGGATTATATCACCCGCTGGACGTGGGACCTGAGTTGGGCGATGAATTATTTGAATAATGTAATGCCTGAGCTGATAAAGACGGTAATATAAAAGAGACAAGCAATTAGCCTGTCTCTTTTTTATTTGAATAACTTGAAATAATAGCCAATTGCGAAATGTCCCCAAATAAAAATAAGCCGCGCAGGCGGCCATGCGGGAGAGTTATTGCAAAAAAGCCCCCGCGGCAAAAACTACTTGATAGCAGAATAGACAAAAATCAAACGGCGAAAATTTTGCGGATGGAGAGACAAAGCTCGGGCTTGGC
>DURE01000013.1 GCA_012837425.1 Clostridiales bacterium
GTTCTCTGGGTTATGTACCATGAGGCTTATTATGCTCTCTGGAACGAGGGCAAGGGGATGTCGATGGAGAACTTCCGCTCCTTCTGGGGGATTCCCGAGGGTGTGAAGGTCATAGCCGTTGACGGAAACAGCAACACGGCAGACTACGGCGGACACGACAAGAACTTCAACGTTAAGAACAGCGCTGTCGGGACTTACGGCATCGCGCTTTACTCCGAAGCCCTGAACTCGGCAGCCAACACCGAGTCCGGCGGTGACAACAATTATCCGGTTGTCTACACCGAAAGCGTTGAGCTGGCCGCCTGGGCGTCGGTTGATTTCAACAACCAGCTCGCAGCCGGCTCGATAGCGAACTATTCCTATCACTTTACGGTAGACAACCAAGGCTACGGGGCCGACGAGTGGGATTACGAGCCCGATTCAAGGAGAATGCAGCTGCTGCTACCTTACGCCGACGCAAAATCCAACGCCACAGTAGGAAAACTGCTGCCGCTGCAAAAGCTGATGCTCGGCGTTCCCATGGAGGCTGGCGAGAGCTGCGCCTTTACCGAGGATATTTATGTACCCGACGCCGGGCTGGGCGATTTTCAGGGCTTTGTGGTTGAGGGAACGCTCTATCATACCGGCACCACCTTTACCGCTCCGGAGGCAGGCACCTATCATCTTTTGTATAAGTTTGCAAACGACGATATAACCGTGACCGATATTGTCACCTCCACCCCTGATACCACCACCGAGGATCCCGGCACAACCACAGGCGATACCGACACGACCTCGGATACCGGCACCGGGACAGGCAACGGAACGACCACCCCCGGCGGCACCACAACCCCCGGCGGGACAACCACCTCCGGCGACAATACAGGCTGCAGGGGAGCCCGCGGCTGCAAATCCACTACCGGACCCGGCGCAATAGCCATGATTGGCCTTGCGGCATACTCGGTTCTCAGGAAGAAAAGCCCGAAAAAGCGGCGCTGACGGCCAAACCCGAAAATACGGCATCGCAGGTTTCTGCGGTGCCGTTTTTTGTCCGATATTCGTGTTGTTTTTGCGTTTTTACCAAAAATATTTTGAAATGGTTGACAAAAAAGCATAAATGTATTATAATTGTAACTACCAAAATAAAACATAGCAGGGGAGAGTTTTCTATGAAAAAGGCTTTTGCAATTTTATTAACAGCATGCTTGCTCGCCTCGCTCGGGGTTACGGCAACCTCGGCAACTGTTACTACCACCTCAGCGCCGACAAGACCGGACTGGGTCATCACTGAAATCTGCCCCGACCAGGCCGGCGACGGCACCGGAGGCTGGAGCGACGGCAAGGACTGTATGGAATTCATCGAAATTTACAACAATTCCGGCATAACCTTGAACCTCTACGATTATTGCATGACCTACAATGGCAACGCCAGAACCAATGAGAAGTTTGAAACACAGATAGTCGAAATCACACCTTTCAAAGCGGGAGATTATCTGGATGGGTCAAATCTGCCTTGGTCGGGTGCGACTAACGACTGCGGCGATCTTTCCAACAAACCGGTTAA
>DURE01000014.1 GCA_012837425.1 Clostridiales bacterium
CCTTTGGCGGGAGTTCGGGGGCGGCGCCCCCGGAAGAAGTTCACCGGGGGTCCGGGGGCGGAGCCCCCGGTAAAAAGAAAGAAGCATGAACCAATACCGCAAGCTGATGTCGGACACCATTATACTTGGCATAGGGACCTTCGCGTCGAAGGCTCTGGTGCTTTTGCTCATGCCGCTTTACACGGCCTGTCTTCTGCCGGGGCAGTTCAACACTGCCGAGCTAATCTCGCAGACCGCCAATCTCCTGATTCCGCTGGCCTGCCTTGGGATTACAGACGGGCTGTTCCGCTTTGCGCTCGACTCGCGGGCCGACAAGCCGACGGTGCTGAAAACCGGGGTCGGCGTCTTGGCCGCCGCGTCGGCGGGGTTTCTGCTCCTGTCGCCGCTGCTTCTTTTGATTGATTATTTTATCGGCTATGTCTGGCTGATAGTTTTGTATGTACTCGCGGCGAATTTTCACGCAGCCTCTGCCCAGTATGTCAGAGCGTGCGACCGCCCGAGGCTTTTTGCGGCGCAGGGGATACTGAACACAGCGCTGGTTATCGGCTTCAACCTAATTTTCCTGCTCCGGCTCGACATGGGGGTTTATGGTTTTGTGCTCTCGGTGGTGGTCTCGGACTTTATTGTCGGCCTCCTTTTGCTCATATTTGCCGGGCTGTATCGCGACCTTGCAAAGGGGAAATTTGACCCCGCGCTCATGCGTGAGCTGCTGCGCTACAGCCTGCCGATGATTCCCACCACAATTTTCTGGTGGATTACCAACGTATCCGACCGGTATTTTGTCACCTGGCTCTGCGGCGACAGTGTCAGCGGGCTTTATGCCGCCGCCTACAAAATCCCCACTCTGCTGACACTGGTCTGTATGGTTTTCTATGAGGCATGGCAGTTCTCGGCGGTAAGAGACGCCGAAGAGAAGGTACAGTCGGAATTTTTCGGCAGGGTGTTCGGGTATTATTCGGGGCTGATGTTCCTTGTCGGCTCGGGGGTCGTTTTGTTCTGCCGCGTGTTTGTCAGGCTGCTCTTCGCGCCGGGCTATGCAGGGTCATGGGTATACATCCCGGTGCTGACTGCGGCGGCGGTTTTCTCGGCACTGACAATGTTTATGGGTAGCGTGTATATGGTCAAGAAAAAAACCCGGCTATCCTTTCTGACCTCAATGATAGGAGCGCTCGGGAATGTCGCGCTCAACTTCGCGCTGATTCCGTTTTTCGGGGCGCAGGGTGCGGCTGTTGCTACGCTGTTGAGCTTTCTTTTGGTGTTTTTAATCCGCGCAATGACGGTGCAGAAATATATAAAATTCCGGGTGGATTATATAAAGCTCTCAGCAAACGCCCTGTTGCTCGGCGGCATCTGTGCCGTGGCGGTCGCCGCCCTCCCGCTCTGGTGGGTTTGGGGCGCGGGGCTGGCAATAGTTATGCTGCTGGTAAATCGTAGAGAGCTGTATGACTGCATTGTCGGCGCGCTCGGGCAGCTTCGGGTATGGAGGTCGCGGCGGGAGAACGGCGGGGCAAAAAAACAAGAATAATGTAAGGCGCGGAACATAGTAGTAACCTTCTGCGTCTTATATATTAATAAATTGCATTATATGGAACTGCATTGAGGGGAGGCAATACAAAAGAGCCTTATTATCACCGCTATATTGTCGTTGGTTATAATTTTGCCGGGATGCGAGGCCAAGCCGGAATTCAAAAAAACAATCGACAGAGGAGTGGAAGTCACTGCCTGAGGCACGCGGAGGTTATTGTTAAGTAAGAACTCTCCGGGGAGGCGAATATAAACTGAAAAAGCACTGCGAGAGCAGTGCTTTTTTCTGGTGGGCCATCAGGGACTCGAACCCCGGACCAACCGGTTATGAGCCGGTGGCTCTGACCAACTGAGCTAATGGCCCGCAATTTGCGGCTTAAACATTATATCCCGAAATTCTCAGATTGTCAATACCCTTCATGATATTTCAGGAGTAATGGGAGAGGAATTTTTATGCCGGGAGCAGACAGCCTCTCCGCGTACCCGCCGAAATTTGCAACAATGACGAAAAATTATAATTTGCAGTTGACAAGTGCCCTGAGTGATGATATAATACTTGACAATTAAATGCGATGACCGGGAAGAAGTAAGTCAGCCCGAAACCAGGGCAGAGAGCCGTCGGGCGGTGCGAGGCGGCAAGGGGGAGGCTGACTGAATACATCCCGAGAGCAGTGGCCTGAAAGTACCCGGGCAGAGTCCCGGGGTATCAGTAGGGTGCGACGGGACCGCCCGTTAGCGCGGAGGGGTATTATGAACTGTGGTTCACGTACCCGGCGAGGTTGCAGTCGCAAGGCTGTGACGAACTGAGGTGGTAACACGGCACTTCGCTTTTGTGTCGTCCTCTGTATCAAGAGATACGGAGGATGTTTTTTTATATCCTCCGGTTCCCTGAAGCCTGCCTTCGGGGGAAAATTATGACGCTCAGCGTCAAAGAAAGGAAGGATAGCAGATGTCAGACGAAGTAGCAATGATTGTCAAGCTCTCAATGATGGTGGTCTTCTTTGCCGTCATGGTCTATGTCGGCATACGCTGCCGCCGCCATTCGGTGAATGTTAACGGATTTGTGCTGGGCGGGCGCGCGGTAGGCCCCTGGATTACCGCCCTGTCCTACGGCTCGACCTATTTTTCGGCGGTTATCTTTGTGGGGTATGCCGGGCAGTTCGGCTGGAAATTCGGACTTGCCGCGGTCTGGGTAGGAATCGGCAACGCGGTTATCGGCTCTCTGCTCGCATGGATGATTCTCGGCCGCAGGACCCGGATTATGACCCAGCAGCTTGACTCAAGGACAATGCCCGAGTTCTTCGGCAAACGCCTCTCGAGCAAGGCGCTAAAAATCGGCGCCGCGATAATTGTTTTCATATTCCTTATTCCCTATACCGCCTCGCTTTATAATGGCCTGTCCCGCCTGTTCGGAATAGCCTTCGGCATCGACTATGTCTGGTGCATAATACTTATGTCGGTACTTACCTGCGTGTATGTGGTGCTGGGGGGCTATATGGCAGGGGCTATAAACGACTCTATACAAGCAACAATCATGCTGGGAGGCATTATCGCCGTGATTTCGGCGGTGCTCAGGTCCCAGGGGGGGCTAGGCGAGGCGGTTTCAAAGATGTCGGAAATTTCTGCCGAGGGTGCCGCGCCCGGAGCCTTTGCGTCGGTTTTCGGGCCTGACCCGAAGGGGCTGCTATTTGTAGTCCTTCTTACTTCGCTCGGCACCTGGGGGCTGCCCCAGATGGTGACCAAATTCTACTCGATAAAGGATGAGGGCGCCATAAAAAGAGGAGCGGTTATCTGCACTCTTTTTGCCCTTGTGGTGGCCGGCGGCTGCTATTTTCTCGGCGGATTCGGGCGGCTTTTTAATATTGAAGTCGCTGAGAACGGCAATCCCGTGGCTGGGTTTGACTCAATTGTCCCTACTATGCTCAGCAACTTCGGCCCCATACTTATCGGTGTTGTGGTGATTCTTGTGCTCTCGGCCTCGATGTCGACCCTCTCCTCACTGGTTCTGACCTCAAGCTCGACCGTGACCATAGACCTTATCAAAAGCAGTCTCAAGAGGCCAATGAAAGAAAAGCAGCAGATAACCATCATGCGTGTGCTTATTGTTATTTTTATTACAATGTCGGCTACAATAGCGATACTTCAGTACAGGTATAATTTTGCCTATATAGCGCAGCTTATGGGTATTTCCTGGGGGGCGTTGGCCGGAGCGTTTCTGGCGCCCTTCCTCTACTGTCTCTACTGGAAGCGCACGACAAAGGCCGCTGCCTGGGCCTCCTTCGGGTTTGCGGTCGGCATTATGGTGCTTAACATGCTGCTGAGAAATTATTTCCCGGCCTTTTTGCAGTCGCCTATTAACTGCGGCGCGTTTGCCATGCTCGCCGGACTTGTTATTGTGCCGGTTGTAAGCCTTATAACCAAGGCGCCCGATAAGGCGGTGGTCGAGGAGGCCTTCTCGGGCTACAGGCGCCCGGGTGCGGCCGCTGAGAAAACCGAAATTAACATATAAGGGAAGGATAATAAATGCCGATTACCGAACTGTTGGCGCAGAACGCTGCGCTCTACCGCGACGAGGTGGCGCTTGTCGAGATTAACCCCGCGCTGCCCGAGGAAAAACAGGTTACATGGAAGGAATATTCTCTGATTGAGGCGAGCGTCTACCGCCCTTTCCGCACCGAACTTACCTGGGGAGAGTTTGAGAGGCGGGCAAACCGCTTTGCAAATCTTCTGCTCTCGCGCGGAATAAAAAAAGGCGACAAGGTGGCGATTCTGCTCATGAACTGCCTTGAATGGCTGCCGATTTACTTCGGAATCCTCAAGACCGGCGCGCTTGCCGTGCCGATGAACTTCCGCTATGCCGCCGAGGAGATTAAATACTGCGCCGAGCTGGCGGATGTGGACGTGCTGGCCTTCGGCCCCGAATTTATCGGGCGGGTCGAGCAGATTTGCGACAGCCTGCCGCGCGTCAAGTACCGCTTTTACGTCGGCGACGACTGCCCGAGCTTTGCCGAAAGCTACAACAAGCTGGTGACATATACGACCTCCCGCTCGCCCGATATTAAGCTATCCGACGAGGATTTTGCTGCAATATACTTTTCCTCCGGGACGACCGGGTTCCCGAAGGCCATACTGCACACCCACAGGGCGCTGATGCACGCCTGCCTTACCGAGCAGGCGCACCACGGCCAGACCCACGGGGATGTCTTCCTCTGCATCCCGCCGCTCTACCATACCGGCGCCAAGATGCACTGGTTCGGCAGCCTGCTTGTCGGAGGGCGTTCGGTGCTGCTCAAGGGGGTCAAGCCCGAGTGGATTATCCGCACGGTCTCGGAGGAGAGGTGCACCATTGTATGGCTGCTTGTACCCTGGGCGCAGGATATACTCGACAGCATCGAGTATGGGCAGATTAAGCTCGGAGATTATGCGCTCTCACAGTGGCGCATGATGCACATCGGCGCTCAGCCGGTGCCGCCTTCGCTTATAAAGCGCTGGAAGCAGCATTTTCCGCAGCACGATTACGACACGAATTACGGCCTTTCCGAGTCGGCCGGCCCGGGCTGCGTCCACCTGGGAATCGAGAACATACACAAAGTAGGCGCCATAGGCAAGGCCGGGTACGGCTGGGAGACCAAAATTATTGACAGCAGCGGCAACACCCTGCCGAGGGGGAGCATCGGCGAGCTCTGTGTAAGAGGTCCGGGCGTCATGGTCTGTTACTACAAGAACGAGACAGCCACCGCCGAGGTGCTCGGAGACGGCTGGCTTTTGACCGGGGACATGGCCTTCGAGGACGAGGACGGATTTATATTCCTTGTCGACCGCAAGAAGGATGTCATCATCACCGGAGGCGAGAACCTCTACCCGGTTGAAATCGAAAACTTCATCCGCAAGCATAACGCGGTAAAGGACGTTGCTGTAATCGGGCTCCCCGACCAGAGGCTGGGCGAGATTGCGGCGGCGATTGTCGAACCCAAGCCCGGGCACAGCCTGACCGAAGCCGAGCTCGGCGAATTCTGTCTCGGGCTGCCGAGGTACAAGCGCCCCAGAAAGATAATCTTCGACAAGGTTCCGCGCAACGCGACCGGGAAAATTGAGAAGCCCAGGCTGCGCGAAAAATATTGCGGTAAAAGCCTTGTCGCCGCGCAGATTGAGATTGAATAAAGTACGCCGGGGGAACTTTTTTCAAAAAGTCCCCCCGGGCCCCCTCAAAAACTTTCCTAGAAATTATATTACCTCGCCAATCCTGTTGCGCGGGAACCCATATTCCGCGCTGCTGGCTGCCATTAGTCCGCCGACTGATGGGGGACGCGGCGGAGCGCTGCCCAGCACCCCGCCAAAGGCCCTTTTTATAAAGGGTTCAAAGACTCCAAAACTTTTTAAGCTCACCAAAGTCAGCTGTTCAGCCGACGGCGGGCCCCAAATCCCGTCCGGCGGCTGAGTTGTTTTGTAGTTAGTTTTGTTTTGCCATCATTTTAAGATAAGCGTTTATAAAATCATCGATGTCGCCGTCCATGACTGCGTTTATGTCGCCATCCTCGTACCCGGTGCGCGTATCCTTTGCCAGCGTATAGGGCATAAATACATATGAGCGTATCTGGTTGCCCCATTCGATGTTGGTCTTGATGCCGCGGACGTCCTCAATTGTCTCGAGCCGCTCGCGTATCTTTATTTCCAGGAGCCTTGCCTTGAGCATCCTCAGCGCGGTTTCCTTGTTCTGAAGCTGCGAGCGCTCGGTCTGGCAGGTCACGACAATCCCGGTCGGGATATGGGTTATTCGTACCGCAGAACTTACTTTGTTGACGTTCTGCCCGCCGGCGCCGCTCGAATGGAAGGTGGAAAAATCAATGTCCTCGTCGCGTATGACAATATCATCCAGCTCCTCAAACTCGGGGATAACCTCAATCGAGGCAAAGGAGGTGTGCCTGCGCCCCGAGGAATCGAAGGGCGAAACACGGACCAGCCGGTGAATGCCGTGTTCGCTTTTCAGATACCCGTATGCGTTTGTCCCCTCGACCAAAATTGTTGCGCTCTTGAGCCCGGCCTCCTCGCCGTCGAGCCAGTCAAGGAGCTTGACCTTATAGTTATGGCGCTCGGCCCAACGGCAAATCATCCGGTAGAGCATTTGCGCCCAGTCCTGCGCTTCGGTGCCGCCGGCACCCGGGTGGAAGGAGACGATGGCGTTGTTCCGGTCGTATTCGCCCGACAGGAGGACTTCAATCCGTTTCTGTTCTCCCTCACGCTCAATAGCGCGAAGTTCGCCCAGCACATCTGCCACCGAGGCCTCGTCGTTTTCCTCTATAGCCATCTCGCAGAGCACAATAGCGTCCTCAAGCCGGGCACATAGAGCGTCGTAACTCTCAATACGGTCTTTTTTCTGCTTTATGGCCCGGAGCATATTTGAGGAATTCTGTTTGTCCGACCAGAAATCCGGCTTTAAGGTTTCTTGCTCAAGCCCGGCGACCTCACCCCTCAGCTCGTCAATACGCAGCGCCGAGCCGAGTTCCTTTAAGTCATCCCTCAGTGCCTCAAGCTTATATTTTGCCTCTTCAAGCGCGATAATCATTGGTTTATACAATCCTTTGCTTGTTTTTGTTGTAAATAATGCCAGTTTTACGCGTGACAGAGTATAGCCGACAGAATAATAATCGCAACTGTGAGCTGCGAGCTGGCGAAAAGACTGCCGATATTCATTATACCATAAGCCACGCCGGCTTTGCAACAGCTTTTTTCCTGGTCTGTGTCGGTTTTAATTATTGACAAGCTCGGGTTTTGGATTTATAATATTGTTGTATGGGAATAAATATATAAGGAGTTATAACATGCAGGTAACGAAAGACACGTTGGTAGGCGATATTCTTGACCATGACGTAGGTGCAGCCAAATTCTTTTTTGAGATTGGAATGCACTGTCTGGGTTGCCCGGCCTCGCGCGGCGAGAGCATTGCCGACGCATGCGAGGTGCACGGGACAGACGCCGACGCGCTGGTAAAGAAACTAAACGATTATCTGGCAGAAGCCGGGAATAAATGAATCAAAATACTAAAGTGACGCCGCCAAGACCCGACGAGCGGCTCATGAGCGCCGCCCCGTACGTACGGGGCGGAGTCATAGCAGATATCGGTACTGACCACGCCCTGCTGCCGGTATGGCTGCTGCTCACCGACAGGATAACCGGCGCCGTGGCGACAGATATAAGGCAGGGCCCGCTGCGCTCGGCCGCCCAAACGGTTGAGAAATACGGCATAGGTGACAGAATTACTTTGGTATTGGCAGACGGCCTGTCCGGGATTGAGAACTACAACCCGGATGACATTATAATTTTCGGCATGGGCGGCGAGCTCATAGCCTCGATTATTGACAAGGCAAAATGGGTCAGAAACCCTCAAATCCGCCTGATACTCCAGCCTATGACAAGGCGCGCCGAGCTGCGGGAATATCTTCTGGCGCATGGCTTTTGCATAATCGACGAGGCCATGAGTGAGGCCGGCAGCAGGATTTATCAGACTATCTGCGCCGAGTACGACGGCCGCGGGGGTGAGTATGACACCGCCGAGCTGCTTTTAGGCAGGCACAACTTAAGGCGCTCTGACGAGCTGACGTGCCGGTATGTCGGGCAGCTCAAGGCAGCATACAGCCACCGCAAAGCAGCAAAAACCAGGGCAGGATATGATACCGGTGGGGAGGACGCGGTGCTCGAGGCCCTGAGTTCGCTCGGGCTTTGACTTTACATTGACGTTATTGAGAGGAGCCGCTGTCTTTTAGGAGAATTTTTGCATGAATATCAGAGAGCTTTATTGTTATCTTGACAAAGCGATACCGCCGTCATACTCGGTTGAGGGCGACCGCGACGGGCTTGAAGTCTGCCCCGACCCCGACCGAGAAGTGCGGCGGGTGCTGGTGGCGCTTGATGTCACCCGAGAGGTGACCGACGAGGCGATAGAGGGAGACTTTGACCTGATTGTCTCGCATCATCCGCTAGTCTACAAGCCACTCGGCTCTATCACTCCTGACGACGGGGTTGCCGCCAAGGTGATATGCCTTGTCGGTGCCGGCATTTCGGTCATGTCCTTTCATACGCGGCTTGACGCTGTCCCCGGCGGGGTGAATGACATACTTGCCGGTCTTCTGGGGCTTTGTGATGTCGTACCCTTCGGCCGGACGGCCGAATTGCTGGGGCGGATAGGCAAGACCCGGCAGGCACTTGAGCTTGGGGTGTTTGCCGGGCGGGTAAAGCAGGCGCTGGCCGCCCCAGCCGTGCTGGTTTCGGACTGCGGGCTTGAGGTTTCAAAGGTTGCCGTGCTTGGCGGGGGCGGCGGGGACTATATTTCGGCCGCCGTGGCGGCGGGGGCCGATACCTTTGTCAGCGGCCGGATTGGCTATCATGAGATGACGGCGGCCGGAGAGCTCGGGATAAATCTCATCGAAGCCGGGCATTTCTATACCGAGAACCCGGTATGCGACTATTTGGCTGAACTTATCACACAGGCTGACTCAAAAATTGAGACGGTTTATATGAAAAGCTGCCGGCTCGGGCTGCTTTAGCGGCAACTCAGTTCAGGCAAAGAAAGGAACGTATATGACCTATCTAACGGCTAACCTTCACGGGTGCTATTCAGAGTTTCTGGAGCTGTTGCGGCAGATAAAATTCCGGGACAACGACGTTATGTACGTGCTGGGGGATGTAGTCGACTATGGCGGGGAGCCGATGGAGCTTATCTGCGACCTTAGCATGAGATATAATGTTTATGCCATAGCCGGAGAGCATGACTACATCGCGGCACGGCTGCTTCTCGGCTTTGAGAGGCTGCTGGGGCAGGGCAAAACACCCGACGCGGCATTTGTTGAGCAGATGAATGCCTGGGCGGCCGACGGCGGAAGGCCGACGCTCGACGGCTACCGCAAACTTGACAGCGAGATGAAAGAGGGCGTCCTGGATTATTTTTCGGACATGCTGCTCTATGAGAATATTGTCGTCGGGGGCAGGGAATATCTCTTGGTCCACGCCGGGTTGGGCAGTCTTGCCGAGGGAGGCCAGCCTACCCCCGATGAAATGTTCGCAGCCCCGCTTGACTGGAACAAAAAATACTTCGAGAGCAAAACAGTTGTCGCCGGGCACGTGCCGACCGACCAAATTCCGGGGGCAACACCTGGGCGCATATACCGGACCGGGGGCTGTATCGCGCTTGACTGCGGCGCGGCGCGCGGCGGGAGAGTGGGCTGCCTGCGGCTTGAGGACGGTGCGGAGTTTTATGTGTGAGCTGAGAAAAACGCCGTTATACCGCTTGAGATGACCGACATTGACAGATTGGCTTCTTGTCTCTTTTCTTTTGTTTGCCCGGGGTCTTAATATTAATCCATGTAAATGGCAATAACCTCACAAAAAATGCCGGAGGTTACGCCTGGGACAATAAAAGAAATCCATCAAGACATTCTACAGCCTTGATGGATTTTTGCTGATTCAACTGTTTTTCAATAAATTTTCCAACAATCTACCAGAGGCATTATAGCTCACCGTAAAATTGCCGGAACCGGAGATAATGTAATCCCGGAAAAGAGAGAAAGTCAGGTTGTTCAATGATGTGCAATACAGTATTCCGAGATCAAAGGAGACGGTCTCGCGCACAGTGGCGGGCTGTTTTCGGGTGCTGCGACTGAAATCCCGGCAAGCAGGTGCTGTAACCACAAAAGCACTTCAATCGGGGCAACCATAAAAACGGCTTTGCGGCATATACCGCCATCGGTGAACTTCAGTTTTACGACTCAAAGGACTGCATTATGGTTTTCAGATAAGCATTCAGTGCTTTCTCGTTTGCGGCAAAAGTGGAAAACCAACTGCTGGCCTGGTTGTTGGTCAGTGCGTTGCGGAATAGCGAATAGGTGAGTTTGCCCATGCTGGTCGCAAATATTCGCCCGAGGTCGAAGCTGACCGAGCTTTTGATTATATCCCACATCGCAATATTTTCTTCGCCCGAGGAGTATTTATATTTAAATGCCTTCTCGAATATTTCGGGCGTGGTGGTCCGGTAACCCTCGGAGGCAAGGCACTCAAGTGTTGCGGTGGCGGCGTCTGCATTGGAGGATGTCGCCTTTGACAACGAGTACATGGTATATGTAAACCCAAGTGTTGTATAATACTTTTCCTGCAGCTCATCATACTTCGGCACAGGCACCACCCCGAAGTTGACACTACTTGAGGTGTACTCATCTTTTGCCGAGCCGGCGCTGTCGATTATAATAAGGCTGTTACCGCTCCTGAAGTAATTGCGCGACGACGCGCCGCTCCCCAGAAAGCCGTCCCCATCGGCAAAATACGCGCAAAGCTTGGTCAGAAGGGTCTGTGATTTTTCGCTGCACCAGGTATCCGAGATAACCAGTCTGCCTCCCCCGTCCTGCTCGATAGTTGAGAGGCCCGAGGCGAAGAAAAACGAGTCTGACCAGACGTTTGTCACCGCCACAACCCCGAAGCCGTCGGCCTCATCGCGCGCCCCGTTTCCGTTTTTGTCCTCGTACATTCCGGCGGTCAGCTTAATCATTTTATCTATTGTCCATTTCCCGCTCCCGACCAGCTCATAAGGGTTCTCAAGCCCCCGCGCGTCAACAGTGTCTCTGTTGAAGAACATGACGAACATATAATAAAGCAGGTTGGTGGAAATGTCGCCCGAGCAGAAATACAGCTTGTTGTTAATCGTCGCCTGGCCGATAAGGTTTTCGGGCCACCAGGGCTTCTCAAAGTCGAGGTGTTCCTGCGAGAGCAGGTCGAGCGTATACCCGTTTGTCGCCAGCGTGGCTCCGCACATGCTGTAGCTTGCAAAAATATCGTACTGAGCCGCCCCCGACATAATATCGGCCGCTGCTGTCTGGATATAGTTTTCCATGTTCGCGTTGTTTCCGGCGATGTCGTTGAATAAAAGCTTAACTCCGAGGCGGTCCTGTGTCGTGGAGTTGCGGGTGTAAACCGCATCTCCTATTATGTCACCCGTTATCTCGGCTCCGAACTCGGGGCAGAGCGCCTCTTTCCAGTTGAGAATCGAGATAGTCTGTCCCCCGAAATCAAGCTCGGGCAGCGAGTTGGTAACCGAATATGGTTCTGTGCTCTCTTCGCTTTCCGGCGGCGCTTCGGTTGTGCCGACGGGAGATGGTGTGGTGGTTTCTTTTTCGGTGTCCGCAGGCTCCCTACAGCCGGCAAATGCTGTCACGACAAGAATAAGCAGAGCAAGCAAAAACGAAATCCTTCTCATAAATACCTCCCCTATGTCTCATTT
Organism: Clostridiales bacterium; assembly: GCA_012837425.1. Classification (GTDB taxonomy): domain Bacteria; phylum Bacillota; class Clostridia; order Oscillospirales; family CAG-272; genus UMGS1002. The sequence continues at coordinate 11,786 of DURE01000014.1, forward strand.
TAAAAATTTAATGTCGGCAAAAACCGGACAATGGTCGCTTCCGTTTATTACCGTGTTGTTGACCACTACATCGTGGTATAGCACCTCGGCGACATCTGCCGAGAAAAATATATGGTCGATTATGTGCCCGTTTGCCCCCGGATATAAACCAAGCCCATGCCCCGAGTTGGTTTTGGTGTTGGCGCTGACGGTTGCTTTTTGCATGGCGTTTTCCATCAGCTTGGAGTCATTCATAGGGTCCAGCGATTCTTCCGAGACTTCAGAATTCCAGTCTCCGGTGCTGAAAACCGGGATGCCCGGGTATTTTTGGCGGATATAATCTATCGTCTGCAGCACGGTGCGGCAGTTTGATATGCGGTACTGTACACCTTCAATACTGTTTGAGAGCCCCGGGTCATATGTGGGGGCGACGACGGTGTTGTGCGTGTTGGTCACGGCGAACAGCTTGCCGTCGGACTTCCGCTCAAAAACCGCCCAGCTCACCCCCCAGGGGATAACCCGGTATCTAAAGCGTGTAAAGCCGTAATCGACAGGGGTATATTTCTTCTTTAGGTATAGTATTTGCTGATAGACCTGGCCGCCGTCCTCGGCCGCAAATGGAACTGCGGCGTAGTCGGCCTCAAGGTAGGGCATAAGGGCGGCAAGCTGTGTGTTGCGCGCCTCCTGCAGGCCGATTACATCGGGAAGGTATGTAAGATAGGTGTGCATCAGGCAGCTCATCCGGTAGGGTGTCTCAAATGAGGGGCTGTCCGAAAAGAGCACATTGCTGGTCATTATGCGCAGCTCTGCGCCCTCGCAGCGTTTTGCAGGTCCCTCCGAAACCCTGCCCGAAAAGTCGAGCAGGCTTTTGTCGAGCGCGGCGGTCTTAGCACCGTCAAGCAGCTCTACAAACCGTTCGACAAGCGCAATCAGCCCCGCGGCACCCCCGGCCGTTATTTCAATCTCCCCGCCTGAGGCGCTTAAGGAATAGGTGTCCGGGTCAACGCCGCCCCCTATCCCGATAGCTATCAGGCTTTCTCCGGCAGCCTCGGATTCTCTCACAATATCAAGCAGGTGCCCGCATTTGGCGGCGATTGTTTTTCTTATCGTCTCGGCCGCAAAGTTCTCAACCGCGGCGGGGGAGTCGGAGATAACGATTTTATAATTTTTTGCCGATACATTCAGCATGCTCATGCCCTCCAAGGGGTATTGCCCGTTTTTGATAAAGCAGCCCGACCAGTAATATATGCCGCTCTCCTCTGTCAGCTTTATCCTAAAGTAAGCTGTTGCCTCGGCCAGCAGGGCTTCGGTGTGCGCGAAGATAACGATTTTGTTTCCCGAGATTGTTATAATAAAATCATTATATCGCACACCTGCAGCCAGTTTCTTTGATTCGCTCCGGTTGGTTTTGCCGACCAGAATTTCATAGTCATCATTGTCGGGGCTCTCATGCGGCATAACCCAGTCGTCTTTGATTTTAATTTTCTTGCCGGTCTTCTCCTCGAGCGCCCCTCTGAGATTTGACGCAAATTCCCGGGTGGCCTCACCGGCGCCGCTGCCGTAAACCACGGTATAGAGCGATATGTCGGCCGATTTTCCGGCTTCTTCTGTGATATCTGAGCTGGTCTCAGAGGCCGGGAATGTGGTGGTCTCACTGTCGGGCAATGTCAGGTCAGAGCCTCGGTCTGCCCGGCAGGAGCCGAGCATAAACAGCGACCACAATACAATAGCAGCAGCCAAAACAATATGCCGCCTTTTTTTATAACCGTATATCCCGCTTTGCATCATCTTTTCCCGGGCGGCACGCACAATATTGCTTTTGTGCGCAACCCTGCCCCGTCGGGTTTTTCGTTTGTTTGCCGTAATTGATATTTTACACCTACTAATACCATAGTAAATCCTAACATTTGCCGGCTGAAATTGCAACAGACAAAATCCACTTGATGTTGTACATTTCCCACATTTAATACGCGATAAAAACAAAAATCCACCGGGTGAAACTGCGCAAAATTCAGTTATATATTGACAAGCCCACCCGAAATTGCTACAATCAAAGCACTATGGGGGTGATGCAATGAAAAGCGTGGTTTATAAGAGCACCCGGTATGCCGACGGACATATGTCCACTAACCTGCGTCGGGACTCGGATGCTATACCCGACCCGGAAAAAGAGCGTTTTGTAAACTACCTTACCTGCTTCAGCTCCGACGACAGCGGCGTCATCCCCATGAGCGTCGGCCATGACTGCAGCCGCCCGCCGCGCGTTATATCGCGTCAATCCGATAGTCGGCTGATAATTCATTTTGTTGTCCGCGGCAGCATCAGATATAATGAAACCGATATTGTCGCGGGTCAGTATTTCTTTGTCCTCCCTCTTGAGAAGCATGTAATACGCTTTACCGACGAGAACATCGAGATGTTTTATATCACGCTTCACGGCAGGGGGCTCGGCGATTTTATTACAGAAAACCTCTTTGACAAAGCTCCGCAGGTGGGAGACTGTGGGTTTCTTGACAGAATCCTGCCGCTGTTTCGGGACATTATTTACGGTGAACACACTGACACCGAAATTTATACATATGTTTACAGCACGGTCTGGCGGATACTATCATACCTGATTTTTCAGAATCAAAGGCTGGCCTCGGTCAAGCACTCAAACGACAAGGACTATGTAAGCTGCGCGGTAAAGATTATTTCAGAAAGATTCTCCCAGGACATATCTGTCGCCTCAATAGCTCAGGAGCTCTGTATCAGCCCCGACTATCTCGGCAACCTGTTCCGCAGGCAGCTGGGAATATCGCCGCAGCAGATGATTACCAAACAGCGCATGGATTTTGCGGTCTCGATGATAACATCCGACACCCCATATAAACTGTCCTATATCGCCCAGATTTGCGGATACAACGACTATGCGTATTTTTGCCGCATGTTCCGCAAATACAAGGGCATTTCCCCGGGCAGGCTTCGCCAGAAATTCAGCCCGGGCAAGAACAAGTCATAGCAGAAATTTGACCGCGGGGCCCCCGCGGTCAAATTATACGGTTACTTCAGTTGCTTTTGAGTATATTGAAGACTAAGCATGCGGTGGCCATATGCGGAACTATGACTGCAGGTATGAGCAGCCAGAGCCGGGTTGCTCATTATTGTTACCTTGCAGAAACAAGGCGCGTACCTCATATGCGCCGGAATAGAGAATTCGGTCATTTGCCGCGGGAACCGTTACTTTATATGCCGCGATGAAATTGAGTTGGATACTGACCTTTTTGAAAAACTATACAGAGCAATTAAGCTAAGTGGCAGCCGTGAGCTGGCAAAACACCTTGTCTCGTTGTATAAAGGCGAATACCTGTTGGATTTTGAGGCCCTCTGGGCTACCTGTGCCCGAATCAGATATCAGGAAATTTACAAGGAAGCAAAAAAATATTGCGAGCTTGCCACCACGCCCGAGGCTATATCCGTCCCCGACTGATGGTATCAGTCTCGCTTGCTCCTCGACATTATTTAAACATAATCGCGGCATTGAGCCCTCCTGCATATAATGAAGATATATAATAACCCCCTGAACAATTCCGGGCACCCTGCATAAAAATGCGCGGGGTGCCCCTGGTATTTTCAAAAATTAATCGGTTTGCCCCATGCTGTCATGTGTTGAATTATTGCATGAATGTGTTATAATAAATGCATTAAACAATGCATTGCTTTGAGGATACAGAATGACCGTAAGCGTAATAACCGTAAAGCTGCATGCCCCCTGGGTGCACAGCCTGAAGGGAAAACGAAAGATTGTAAGGAGCCTGTGCGAAAAGCTAATAAATAAATTTCATGTCTCGGTAATCGAAAGCGGCGCGCAGGATGTTCATCAGACCATCATTATATCAATTGCATTCCTGTCGAACAACACTGCAATTGCTGACAGCACATGCGAAGCAATCGGGGCATTTATCGAGCAGAGCACAGACGCCGAAATTGTTGATCTGACGGTCGAGCAGAGATAAAAACGTTTAAACATTAATTGTAGCCCGAAAATTTTTGCACCCCTAATAGATGCGGGACAAACAGCACCGGGCCGCTTCCGGCAGGCAGGTTGCTTATATTTTTATACTGATGGTTAATGCTATAATAAAGCACCGGTGTGAGAGGAGTCGGGAAAAATGTTCTTTATTGCGTTTTTCGGCATACAAGATAAAGATAAATATATAGGAAGCACAAATAATGTCACCTGTCCCGAGTGCGGGGAGTTGGCCGGATGTGAAATTCACAAGCAAAACAGGTATTTCCATGTGTTTTTCATCCCGGTATACAGATGGAATGTCAGGTATATTGCAAAAACCTCTTGCTGCGGCTGTGCATATGAGCTGGATCGGACCGTTGGCCGTGAGTTTGAGAAAAACCCCGATACAGAAATCAAAAAGGAAAACCTGCGGCGCCCCGAGAGCTGTTTGCCCTTTAAATTCTGCGCAAATTGCCGGGTTGATGTGCCGGCAGAGTTTAAGTATTGTCCCTACTGCGGCATAAAATTATAGATCCGCGGGATTATTCTTGGCGGGTTTGTTTATCTGCCTAGGCCAGATATGCAGCACTTCCTTTTTCGGCGTCAACAAACAAAGTTTCGGTTCACGAAAAAGCATAAAAAACGCGCAGCAGGGTGCGTACAATCTATTATAAGAATATAAGGAGATTTTATCATGTCAAGGATTTATTCATCAGCCGACCAGCTAATCGGCAGAACACCTCTGCTTGAGCTTGTTCGTATTAAAAAGGCGCTCGGTCTTGAGACCAGAATTCTTGCCAAGCTCGAATACTTCAATCCGGCAGGCTCTGTCAAGGACAGAACAGCCAAATCCATGATAGACGACGCCGAGGCAACCGGAAAACTCAGACCGGGCTCGGTAATTATTGAGCCGACCTCGGGCAACACCGGAATAGGGCTCGCCATGGTCGCCGCGTCACGCGGCTACCGTACGGTTCTTGTTATGCCCGAGACCATGTCGGTTGAGCGCCGGCTGCTTATGAAGGCATATGGCGCCGAGATAGTGCTCACCGAGGGAGCCAAAGGCATGAAGGGGGCAGTCGAGAAAGCCAAAGAGCTTGCCGCCGCAATACCGTTCAGCTTCATCCCCGGCCAGTTTGACAACCCGGCCAATCCCAAAGTCCACAGAGAGACCACCGGACCCGAGATATACGAGGACACCGACGGTGTGGTCGACATTTTTGTCAGCGGCATAGGCACCGGCGGCACTATCACGGGAGCCGGCGAATACTTAAAATCCAGAAAGCCCGACATCAGGGTTGTGGCGGTTGAGCCGGCCGACTCGCCGGTCCTCTCAAAGGGTATCGCGGGGGCCCACAAGATTCAGGGCATCGGCGCGGGGTTTGTTCCGGCGGTGCTGAACACAAAAATTTTCGACGAAATTATCACGGTTACAAACGAGAATGCCTTTGCCGCCGGAAAGATGATAGGAAAACACGAGGGCGTGCTCGTCGGAATTTCCTCGGGAGCCGCAGCCTGGGCGGCTATCGAAATAGCCAAGCGCCCCGAGAGCAAGGGAAAAACCATAGTTGTGGTTTTCCCGGATACAGGAGAGAGATACCTCTCAACCCCGCTGTTTGCCGACTGATAGAGAGCACCGCCGGCGCTTTTTGCCATGCTCTGTTGCGTTGTGCGTCAGGTGTAATTGGCAAAATCTCGGTTCAGTGCATTGAGGCTAAAATGGCTTGATATTACGGATAAAACCGTCGGTGCAGATAGCCGGATATTGTTATAAAAATGACAAAATAAAAATCATTCTGCGGCAATAATACTTGGTAAAACGGGGTGCACAAATGAATCTGCAGGAGCTTGATGCCTATTTCTATTCGCTTGACAGGTCCTTTTTTCTCGAGGGAGAAATGAGGACATATGCCGCCCTTGACACGCCTCTGCCTATAGGGTTTGGACAAACCATCTCGCAGCCGAGTCTCGTGCTGGAAATGACAAAGCTGCTCCGGCCCGAGAGGGACAGCAGGGTGCTTGAAATAGGAACCGGCTCAGGCTTTCAGACCGCAATTCTTGCCGGAATGTCGGGAAAAGTATATACGGTTGAAAGAATTGCCGAGCTTATGGAGAGGGCCAAGGGGCGGCTGGATTTACTTGGTTTTACGAATATCTGTTATAAAGTCGGGGACGGGAGCCTGGGCTGGGAGGAATTTGCGCCGTATGACAGGATAATGGTGACCGCAGCGGCGCGTGTTTTGCCCGAGGACCTTGTGCGGCAGCTGGCAGCCGGCGGCAGGATGGTTATTCCGGTCGGCCCGCCGGATGTGCAGGAACTTCAGCTTGTGACAAAAACGGCTGACGGTGATCTGCAAATTAAAACCGTCAGCATGGTCAGATTTGTCGAGCTGAAGGGGCAGTACGGGTGGGAGGATGACCAATAAAAACAGAAAGCCGGAGCGGGACTCTTCGCACTCCGGCTTTTTGTCTTATATGATTTATTAGTTGTCCGCAATCATGCCCGGCAGGGGGATGTTCCCCAGTGAAATCAGCGGAATACCTTTGTAATCGGTGCGCTCCTCGCCTTCTGTCAGAACGCAGGCAATAACCGAGACTTCAAAACCGATTTCCTTTGCCATCAATAGGACGGCGTCCACCGTTCCCCCGGTCGACACCACGTCGTCGACAAAGCAAAGCTTCTTGCCCTGGAAGCGCTCGTATTTTTCGCGGCCCACCCAAAGCTCCTGCTTGCCCTGGGTTGTTATGGATTCATACACCACATGCTTCGGGTCTCTCATAAAGGCCTTGCGGGACTTGCGCAGCTCAAGGTAACAATCTCTGTCCCGCGCAAGCTCCTGGCACAGCCCCGAGGATTTGGTCTGTACCGTGACAAAGCCGTCATAGCTGTATTCAGCCAGCTTTTTGGCAAGCGCCCCCGCCGCGTGTCTGTTCCACTTCGACTCGCCGGTCATATCAAAGGAATAGATATAAAAACCGTTGCCGAGCTCCATCAGGGGCAACTCGATCTCAAGCTCTTCATCTATGTGAATCTTCCAGACGGGGAGCCATTCATGGTTTTGCATATTCTTCATTTTTCTTTCTGAGTTTTCAATGTTATACCAGGCCGACGTATGAGCCGAGATAACGAACGAGTATTCCGACCACCATGCCGATAAAGGGGTTCTTTGACCAGGCTGTAACGCCGAGGGCAATATAACCGCTCACCGGATTGTCGGAGTTTGACACCGCGCTAAGATTTGGAGCAAAGGTGAGGGCAAAGCCGATAACAAGCAAAAATCCGGCGATGCTCTGGCTGGGCAGATACCGGCCCAGTCTGCCGATAACCCCCAGGAGAATCAGAATGCCCATGGCAAACATGAAGACTATGCCGCAGGCAACCGGCCAGGGCGCACCGGCAGTGCCCGATATTATAGCCTCGATGGGAGGTCCTCCGAAGAGGGCGGCAGGGAGGTCGGCCAAGGAATTTATGAAGGAAAGATGGTCGTAATTCTGAGTGGTGCCGGCAATGCTTGCGGTAATGCCGCCGAAGGAGATATTTGCGCCGATGTTCAGCATAACCAGGCTAAGAGCACCCAGTATAACCGCAAGATTTAATCTTGGCTTTATAACTTTGAAATCCTTCCAGTATTCCTTTTTCCAGAAGCGCCATTCATTGCTCGACGGCAAGTAATCCCGTCCCTCTTCAACAGAGGCGGTTACATCTACCCTGCGTTTTTGCAGGAGCAAAAAGTCAGCGGTGGAGACCACAACCGAGATAAAGATTGTCCAGACTACCTTGTTGGGGCTGTTGAAGAAAATCGCATATGCGGCAATAGCCGTAACAATGGAAATCAGCGCGGTGCGCTTCTCCTGATTGAACATGTCGAGCGAAACCCCGGCCAATATAAGGCCGACGCCGCTCATCATGCCCGAAACCACCGCCACACCCGCAAAATCAGAAATTTTGTTGACTCCGCCGAATGCGGCAATTCCCATCATCAAAAGCGCCGCAAGAAGAACAGAGCTTACATTGTCTCTTACATTTTTCTTAACGCTGGCTACGGTTATTGTCTCGGCCTGTGCCGAGATCGGAGTTACCGAACCGGTAAACAGGTTACCCAGTCCTCCGATTAAGAAGGCAAAGCCTGCCGGTTTCAGCGCAAAGCCGCGAGCCTGTGCATAAAGGAGCTGAGGCACACCATTGATAATCACGGCCACAACCGCAAGAATAAACGGGACGAGATTACTCATGCATTTTTTCCTCCTTAACTTTGATGTCTATA
>DURE01000015.1 GCA_012837425.1 Clostridiales bacterium
ATTCAGATTTTGCCATGGTCACTTTTGTTGCGGTCACTGTCCTCGGCCTCCTCGGGCATATCGGCGCCGCAGGCCGTCCTGCTGCCCTTTGCCCTGAGGCGCTCGGCTCTTTTTCTTGAGTAGGCTATTGCCCGCCTCTTCATGGACTGCAGCTTTTTTTCGTTTTTGCGCTGCTCGGCTGCGGCTCTCCGCTCTTTTTCTTCAAGCGCGGCGCGCTCCTCGGCCTCCATCCTGATTTGCTGCAATTTGTTCTCAACCTGCTCCTGATATTCCTTGTCCTCATACCTTATGTATTTGGAGAACGCGTCGGGATAGACAAAGGTCTTTTCCCCGACCTCCGGATTGTCAAACAAAACCTTTATGTACCTTTCATTCAGCGACTGGATTTTCCCCTGCCCCCATACGATATGATTAACAACACAGTTCTTCATCCTGTCCCCCATGACGCCCGCGGGCGGTTTTTATATTTGAGCCAAAGTAAAGAATTATTTCAGCCGTTCTCGCCGCATTTTCGGGTCTGCAGGTTTTCCATCCTGTCGGAAATATAGGACATGATCTCGCTCCTGTCAATCCCGAGCACAAAGGAAAACTCCTCGGCAATAATCTTCTCGGCGGCTGCAAGAACCTTCGCGTCATTGGCATAAAGCTTTCTGCGTTGGCCTTCAATTTCTCTTTTATAATTCGTGAGCACACAATGCAGCCAGAGCAAATCGGCGGTCCCGCCCCTTGTGAGCAGTTCGTCGAAATATTCAGCGCGCTCCTTGACGTCCTCTACCCAGACATTGCCCGAATTCTGCGCCAGATCGAAAATGCCGTCAATCTCCTCCGGCTTTGTAACGCTGCGGATTTTAGTTTCCAAATCCTCAGCGTCAATCGGCAAATATACTATCGAGCCGGTCTCATATACCGAGTGCATAACATAATATGTACGCTCCCCGATACCGCAGAAGTTCTCCTGCCTGATGTCGCTTATTCTGTAAATACCGCTGTTGCGGTACACGACAAACTCACCTATGCCGTGCCCAAGGCCTCCTGTCTTTGTTTTTTCCATTGGAATATGACCTCCCTGTCCTTTCCGGGCGACCCGCTATCGCCCTTCCCCGGCTACAGCAGACGCGAACGGTTTGTGTTGCGGGATGCCCGAGACATGCAGCAGGGTTTGTCCGCTCTCCTTTCGGGATACGGCGCTTCGCGTCATACTCGGCATAAAGGTTTAAATGTTTTTGATGAAACGGCCCACATGGCCGTTTGCGGACGCCACCTCCGGCATGCATAATAGTATTTTATAATTTGCACAAATTGCACAATAAAAGGCTCAGCCCGGGCAACCCGTGCCTGCGGGCCTGGGGGTTACAATAATATTATATCACATCTTTATATATTTTTATATAGGCATTTTGAATAAACATATAAATATTACCCGCCGCAACTATAAGTAAATCGTCCTTTTGAACAAAAAATAAGCCTTATTTAGCACTAATTGTTCAGTTTTCCGCACTCACGGATAGTTATGCGGCACACCAAAGGACATTTATGCCAATTGATGTGCCGCTCTAATGAGTTGAATATTTACCTTACCTGCCCGTATCCGTAAACCCTGTACTGCATGGTGGTCAGCCCCTCAAGGGCGAACGGCCCGCGGACATGCAGCTTCTGGGTCGAAATTCCTATTTCGGCTCCCATTCCGAACACACCGCCGTCGGTAAAGCGGGTCGAGGCGTTGTGATAAACCGAGGAAGCGTCAACCTCCGACATGAAGATCTCCGCCGCCCCTGCGTCCCCGGCCACAATTGCCTCGCTGTGCATTGTGCCGTATTTGTTTATGTGCCCGACCGCCTCATAAACATCCGACACCACTTTTACCGCAAGCACATGATCCAGAAATTCGGTGTAGTAGTCCTCCTCGGTCGCCGGGGTCGCGTCGGGTATATATTTCATGCTCTCGGGGCAAACCCTCAGCTCGACCCCGCACTCGCGCAGCGCCCGGGCAGCCGCCGGCAAAAATACCGGGGCTATATCACGGTCACAGAGCAGGGTTTCGGCGGCGTTGCAGACCGAAGGACGCGAGGTTTTTGCATTTATGATAATTTTTTGCGCCATGTCAAGGTCGGCGCTTGAGTGAACATAAACATGGCAGTTGCCGGTTCCGGTCTCAATCACCGGCACCTTGGCGTTGTCCACCACCTTCCGGATAAGCCCCGCTCCGCCCCGCGGGATGAGAAGGTCTACATATCCGCGCAGGGACAGCAGGGCATCGACGCTCTCGCGGTCGGTGTCGGTTATGAGATTTACCGCATCGCGCGTGCCGAAGGGGGCTATGGCCTCACTGATAACCCCAACTAGCGCCATGTTTGAGTTGAAGGCCTCCCGGCCCCCGCGCAGGATAACCGCGTTGCCGCTCATAAGGCAGATAGCGGCCGCGTCGACCGTCACGTTGGGCCGTGATTCATATATCATTGCAATAACGCCAAAGGGTACGCGCTGCCTGACGATTCTAAGGCCATTCGGCCGTGTGGTCTCGGAAACGGGTGTCAGCGGGTCGGGCAGAGCCGCGACCTCGCGCACCGCCCCGGCAATGTCGTCAAGCCGCTCGGGAGTAAGCCTGAGCCGGTCAATCATAACCTCGGAAATCCCGCTTTGCCGGGCCAGGGGAATATCAACGGCATTTGCGGCAAGTATTTCGTCTTTTTTTGCTGCAATTGCGTCGGCTATAGCTTCAAGCATCTTCACCCGCGCCCCGGCACTGATAAGGCGGGGCAGTGTTAAGCGCGCGGCTTTACAGACTTTTATTAATTCCTCACGAGTCATAGCACTCACTCTCCGGTATATTTTTTAGTTTTTACTACTTGCAAAACCTGTGCTTTTGTAATAGAATACTATATAATACGTCCAGCGGAAAGAATCCGCCCGCCGCATACTTAAGTATGCCGTATGTAAAAATTATATCACAGTATCCTGAAAAAGTAAAGCGCAATATTAAAACAACCCCCGGTGTACATAACGCAAATTGTGACACCGAAGAGCAGCTATATAGGATACGGTCACCGAAAGGACTTTTAAATGGAAAATAACGGAAGAGTCATTATAGTTAAGGTCGGAACCGCGCCCCTGACCCACTCCACCGGCATGCTCAACATACGCAAAATCGAGCACCTCTGCCGCGTTATCTGCGACCTTGAGAACAGCGGCGCCAATATGATTCTGGTTTCCTCGGGCGCGGTATCGGCCGGTTGGGTCAAGATGGGACTCTCAAAGCGCCCCGACACAATCAGCGAAAAGCAGGCGGCGGCGGCCATAGGCCAGTGCGAGCTTATCAGCATGTATGACAAATATATCATAGGATACGGGCACGTCGTCGCGCAGATACTCCTTACAAAGGAGGACGTCGAAACCCCGCTGCGGCGCGAGAACGCCCAGAACACCTTCAGGCTGCTGCTTGAGCGCCGGAGCATTCCTGTTGTCAACGAAAACGACACGGTTTCATTCGAGGGCATAAAAATAGGCGGAAACGACATTCTTGCGGCCTATGTCGCAACCCTGGTCGAGGCCGACCTTCTGATAAACCTGTCCGACGTCGACGGCTTTTTTGACGCCGACCCGAAACTCAACCCCGATGCCCGCCTTATCCCGGTGGTACATAAAATCGACGAGGCGCTCGAGCGCCTTGCCGGCGGTAGCGGGGTCCGCGGCACCGGAGGAATGCGCGCCAAGCTCACCGCCGCCAAAATTGTAAACGACGCCGGCATACCGATGGTTATCGCCAACGGCTCAAATCCCGATATACTCTACGACATCTGTGACGGAAAACAGGTCGGAACGATTTTTCTGCCCGAGAAAAAAAACAAAGGAGAAAAAGCGTAATTTCAGCGCTTCTTTTTGCTATGAAACTCGGTTTTTTAGGCTACGGCAACCTTGCCATGGCAATTGACGCCGGCATTGCAAAACTCGGCATAATACCCGCAGGCGACATATTTGTCTGCGACAGCGCGGATACCGCCGTGGCCCGCGCCCGCGCGGCGGGGCACCCGGTTTGCGGCAGTGCAGCCGAGCTCTTTTATGCCTGTGATGTCGTTGTGATTTTGATAAAACCAAAGGTTTTCCGTGAACTCAAAGCCGAATTCGCCGCGCTTGACACCCGGGGCAAGCGTGTGGTAAGTTGCATGGCGGCGGTTCATACAGACGAACTGAAAGGGGTCTTCGGCTGTCCGGTGATGCGCGTTATGCCCACGCTGGCCTCGGCCGGTGCCGCCGACATCATAGGGCACACCCCGAGCCGGGATTTCGGCGACCTGCTCTCAGTCCTCGGGCAGCTCGGCGACCTTTTGTGCCTTGACGAGAAGCAGCTCGACTGCCTGACCGTCGCCGCCTCCTGCGGCCTTGGCTTTGCGGCGCGAATTATGGAGGTTTATGCCGGCGAGTGCGAAAAAATCGGCTTTAAGCCCGGGGAGGCTGAGGCAATCACCCGCAGCATATTCACATATGCCGCCGGTGGCGACTTTGCCGGGCTGGCAAGCCGTGTCGCCACAAAGGGCGGTGTGACCGAGGCCGGCCTCAATGCCATGGACAAAGACCTGCGCGGGGCGCTGTCTGCCGCCTTCGCCGCGGCTCTGGAAAAAGCAGTTCCGCCGAAGAACTGAAACTTGCGGGGCGCTGCCCCACACCCCGCTCAAAGGAACTTTTTTGAGAAAAAGTTCCTTAAGAATCCTTAAAAAGTTCAATGATAAAATCGCTAATACTGTAGCGCGGAAGCCCGTATCCCGCGTTCTACTTCCTTTTGCCAGTTGACTGACATGGGGAAAGTAGCGCGAGGTCTCGTCGCACCCTGCAAAGACAACTCGGGCAAGGAAATCAATAAATCCTCCGGTTTTTGTTGCTGCCTTTTTCGGGTGGTGTTACACATTTCAATAATTTTGCATAAATTGTTAGCGGGGGCGATACCCGGGCAGGACTAATTCAATGCGGTTTTTATATAACTGTTGACAAAGTCACACATATGTGGTATAATCCTGTTAAAATAAGATAGAGGCGCGATGCAGCATTAGTAG